>JAJCXQ010000769.1 GCA_029263355.1 Acidobacteriota bacterium | reverse complement strand
GCGCCGCCTCGACCCGGTCGACGGTCACCACTATTTCCGGTCGCGACAGATCAAAATCATCATCGAGGGAGACCAGACCAGGAATGCCGTCGACTTCGCGTCGCACCCGTGTGGCGATCTCACCCAATGTCTCGAAGTTATCACCGGTAATCTCGATCTCGAGCGCGGCGCCAACCGGTGGCCCGTCGTCGGGCTGATCGACGTCGACGGTAATGCCGGGGATACCGGCGGTGATGCGACGCACCTCGTCCAAGGTGGCGAAGGAGTTGCGCTGCCGCTCTTTGCGCGGCACCAGATCGAGACTCAGTCGTGCCAAGTGGGGATCACCGGAGGCGCTGAAGCCGTCGTCGCGACTGCCTTCCCCAACCCCGGTAGCGAGCACGCGCACGTCGGCCATACCTTGCAGCCGACTCTCCAACTCACGCACGACCGCATCGGTTTTCTCGAGCCGTGACCCCGGCGCCAAGTCGACGTCGACGAAGATCTGATTCGGCTCTTCCTCGGGCAGCAGTTCGATACCGGTCGAGAACGACGCAAAAGCGACCACCACCACCGCGAAGACCACCACCGTCAAGGTGACCATCGTCCAGCGATGGTCGAGGCTCCACTCCAGGAGCCGTTGGTAACCCGCCACGAAGCGTTCACCCCAACGGTCCCGCCGAGTCTCCGTCGCCTGCTCCGGCGCCACCCGCATGAACACTGAACAAATGACCGGGTTGATCGTGAAGGCCACCGTCAACGAAGCGAGCAAAGCGATCGACACCGTCCACGGCAGGTACTTCATGAAGTCGCCGATCACTCCCGGCCACGAGAACATCGGTGCGAAGGCCCCCAATGTCGTGAAGGTCGAGACCATGATCGCGGAGCCGACTTCGTCGGTGGCCCGGCTGGCGGCCTGCAACCGACTCAGCCCTTCCTGCATGTGACGGTAGATGTTCTCGATCACTACCACCGCGTTGTCCACCAGCATGCCGACGGCGAGCACCAACGCGAACAACACGATCATGTTGAGGGTCACACCCGACAACTGAATAACGATGAAGGCGAGGAGCATCGAGAACGGAATCGACATCCCGACAAACAGCGCGTTGCGTAAGCCGAGAGCGAACATCAGCACGAGAATGACCAACACCAGCCCCGACAGAATGCTGTTCTCGAGGTCCCGCACCTGCTGCCGAGTTTCCTTCGACATGTCTCCTAGGAACTCCGCGCTGACTCCCGACGGCCACGTCATCTCGAGCCGACGGACGATCGTCTTGACCTCGTCCGCCACTTCGATGATGTTGGCGCCGACTCGCTTCTGAACCCCCACCGAGACCGATTCACGGCCATTAATGCGGGCGAACGATGTGCGATCTTCAAAGCCGAAAGTGACCTCAGCGACATCACGCACGAAAATTGGCCGACCGCCAGTAGCCGAGATCACAAAATCTGCGACCGCCAACGGGTCGTCAACCTCGCCCGGCACCCGCACCGCATAGGTGACATCTCCGAGATCCATGTCGCCGGATGGGATCGAGACGTTCTCGTCGCCGACCGCATCGGCGACGTCATCGAGCGATAGCCCATATAGCCGCAAGCGTTCAGGATCGACATCGATCTTCACCTCTCGTTCGCGGCCACCGATGAGGGTCGCCCGCAGCACCCCGGAGACGGTCTCGACCTCGTCTTGAAGGTTCTCCGCCAACTGCTTCAACACTACCGGGCCGACGTCACCGGAGAGATGGACCTGCAGGATCGGGAACTCGGAGAAGCTCACTTCGTTGAGCACCGGTTCTTCGGCATCGTCTGGGAAGTCGATCTCTGCCTGCTCGACTCGGTCGCGAACTTTCTGCAACGCGGTGTCGATGTCGGTACCGGTGGCGAACTCGGTGGTCACGACCGCAATGCTCTCACGGGATTCCGAGGTCAATTTGTCCAGGCCAGCGAGACCGGTGAGCTCGCGCTCCAGCGGCTGCACGATTTGGCTTTCGATCTCCTCCGGCGAGGCGCCCGGATACTGCACGAACACCAGGATCAGCGGGATGTCGATGTCGGGAAACTTCTCACGCGGCAGCGTCGAGTATGCGATCAGGCCCAACAACACCATCGCCACCATCATGAAGAAGACGGTGGCGCGTTGGCGTAGCGCAGTGTCGACGATCAGCATCGAATGACTCTATTCCCCGATGGTCATTCCCCGATGGTCAACGGGGAGACTCATTATCGCCACAAGCTTATGTTGATCAACGGTTTGGCATGACTTCGCAGACGCCCTGACGGGATAAGCAATCCTGACCGGGCCGCGAACGGAGCAAGGCTACCAGGGTCAAGCGTTACGCAGAAGCTTCGAAAAAATAGTTCCAAAGCCTTGACATTTCCGCCCGCCCTATTCTATTCTAATTATCTGTCACACACGGGTTCCCTCAACGCAAATGCGTGCGCAACTCGTCTGGTGGCTGGTACAGCTCGTTCGCCAATCAGGAGCGCATCATGGGAATGCTTATGCTCGGGCGAAGCCAATCGAGACTGCAGGCCTGGATCAACCCGATGATCGCTTGGTTCTTGGCTGTGGTCTTCGCCTCCGCGGCGATCGCCAAGCTTGTCAACTTCACGGACTTCATGCGGGTTGTCCGCGGCTACGAGCTCTTCCCTCCTGACCTCATCCCGCTGCTGTCCATTATTCTTGTCAGCTTAGAAATCACGATCGCGGTGACCCTCGGGTTGCCAGGCCTGAGGCGTATCGGCGCCTACTCCTCGGCGCTGACCTTGATCTTTTTTCTCGGCCTCGTCGCCCTCGCTTTGGGTCGCGGGTTGGTGGTGGATTGCGGTTGTTTTGTCTTTCTCCAAAGCCGGAGCCTGGGGATCGGTTTGCTGATTCAGGATGCACTCCTACTGGCCCTGGCGCTGGCCTTGATCTTGCGAACGAGGCCCGCCCAACACCCGAAACCACCCAACCCCGACTCCCACCCCACGCGAGCTCCCGGGGCGTTGGCTGCGCCCTGAGAACAGGATTCAACAACGGCGAGGAATCCCATGGCCAAACCGAGCGACACAACGAAGAAAAGGACATTCTTGATCGCCGTTGTGGTCCTCAATCTCTTGGTTCTGGCCTTTTTAGGCCGTTATGCGCTGCACTCGGTCCAACGTGCCCGAGAACAGATGGCCACCGGCCTAGCGTGGGGTGATCCTAACCCCTGGCAGGAACCGGTCCGCACTCTTGACGACCGCATCGTGTCCTTGCGGCCGCAAGCCCCCGCGACGACGACGTTCCTATTCTTCATCGGACCGACTGCCGTCGACGGAGTGCAGACAATCGCCCGCGACTTGGCCGCCGCCGAGTCTGTCTACGGTCAGTATCAGGCCCTCGCCATCTTTGAGGGCACTGGCGAGCAGTGGAAAACCATGGCGCCTCCAGACCCCCCAGGCCTGTCGATTGTCCCAGACCCGGAGGGCGCTGTCCGCACTGCCTTTAAGATCGCGAACACGGATGGCATCAGCACCACCGTCGCTCTCAACAACTCGACGACCCTCGACCAGCAAGCCCGTATCGGTCTGTTTC
>JAJCXQ010000768.1 GCA_029263355.1 Acidobacteriota bacterium | reverse complement strand
TCCCGCGGCTGTAGCTCAGTAGGATAGAGCGGGAGTTTCCTAAACTCTAGGTCGGGGGTTCGAATCCTCCCAGTCGCACCAATCATCGAGACACCGAAGGTCTTGCGGCAGGGGTTTACTGCGACCCTGTTCGCTCGACGTCTTTTTGGAGATCAGAGGTAATGAGCCAGCGACTCACGCGTAAAGAGATCAAGCAGGATATCCGAGAAGACGAATTCCGGGGCTATTTGCTGCAGGTCTTTGACGTCCTGCAGAAGCGCCCAAATATCATTGTCGGCACCATTGCCGGGCTCGCGGTGTTGGTGCTGGCCTTGACCGGTCTGTTCGCATTTCTCGATCGGCGGAGCGATCAAGCCAACGAAGAGCTCGCAGAGGCGATGAAAATCGTCACAGCACCGATTGTCGAAGATGCCGAGGCGCCAAAAGATGGCGAGGATTCAGAGGCTGACGACGAGTTGAGCTTCGCCAGCGATGAAGAGCGCAGAGCCAAGGCCAAAGGTGCTTTCGAGAACGTCCAGAACAAAGTTGGTGCCAACATCGCCGGTGACGTCGCGAGTCTGTATCTCGCCGATATTGCCGCTGCTGAAGGCGACAAGGACGCTGCCCGCACGATTTGGGAAGGATTCCTTGCCGAGCATTCGGATCATATCTTGGCCCTGTCGGTACGCCTGAATCTGATCCAGCTCGATCGCGAGAGTGGACGCGCCCAGGAGCTTGCCAACGAGTTGCAAAAAGAGCTGGACAGCGCGAACAAGAAGTTGCCGGAGGACGTCATTCTGTTTGAGCTGGCGAAAACCTTGGACGTGCTCAATGAGAAGGATGCCGCGCTCGAGGCCTACCAGCGGATTCTCGACGATCACCCGAAGTCGCCGTACACCGCCAAAGCTCGACAGATGACCACGTCGGCTTCGTAGCTGGCATTGCCGGTCGCGCTGCTGGGCTGCGCGCAGCGCTGCGTAACGCGCCTTGGCAGCTTCGAGCTCTCCAACCTCATTGTTTACAATGCTTAGTGGATAGCTACTGGTGTTCTGCTCAGACATACTCGCCTGTGCTCGCTCCACCAGCGCGACCTCGACGGTCTCGAATCACTATTCCAGGACACGATCCAAAGATCTGAGCGGTGGAATGGGTAGTTTGGCTGGCGTGCCCGCGACTTCACGAACTAATTTGGGTACCAGGTAACCCGGTAGCTCTGACATCAGCTGCCAGACTAGGTCTTGTGCGAAGGACTCGTCGACCTCGAAGTGTGCGGCGCCATCGACTCGATCCATCAAGTGCAGGTAGTAGGGGTGGACTCCGGCCTCGAACAAAGTTTCGCTCAGTTCCCGGAGCGTCGGCACGTCATCATTGATACCAGCGAGTAGGACGGTTTGGTTGAGTACCGGGATGCTGGCATCTCGCAGGCGAGCGATGGCGAGACGTACGTCGCGGTCGATTTCTCGAGGATGGTTGGTGTGGATCACCACAACCGGCTGTAGTCTCGAAGCTGTCAACCACTGCAGAAGGTTGTCGTCGACCCTCTCGGGGAGCGCGATCGGCAGCCGAGTGTGGATGCGGAGGCGGCGCAGATGAGGAATCGATGCGAGAGCTGATGCTAGCCGAGCAAGCTTACGATCCGAGACTGACAGCGGATCACCACCACTCAGGATGATCTCTGTCAGGGTTGAGTCCGCTGCAATGTAGCTCAACGCCTGGTCCCAGGTGTCACCGCCAGAGTTGTGGTCGGCATACGGAAAATGGCGACGGAAACAATAGCGACAGTGGATGGCGCAGGCGCCGGTCACCATCAGCAAGGCACGCCCGCGGTATTTGTGCAACAAGCCGGGGACGGCGGTTGCATCACTTTCGCCTAGTGGATCAGCCGAGTATCCTGGATTCGCGTCGAGCTCTTGTGACGTCGGCAAGACTTGGAGCAGTAGGGGGTCTTTGGGGTCCCCACCGCGCATCCGACGGACAAAAGAATGAGGCACTCGAAGTGGGAAGTCGCGTTGAGCTGGCGCGGCGCCTTCGAGCATCTGCGGATCGAGCCCCAATAGGTCGAGGAGCTCGCCGGTGGATCTGACGGCCTGCGCAAGGCTGCGTTGCCAAGGGGCGGCGCCTTCAGATGGCAGCGCGAGGTCGGAGGACCGAGGACCCGACGCCGGGGTTGGCTGTAGAGATGGGGTTCGGGATATCATCCGGAGAAGTTACTCCCTTCGGGGAAGCGCGATCAAGTCAGGCCCCGAGGACATTCGAAGTCAGCTCAGTGAGGAATTTATGGCAACCTATACCACCAGCCAGTTCAAGTCCGGACTCAAGGTGATTCTCGACAACGACCCCTGTTCCATTATCGAGAATCAATTCGTCAAACCCGGCAAAGGGCAGGCCTTCAGTCGCGTCAAGCTGCGTAATCTGCTCAATGGCAGGGTGATGGAGAAGACCTTCAAGTCGGGCGAGTCGATCGAGGCCGCCGACGTCCACGAAGCGGCGATGCAATACCTCTACACCGACGGCGAGTCGTGGCACTTCATGGTGACAGATACCTATGAGCAGCACGAGGCCAATGCCGCGGCGATGGGCGATGCGGTCAAGTGGCTCAAAGAAGAGGACATGTGTGACGTCACGCTGTGGAACGGGCAACCGATTTCTGTTGTCGTGCCGATGTTTGTCACGCTGCAGGTCACCGAGACGGATCCGGGCCTCAAGGGCGACACATCGTCGGGTGGCAACAAGCCGGCGACTCTCGAGACCGGCACCGTGATCCGCGTTCCGCTTTTCATCCAGGAAGGGGAGCTGCTCAAGATCGATACCCGCTCCGGCGAGTATGTATCACGGGCCAAGGAGTAGAGACGGGCGGCACTGGCGGCCCTCCACGAGCCGCCGCTTGCTGTTGCAGCGAGCCAAGCTGCTCGCTCAGTTGCGGCAATTTTTTGCTGCTCGCGACGTGCTCGAGGTGGAAACACCGCTGTTGGCATCCGCCACCGTGACTGACATTCATTTGGCGAGCCTGAGTTGCCGTGTCGAGGTTCCCGGTGGTACTCGGCGTCTGTATCTGCAAACCTCGCCGGAGTTCGCCATGAAGCGGCTGCTGGCTGCCGGCAGCGGGCCGATCTACCAGGTTTGTAAGGCCTTTCGAGATAACGAAGCTGGCCCGGCTCACAACCCCGAGTTCACGATGTTGGAATGGTATCGGCCGGGGTTCGATCACCATCGACTGATGGACGAAATGGACGAGCTTCTGGCCGTTGTGCTCGAGGCTCGGTCGGCTGAGCGCTTGACCTACCAGCAAGTCTTCGAGCGTGGATTGGGCCTCGATCCCCATCATGCGTCGGTGCTTGAGCTTCAGAGTACGGCCTTGCGAGCTGGTATCGATCTCGCCGGCCAAGGCCCCGACGATCGCGATGGCTGGCTGCACCTGCTGATGAGCCACACCCTCGAGTCGGATCTTGGTCGCGGCCGCCCGACGTTCGTTTATGACTATCCAGCGTCTCAAGCCGCATTGGCCCGAGTGCGGTCAGACCAGGACGCGAAGGAGGGGCGCGGTTGCGCCGTGGCAGAGCGATTCGAGGTTTATGTCGAAGGCGTCGAGCTCGCTAACGGCTTCCACGAGTTGGCCGATGGTGCAGAGCAGCGACGTCGTTTCGAGGCCGACCTGGAGCAACGACAGGCAAGCGACCTGGACGCGGTGCCGATCGACGAGCGGTTGTTGGCAGCGCTCGACGCTGGGTTGCCGGATTGTGCCGGCGTCGCACTCGGCGTCGATCGACTCTTGCAGCTGAGCGCTGGCGTCTCTGATCTACGACAAGTGATCAGTTTTCCTATCGACTTGGCTTGACAGGCTAGCTTAGCTAGCTAGCCTACGACCCGGTGAATCTTCCAGCCGACGAAGGTGGACCAGTTACCATTGACGACCAGCCCTTCAGAGGCTTGTAGGCTGCGTAGCGCACGATCGCAGGCAGCATCCCAGAGTCCACCGTCTCCGAGGTCGAAGCCCAACTTGCAGAGAGCTGTCCGTCGCTGCCGTGCGGTCCAATAGGGAGTCCAGACATCGGGGATACCGGGGTCATCGTAGATGCCTCGCAGCACCCGGGCAAATGGGAAGCCGACCGGATCAACCTTGTAGCCGGGGCACAGGTCGTGATGGCCGTGATGATCGCGTGGCTCGATGTGGGGCCAACGGGAAACAATCTCACGACCGAGAGCGATCATCATCTGGATCTGTTCTTCGGTCCATGGCTGGATCCGCATCTGCCACCGCCCATGGGGACTGTCGGCTCGCGACCAGCCCGGCTCAGCAGGCAATCCGGGTTGGGCGTATCCAAGGTTGATAGTCTCGATTCCGATCGATGTGCGATGACCCTTGTCAGAAATATCTCGACACAGGCCACCGTCCCACCTTACCGTCTGGTTCTTGCCTGCGTGCCAGCTGCGGTTGTCGATGGCAACATAACGATCGATTCCCTCGCGGTAGCTTCGTCCCACTCCATAGTGCGCCGAAGCGAAGCCTTTCCTGAGCGGCTCGCGGCCTCCGAGTAGCCGGCTGCACTCCGCCAGGGTTCCGGTTCCGCTCCAATGCCAAGTGATCGCGACCGGTTTGAAGTCGGTGGCAGCGGTCCAGCCGCGGTCGACGGCGGAGCCTTCCGTCATGGGGATCAAGAATCGATCGCTGGTCGAAAACGACATGGGTTAGGTGTCCGTTGTGAGGTCGTTCTGTAGCGATCAGTAGTGTGATCTTTATTCAGTGAGTTGTCAGCGATCCTCGGGATCGGGTGATAGGAGAGGCGGGTTTGATAGGGTCTGTTCAAGCTTTCCGTAATGGGAATTGCAAGGCAAGTTTGGTCTGATCGAGTTGAGCCGGCAAGGGACGTGTCGCCAGGGCAGGAGCGCGACATTGATTCTTCGGTGAGGCTCAGTCTGCAACACCCTGTCATTAGGTTTAGGTTACGGTATGACCCAGCAAAAGAGAAGCGATGGCTGAGGCGACCAACAAGATCTATTATTGCCCCATCGAAGTTGCTGTTGATCAGATCAATGGCAAATGGAAGCCGTTGATTCTCAATCACTTGAGGAACGGCTGCCTGGGTCTCGAGGAGATCCGGCGGCGTGTCCCGCTAGCCACTCGGCGAATGCTCACCAAACAACTGCGTGAACTCGAAAAGGACGGCCTGGTCGAGCGCCAGGAGTTCGATGTGTTTCCGCCTCCGATCGAATACGCCTTGACCTCGACAGGGTATCGCTTCCTCCCGATCCTGGATCAGCTTCGGGAGCTCGGCAACGTGTTCGCGGATCAACGCGGAGTTGTGCTTCACGAGCACCGCGACGTTGGCGAGTTCGGCGAGACCGAGGGTAGCGTGCCACTGCGCGAAGCAAGCTGATTGGAACGGCTGCTGAAACACGGTTGTCGGCAGTCCTCGGGTTTCTCTTGTGCCGGTCTTAGACGGAATCGGCGTCGAGAGGATAGGCTTCGGCCATGGCGATTCATGGCTACTACCTGGGCTGTCCGGCCTGGGGCTTCAAAGAGTGGGTAGGTAATCTGTACCCTCGTGGCACCCGGCCAGGGAACTTTCTGCGGGAATACTCGAGTGTATTCAACACGGTCGAGGGCAACACGACCTTCTACAGCCTGCCCATCGCCGAGACCGTGGATCGCTGGAAAGCGGCCACGTCGGAGGACTTCAAATTTTGTTTCAAGTTCCCTCAGACCATTACCCACCACAAGCTGTTACGTCAGGCAGAGTTCGAGACCGAAGAGTTCTTGGCACGCATGGCCCCGCTCGCTGACCGCCTCGGACCATTCATGCTCCAGCTGCCGCCTGCGTTCGGCCCGGAGCGCGCTTGGCTCCTCGATCACTACCTCGGCCAGCTACCCGGTCGTTTCCACTACGCGGTCGAGCTGCGGCATCCGGCGTTCTACGCCACTCCCGACGACGCTCGACGCATCGAAGGATTACTCGAACAGCAAGGGTGCGAGCGCGTGATCATGGATACGCGCCCGTTACGAAGTGGTGATGATCAGCATCCCGGGGTGTTGGCCGCCAGGCATCGCAAGCCAGACTTACCCGTCGAAGTAGTTGCCCTCGGCGAGCATCCGATAGTGCGCCTGATCGGCCATCCTGATATGTCGGTCAATCAACCTTGGGTCGAAACCTGGAGCGAGGTTCTTCGTAACTGGTTGAGCGCAGGGCGTACTCCCTATATGTTCATCCACTGTCCAGACAACACCTATGCTCCGCCCTTCGCACGTGACTTTCACAGCCAGTTGAAGGCAGTGGCGGATGTTGGAGACATGCCCAATTGGCCGGGAGAAAGTGGGCAGCTCAGCTTGCTCTGATCAACAGACCACGGTGGTAAGATCAGACGAAATTCCGAGCCTCGAGTGACCCGCGTGCAAGGTAAAAACGACATCACCCACTTGCTGCGTGCCCACGGTCGCGGCGAAGACGGCGCTTTCGACGAGCTGATGCCGATGGTCTACGATGACCTCCATCGCATCGCGAGGCACCAGCTGCGTCGCGGTAAACGTGGTGCGACCCTCGATACCACCGGCCTGGTCCACGAGGTTTACCTCAAGATGGTGGACCAATCCCAGGCCTCGTGGGAGGATCGATCACACTTCTTCGCGATATCAGCCCGGGCGATGCGTCAGATCATCGTCGACTACGCTCGCCAGCGACTCGCCGCCAAGCGTGGCGGTGGCCAGGCTCACACTCCTCTTGACGAGGCCCGGATCGCCATCGAGGAGCAAGCGGATTGGCTCTTGGCCCTCGATCAAGCTTTGCAGCGCCTCACCGAGCTCGACGAGCGTATGGCGCGAATCGTCGAATGTCGATTCTTCGCTGGCTTGACGGAAGAGGAGACGGCCGAAGCGTTGAAGGTCTCCGTGCGTACGGTGCAGCGCGACTGGAAGCGGGCGCGGGGTTGGTTGAAAGAAGAAATGCGAGGTTAAGAAGTTATTCGGTTACGACTGTGGATCGACTGCTGCTGCCTCGCCGCCCTCTGCCTTGCACCTGTAGCTTGGGCCCAAACGGACGCCAAAGACCTGCTGCGAGAAGCGCGGGAGTTGGGCAGGACCGGCCGACATGCTGAGGCGATTCCGCTCTACGAGCGACTCGCCCTGGAGGTTGGGAAGCAACTGGGGGAAGATTCCTGGACGCTGGTTTACCTCATCAGTGAGTTGGCGGTCCAGCATCATGCCGTGGGTGCGACTGACGCTGCCGAACCGCTCTACCAGCGGACGTTGGATATCGCCGACCACCACGACTCCGGGCAGGATCCATCGCTGATACCGAGTCTCCGCGGACTGGCGGCGATCGCTGCCGGGCGTGGGAGCCTGGAAGACGCGGATACGCTGTATCGTCGCGCTTTGAAGATTCAGGAAGGTGAGGAGGGTGATGATCCCGGACTTGCCCGAATGCTGGCGGAGTTGGGCCTCGTCAGTCAGTTGCGAAATCGTTTGCCGGAGGCTGAGGACTTCTACCGGCGTGCGCTGACGGTGGCGGACGCGACGAACCTGGCCGAAGCTGAGGTCGCGACCATCGCCAACAATCTCGGGGCGTTGTGCGCTGGCCAGGGACGACTGGAAGAGGCTGAACCTCACTACCTACGAGCCCGCGAGATCCGTGAGCGGGTCCTGGCGCCGGATCATCCCGACCTAGCCTTTGTTCTACACGAATTGGGCAGCCTTTATTCTCGTCAAGGCCGTTTCGAGGAAGCGATTGCGTTGTTTCAACGCAATCTCAGCATCCGTGAGCAGGGAAAACCGGATCCGATCGCTCTGTCCGAGCTCAACAGTCAGCTCGCGGCGACCTATCGCCAAATGGATCGTCTGGCTGAAGCCGAGACCTACTTCAAGCGCGCCTTGGAGCTGGTCGAGTCGAATCTTGGTCCCGATCATCCGACGGTGGCTCTGCGCGGCAACAACTTGGCAGTGCTTTTCAGTGACCAGGGACGATACGCTGAAGCCGAAGAGCTCTACAAACGAGCGATGGCGATCGAAGAGAAGACGTTCGGCGCCGGCCACGTTTCGGTGGCGATCGGCCTAGTCAATCTCGCGAGTTTGCATGAAAAGCAGGGGCGTCTCGATGCCGCCCGAAGGGAAGCCGACATGGCAAAGTCGACGATCGATGCACAGTGCCAAGGTCGTGAACGCTCCGAGCTCTGCCAGAACACTCTCGAGATCCACCGAGATCTGGTTGATCGTATCGAGAAAAGCCAACGTCTGGCGCAGGCCCAGACTCAGACCCCGGAAGCCGACGAGATGGCGACCGAGGCATCACCGGCACCGGCTGTTGTAGCGCCGGCTGCTGTAGAGGTGAAGCAGGCAGCACGCCCAACAGCCGTCTCCGACGCGAAACCGCCCATGCCGCCTCCCGCCAGTCAGCCTGTGGTCGCAAGCGGGGGGGCACAGGCTGGTGTAGCCAGCAAGGTCCATCGTGCGCAGGTTGCGTCGCGTCGTGATCGGGCGGCAGCGGAGGGCGTGTTGAGAGATTTACGAGGTGCGCACCCGGAGTTGCTCGGTGATCTCGCGGCGCGAGTCATTCGTACCAAGCTCGGTGAGCGTGGGGTGTGGCATCGAGTACAGATCGGTGAGTATGCCTCGGTGTCCCAGGCCAAAGCGTTGTGCCAGGAGCTGACTCAGCGGGGCCACGACGGCTGTTGGGTGATCGCCACCGGCGGCTAGCCTAGATTCAGTCCAGCCCTGGCGAGTTTGCCTCCGCCTGACGGGACTTTATTTCTCCTGGTCAACCAAGTGCTCGTATTTCAGAGGCTCGCCGGTTTCCCAGGGGCGGTAGGTATTGCTGAAATCGATGCGGTCGCCGAGGGTGGGGTGGAAAGATCGCCACAGCTTGTAGACCAGGCCGGGCCGGGGGTTGCCGAGGTTCTGCTGCTGTAGTTTGACGAAGGCGGTGGCGGCGGAATGATTGTCTCGCACCAGTTCGAGACCGAAGCGATCCGCCTCATGCTCGTTGGCGCGCGAAAAGCTGGTCACCACCGGTGTCAAAACGAAGAAGATGAGGTTGGCGAGCAGAATCAACAAAGGGAACGAAGCGATGTCGGACAGTTCATGGAAACCGAACCGGTCACCATGACGGGCGAGCAGACCATCCGAGACTCGGTAGATTACAAACAACGCGAAGAGAATCAGCACCGACATCAGCGCGATGAACTTGATGACGTGCTTGAGGGCATAGTGGCCCATTTCGTGACCCATCACGAAGAGTAGCTCCTCGCGCTCGAAGCGTTCGATGATCGTGTCCCAGAGCACGATGCGTTTGGTGTTGAGAAATCCGCTCACATAGGCATTGACTGACTTGGTGTCGACACTCTTGTCGACCTCGAACACTCGGCTACCTTCGATGCCGGCGCGCTCCGCCAGAGCCAGGATGTCACGTTCCAGCTGTAGGTCTTGCATCGGGCCGAAGTCGTTGAACAACGGCGCGACCCAGATCGGGCCCACCAGGTTGGCGAAGAACATGAACGGCACCGCCGCCATCGCGGTGTAGATCCACCAGCGACGTGGGCTTTTCTTGAGTAGTAGATAGGGCACCCACACGACGAGCATCGAGGCGATGATCGACACCATCAAACCCTTGCCACCGTCGCCGAGCCACTTGCCCAAGGTTTGATTCGACAGGTCGTAAGCATGCTGCCGCACGAAGCCTTGAAAGTAACCCACCGGCAAGTTGATCAAGAAGGTGAGGACGTTGAAGATTGCCAAGTAGATCGCGATCACGAAGAACCACTTGCGACCGATGCGGGTGGCCAGGTCGCGGATACGCGCCGACCATCCGGTGAACAGAAAGAGTGCGGGAATCAATAGGCCCCACAGGGTGGTAAAG
>JAJCXQ010000767.1 GCA_029263355.1 Acidobacteriota bacterium | reverse complement strand
CGCGGTGCTCGCCGAGCCCTTCACCATGATCCGAGGTCACCACCAACAGAGTCTCGTCGCTGACCCCGAGCTCACTCAGGGTCGCATCGAGACGGCCCGTCAGCTCGTCACTCCAGGCGACTTCACCCGCGTAGGGCCGATCGGCATAACGCGACCCGAAAGGCTCTGGCGCTTCATAGGGCTCGTGGGGATCGTAGAGGTGAAGCCACAGGAAAAAACGTTCGACGCTTGCCGGATCCGTCCCATCCGTGCCACCGGCAACGTGGTGCTGCAACCAGTTGGTGGCCTCGGCCAGGGTTACGTCACCGCGCTTTTGGGCGGTGTTGAGAAACCGAGGAGCGTCGGATGCCGCGGCGAAGTCATCAGAATAGTGATCAAATCCGCGGTTGAGGCCGGACGCACGGGAGATTACAACCGCCGAGACAAAGGCGGCGGTGGCGAAGTCCTCGTCGCGCAGCACCTCCGCCAGCAACGGAACGTCGGGGATCGTCGTCCGCGAGACGTTGTCTCGCACCCCGGTGAGCGTCGGCAGCAATCCGCTCATCAACGCCACATGGGACGGCCGGGTCAACGGTACGTGGGCGGCGGCCTGTTCGACCACCGCACCTTCCCTGGCCAGGCGATCGAGATGTGGTGTCGCGACATCGCCGCCATAGGCTCCGAGGTGGTCGGCGCGCAAGGTGTCGATCGTCACCAGCACCAGATGGCGAGCGGTGTCAGGTGGCTTCGCCGGAGTCTCGGGCGTATCGCGTTCACTGCTGCATGCCCACAACCCTAATATGGCGATCAACGCAAGGCTAGGGTGCCTGGTCCTGCGTTGCGGGATCCAGCGAGGTTTCGATTGTGGGTTCATCGTGCTTCCATTTTTGTCCGGTCGATGGATTCTAAGGCCATGGCGACTGGAACGGGGGCAGAAGCCGGCGAGACGCCAGCGCTCCCAGTATGTGGGGATGAGGATTTTCGGCGCAGAGCAGAAGCCGACGACACTCGCTGGTTTCCTATCGTCAGAGCTTCCTATACTCTTCGCTCGCTAGCAGACGATCCTCACCGTCTGCCCTGAACTATTCTGACCGAGGTATGCCAGCGTGACCACATCAAACGACCCGCTTGAGCGCGACAAACTCCCCGCGCCATCCGATTTCATCCGAGCGCGAATCATCGACGACCTAGCGGCTGGCAAGAACGACGGCCGAGTGGTAACTCGTTTTCCACCGGAGCCTAATGGCTACCCACATATTGGCCACGCCAAGTCGATTTGCCTCAACTTCGGTATCGCCAGGGACTTTGGCGGCACCTGTCACCTGCGCTTCGACGACACCAACCCCACCACTGAGGACATGGAGTACGTCGAGGCGATGCAGCGCGACATCCGCTGGCTGGGCTTCGAATGGGATGCGATGTTCTTCGCGTCGGACTATTTCGAGCAGCTCTACGAGTACGCCGTCCACCTGATCCGCGAGGGTAAAGCCTATGTCGGCAGCCTCAGCGGCGCCGACATTCGAGAGTATCGAGGCACGGTGACCGAAGCCGGTCGCGAGAGTCCCTATCGCAATCGGTCGGTGGAGGAAAACCTCGACCTCTTCGCGCGCATGCGAGCCGGCGAGTTCGACGACGGCACCCAAGTGCTGCGGGCCAAGATCGACATGGCGGCCAACAACATGCTGATGCGGGATCCGATTCTCTATCGCATCATCCGACGCGCTGACCACTACCGGACCGGCAACACCTGGTGCATCTACCCGATGTACGACTTCACCCACTGCCTCTCCGACTCGATCGAAGGCATCACACACTCGTTGTGCACCCTGGAGTTCGAGAACAACCGAGAGCTCTACGACTGGGTGATCGACCACACGGCGGTCCCCCACCAACCCAAACAGATCGAGTTCGCGCGGCTCAATCTCAGTTATACCGTCACCAGCAAACGTAAGCTTTTGCAGCTGGTGCAGGAGGGCCTGGTCTCGGGCTGGGACGATCCCCGCATGCCGACCCTCTCAGGCTATCGGCGTCGAGGCTACACGCCCGCCTCGATCCGCAACTTCTGCGACCGCATCGGTGTCGCCAAGACCCACAACGTCATCGACATCGCCCAACTCGAGTATTCGATCCGCGAGGATCTCAACACCCAGGCGCCGCGGGTGCTGAGTGTGCTGCGCCCGCTGCGGGTGGTGCTCGAAAACTATCCGGAAGACAGCTCCGAAGAGCTCGAGGCTCCTTATTATCCCCATGATGTGCCCAAAGAGGGCTCGCGCAAGATTCCGTTCTCACGAGTGCTCTACATCGAACGTGATGATTTCCACGAGGATCCACCGGAGGGCTACTTCCGCCTTTCTCCGGGCGTCGAGGTGCGCTTGCGCTACGCCTACCTGATCCGCTGTGTCGACATCACGCGGGACAGTGCCGGCAACATCGTCGAGTTGCGCTGTACCTACGACCCCGCCACCAAGGGTGGCAACGCCCCCGACGGCCGTAAGGTCAAGGGCACCATCCACTGGGTCTCTGCCGAGCACTCGTTACCTGCCGAGGTTCGCATTTACGACCGACTGTTCGCTCACCAGAATCCCGACGGCCAAGACGCCGACTTCAGAACCTTCCTGAATCCCAACTCGCTCGAGATTCTGGCCGACAGCCGTATCGAGCCGGCGGTGGGCGGCGCCCAGCCTGAAGACCATTTCCAGTTCGAACGCCAGGGTTTCTTTGCCGTCGACCCCGACAGCACCGACGATCGATTGGTATTCAATCGCACCGTCACCTTGCGTGACACCTGGGCCAAGCTCACTGGCACCGACGAAGGACGTTGCGAAGAGGCAGCCGCAAAGGCGGCCCAAAAAGCCGCAGCCAAAGCCCTCCAACGGCAACAGTCGTTGGCTGCGACCGACGAAGAACGCCCGTTGACGCCGGAACAAGAAGCCGTCTTCGTCAACTATCGCGACAACCATGGACTGGCCCCCGCCGACGCCAGGTTGCTCGCTTCTGATCCCCAGCTCGGCCGATTTTTCTCAGCCGCCGTGGACACCTGCGGCCAAGCGCAGCTGGTCGCCAACTGGATCGTCAACGAATTGTTGCGGGAGCTCAAAGAATGCTCCGTCGACGATCTGCCCTTCTCCGGCCGCGAGCTCGGTGAGCTCGTCGACCTGATCTGCAACGGCACGATCTCCGGCAAAATCGCCAAAGACATCTTCGCGGACATGCTGGTGAAAGGCGGCAGTCCGCGCCAAATCGTCGCCGACAAGGGCCTCCAACAAATGACCGACGTGAGCCTGGTCGAATCACTGATCACCGAAGTGACCACCGCCCATGGCGACAAAGTGGCGCAATATCGCGCTGGCAAGAAAGCCCTATTCGGTTTCTTCGTCGGCCAAGTGATGCAGAAAAGCCGCGGCAAAGCCAACCCCAGGCTGGTCAAGGACCTGCTGGAAACCCACCTCGACGCGGCGGACTGAAATCGATGACCCGGCGCCCCGAGCATACCGCCACCCGCTGGGAGCGCCGGCGTCTCGCCGGCTTCCGTCGTCCTGCATCCAACAACGCCACCTGCTGGGAGCGCCGGCGTCTCGCCGGCTTCCGTCGTCCTGCATTCAACAACGCCACCTGCTGGGAGCGCCGGCGTCTCGCCGGCTTCTGACATGCAACCCGTCGACCGAGAGTTCTTTCGCCGCGACAGCCGAATCGTCGCGCCCGAGCTCCTCAACAAACAGCTCACCCGCAACGGTCGCTCCGGCCGCATCGTCGAAGTCGAGGCTTACGCCGGCTCCGAAGACGCCGGCAGCCACGCCTACCGTGGCCAGACCGAGCGCACCACCGTCATGTTCGGCCCCCCCGGCCATCTCTACGTTTACTTCATCTACGGCATACATTGGTGCGCCAACGCCGTCTGTGGCGACGACGGCCACGCCTCCGCCATCCTCATCCGCGCCCTCGCCCCCACCGCCGGCCTCGAAGACATGCGCCGCGCCCGCGCCAAAGCCCGCCGCGACCGTGACCTCTGCTCCGGCCCAGCCAAACTCTGCCAAGCCTTGGGCATCACCGGCGACGACAACGGCTGCGACGTCATCATCGGCGATCGGGGCATCCAGATCCTCGACGACGGGACGCCGCCCCCCGTCGAACCCGGCCAAGGGACCCGCATCGGCCTATCTGCCGGCGTAGAACATCCCTGGCGTTGGGTTGTCACCGGCGATTCGAACCTGTCGCGTCCGGTTTGAAGCGGAGAAACCGTCCGGGATGCGACTCGCTCAATGGGTCCACTACTTCCTATAGACCGACAGTCGATTGAGCACCTCGACTAGACGTCGCTACGTACCTACAACGTGATCGACAAGCCACTCGGTGAACCCTGCCCGATCTATCTCTCCCGACGCCAAGGCCAAAATAACCTGCTCTTGCTCGGAGACCGAAGCGACGACCTCGAAACCGTTGAGGACCAACGTCACCTCCATAGCGGCATGGCCTATTCGTTTGTTGCCATCGATAACGGGTGATTCTGTACTAGCGAGGCTCCCAGAGCTGCTGCTTTCGCGACGATCGTCGGATAGAGATCTTGCCCTCCAAACGACATTCGAGGTTGGGCCACTGCGGATTCCAAAGTTCCGAGATCTCGAATCCCATGACTTCCGCCTGATGCATCGACAACGAGCCGATGGAGCTCGACAATCTCCGCCAGACCGAGCAGTCGCATCAGCTCAAACGAGCGTACAGGTCAGCGTTCTTGTCGAGAACATAGGAGGCAGCTCTTGAAAAATCATCTTTGCGGTCGAGAAGGTCGACGACCGCAGCCTTTGTGAACTGTTCTGGGGTAAGCCCAAGTCGATCAGCCTCGGTCTTGAGCCTCTTAGCCTGTTCTTCCGAAATGTCTATCGCAACATGCATGATGTGAACTCCTTACCTGAGGAAGTATCGCACGAGCAGCATGCCTAAACAAAGACTACCAACGTCATCGTCCTGGGGACGCAGCAGGGTCAGCATCGCAAGACCAAGGACTTGGCAACGGTGCTTCACCCGCCGCGATACGCAGACAAAGCTCGGCCGCGATCTGCATCGGATCGATCCAGTTGGAATCTGGGGCCTCCGTCGCGGTGAGTGCCAGCGAGATCTCGCTGCAGCCCAGGACCACCGCTGAACAACCCCGCCGAAAGAGGTGATCTGCCGCTAGCTCGAGGCGATCGGCATAACTCTCGCCGGTCCGCGGATCGTGCATCAGACCAGCCTTGAGCCCACCTGTGGCAGCGGCGCCCGCGACCGCTGGCGAGCCATAAATCGAGCCCATCACCAGGGTCTCTTGCTGCTCCTCACCAGCGGATCGATCCAAAAGGCTCTTCCATTCGAGGTTGGTGGCGATCGCCGCGCTGGTCGCCGGGTAGATCATCGATCGCAAAGTCCCCGTCGTCGCGAGCAGACCGATCGAGGCGCCGGACGGGTACCGCCTGGAGAGCTCCCGAACCGTCTCTCGAATCACATGCAGCACCGGAATGCGCACCTGCTCCTGAGCCTCAGTTAAAAAAGCATGGGCGGTATTGCAAGTCACGACGGCAAAATCGGCTCGCCCCTCGAGGTTGGTCAAACTCTCGACCAACCAAGGGACCGGCGAGGGACCACCGTTGATCAACGACTTGGTCCTGTCCGGAGTCGCCGGAAGGGAGGAGACCATCCACGCTGGATACTCCTGATCCGAGCTCACCGGACCAACGGCGGCGAGGAGCTGCTGCTCGAATGCGATATGTGCGTGAGGACCGAGGCCACCGACGATGCCGATCGTTCGCGGCCAACTCCGTCCCTTGGGTCCGAGTGCCATCCGCGCCACCCTAAAACAAATCGATCTGACTAGGACTCATCGGAAGGGACCTGCTTGGAGCTCTGTCTTCGCGATCCGCCGACAGCAGGTTCGACATCTTCCCAAGTCAGATTCACAAAAACGCCATGGGTGTACGGTGGATCGAAATCATTGGTCGACTGCGCCAAGTCAAACCATTAACCCACGCCGCAGCAAGCTCCTCGTCACTCATATCCTTCAGATTGAGATCATCGTCACTCAACATTTTCATTAAGAACTCCAGCAGTTCAGATCCATTCTAGATTCAACCCGTTGCCGGGGCAATGTCGGAAACGAAGCCAAGCTGCGACCGTCACAAGCGGATCGTTACAGGACCTTGACACCGTGATCACAACCAACTTCTGCAGGCAGACGTATCCTCAAGGGTCAGCAAACAATTCAAGGAGATTCCGAATGCTTTCGAATAAATCGATCCGCTTACTCGTCGCCCTCTGCGCAGTCGCACTCATCACCCTGCCCGCCCTCGCCGACCGTGGCGACGACGCCGATCGGGTGAGTAAGAATGGCAAAGCCACCGGCACCATCGATGGGGTCGAGGTCACCATCGAGTATGGCCGA
>JAJCXQ010000766.1 GCA_029263355.1 Acidobacteriota bacterium | reverse complement strand
GATCAGGAAGACGATCTCGCCCGGCTCGAAAGCCAGGTCGAAAGGCCCGACGATGACCTCGTCCTCACCCCCGCCGCGGGGGTAGGAATGGACGACC
Organism: Acidobacteriota bacterium; assembly: GCA_029263355.1. Taxonomy (GTDB): domain Bacteria; phylum Acidobacteriota; class Thermoanaerobaculia; order Multivoradales; family J023; genus JAAELT01. The sequence continues at coordinate 12,222 of JAJCXQ010000766.1, read as the reverse complement.
CCTCGCAGCTCGAGGCTACGCCATCCGGACCTTTCGGTCGGCGGCAGGAGATCACTTTCGGAGGCATGTTCGGCGAGATCGAGCTCAGTTTCCCCGAGCCGGCGCAAGGCGGTTTCTGCCCGACCCAGGTTGGGTAAGGAGTTGAGCAGATTTTGCAGAGGAGTGACCATGTAGAGCAGAGTCAGCGTGTAGCTGGTCAGCGCCCCGCGAGTCAAGGGTTCGAGGCCGAAGAGCTCCGGCGCGTCGAAGACCAGAGCGCCGATGACGACGAAGACCAGCAGTTGCCCGAAGGCGGAGGCGATGATGTAGATCGTTCGAGCGCGAATATTGAGTCGGCGGAAGGTGTCGGCAGTCTTCTCGAGGGCGCTGCCGACGAAGCCGCTACGGCGAGCATAGTGGAGTTTGAGCTCCTTGACGCCCCGGATCAGAGTCTCGAAATGCTGGTAGAGCTCGTCGCGCTGTTCCCACGCCTTGCGAAAGAGGCGCATGGCCCGTAGGAGCGGAAGCTGGTAGGCGACGATGCCCAGTAGCATGAACAGCAAGACCACGAGTAGGACTCTCCATGACAACCAGCCGATGTACACGAGACAGCCGGCAACGACCGAGCCGTTGACGAACAACGCCGGCAGGATGGCGACGACGTTGGTGATTGTTGGCACATCGTCGGCGAGGGTCGCCAGGAGTCGTGGGGCCCCCAGCTTCTCGAGGTGGGAGAGCGGCACAGCGAGAATCCTTCGGCTGATTTTCATCCGCAGGTCGAAGACCGTCCTCTGGCCCAGGTGGGTCAGCAGCAGCTCGGAGATGACGCGGGTCGCCATCGCCATCAGGCAGAGCCCGATGAAAGCTATGATGAGCTCCCGCCGTCCAGGCGGGTCGAGCTGCAGCGAGTTGCTGATCAAAGCCAAAAGGCCAGCGCTGCTGGCGCCACTCAAAACGCTGGCCACAACCGCTAGGAAGACGAGCCCCCGAGAGTAGCTCAGGAGAAATGAAAGCACCTTCATGTCAGACCCCAAAGTTCAGCTGCGGACCCTGGGGTACGCCGCAAGGCAGCTTCGAGTGGGAGTTGGTGCCTCCCGAGCTCAGGTGTCGATGATAAACAACTTAAAAGATGGTACCAACGCCCGGGATCGAACCGGGGACCTCCTGATCCACAATCAGGCGCTCTAACCAGCTGAGCTACGTCGGCCCGCAGGACCACAGATCCTAATACTTGAGTCGATGGCTGTCAAAGCTTTTCGGGGCGGTCGGCGTGCGGCGAGCGTGGTAGCATTCCGGTGCATTCGAACCTACGAAGAACGTCGAAATTGGGCGACCGGGTCAGGTGGCATCTGACGGGATACAACCGATCGCATGTTGCCGAGCCGGATAGGAGACAGGACTATGGAATTCGCGATTTGGGAGCGTGTACTCTTGCTGATTCTGGCAGCGACGACGGCGACGTTCTTCGTTCGCGAGTTGATGCCGAAGATCGAGGCGATCCGTGCCGGGCACTCCGACCGGGTGCGCACCGATCAGATTGGCCGCCGCCTCTGGACGACGTTCAAGGAAGTGCTGCTGCAGACCCGGGTCATCGGGGGCCGGCCGGTGGCGGGGGCAATGCATGCCGCTGTTTTTGGCGGTTTTGTGTTCTTTGGACTCGAGACCATGGAGCATTTCCTAAAGCCGTTCGGCATCCATTTCATTCCCCCCTTCTACAAGTCCTTCATCAGTGTGTGGGCGGTGCTGGTCTCGATCGGAATTATCGGCCTCGCGTACCGGCGTTTTGTGATGGTGAAGATCTCGCCGGATCCGAAGTCCTACAGCTCGGGTGTGGTGGCGCTCCTGATCCTGATCTTGATGGCGACCTACCTCTTCGCACAGACCGATCCGGTGGGTGGGATCGCGAAGGTGAATTGGTGGACTCATGCCCTGATCATCTTGGTGTTTCCGTTGCTCATCTTGAACTCGAAGCATTTCCACATCTTGATGGCCCCGATTAATATTTTCTTCCGCACCGAACGATTGGCGGACCTTCAGCCGCTCAACCTCGATATCGAGGAGCTCGAAGCGATGGAAGAGGAACCGACGTTCGGGCTCGAGACGTTGGGCAATCTGAGCTGGAAGCAGCGCATGGATTTCCTGTCTTGCGTCGAGTGCAAGCGCTGCACAGACAATTGTCCGGCCAATCTTGCCGGGCAAGAGCTCGATCCTCGCGCCTTTATCCTGGCCGGTAGAGCGTCGATTACAGAGCTCGGCGCCGACGAACCGGCGATCGGCAATATTTTGAGCGAGCAGGCGCTCGGTCAATGCACCACTTGCGGGGCTTGTGAGGAGAATTGTCCGGTTGGGATCGAGCACTTGCAAGTGTTGATGGGCGCCAAGCAGGCCCAGGCACTGGCGCTGGGCACCGGCATGATCGCGGACGACTTTCTGAAGACGATCGAACGTCGCGGCAACCCTTTCGAGCAGCCGGCGAGCGCCCGCACCAAGCTGATCCAAGAGCTCGAGATCCCCTATTACGAAGAAGGTAAAACCGAGCAGCTGCTGTGGCTGGGTTGCATTTGGAGCTACAACCCGGACGCCAGACGGTCGTTGGAGTCGATGGTCAAGATTCTCAAGGCGGCAGGGTCGAGCTTTGGCGTGTTGAAGGAAGAGTCGTGCTCCGGGCACCATTCCCGGCGCCAGGGTGAGGAAATGCAATTTCAGACTCTGGCCGGGGAGAACATCGATCGCCTCAAGTCCAACGGCGTGAAGAAGGTGATTGCCCCTTGTCCGCACTGTTTGCACACCATCGGGCGTGAGTACCCTGATCTCGACGCTGAGCTCGAGCTGGAGGTGACGCACCATTCGCAGGTCATCCAAGAGCTGGTTGCCAAGAGTGCTATCAAGCTCGATAGCAACCACAACAGCGAGGTACAGGCCACCTACCATGATCCTTGTTACCTCGGTCGATATGAGAAAGTTTATGACGCGCCGCGGGATGTGATCCGCAAAACTGGCTTGAAGGTGATCGAGATGGATCGTCACCGTGAGCGTGCGGTGTGTTGCGGTGGTGGCGGTGCGGGTTTTGCGCGGCAGACTGAAGAAGATGGCCAGCGGGTTGATCAGCTGCGTAAGGGGCACGTTCGCGATACCGGCGCCAAGCTGTTGGTGACTGGCTGTCCGGAGTGCAAGATGATGCTCGACACTGCCGTTGACGAGACCAAAGACTTGGCAGAGGTCGTCGCCGACGCTTTGGTTTAGTTGGGCGCCACAGCACCCCAGCTGTCGTCAAAGTGCACGTGTCTGCGAGGCATCACCCCTGATGGCAGCGCTGCAACCCATTTGGGCTTTCCCTCTCCTGGAGTTGCCATTCCGCTACGGAGGGGGAGAGGTAGCATATATGTGTAGAATGCTATGTCTGGTTGATCTGGAAGCCAATTCATAGTCACCAAGATCTTCTTGGTGGGGTTGGTGGTTACGTTGATCAGTCAAGTCGTACAGTCATCATGCCATTGATGCGCTACGATATGACTGGCTTATCCACCTAAACTGGCGTGACTCGCGAGGGATGTCATTCGATACATCGGCAGGAGAATCCATGAATCTACAGCCATCTCGGGAAGTCACTCAGTTGCTTTTAGACTGGTGCGACGGGGACCGGGCTGCGCTGTCGCAGCTCATGCCGTTGGTGTATGACGAGTTACACGAGCAAGCAGAGCGCTTCATGCGACGCGAGCGGCGTGATCACACGCTTCAGCCCACCGCTTTGGTCCACGAGACTTTTCTCCACCTGATCGATCAGAGTCGTATCCAATGGCAGAATCGTGCCCAGTTCTTCGGTGTGGCGGCCCAGCTGATGCGTCGGGTTGTACTCAAGTATGCGCGGCGCCAACATGCGGACAAGCGGTGGGGTAATGCAATCCGCGTGCCTCTCAATGACGGGTTGGCCTCGATCGACAACAGTGTTGCAGATCTGTTCGCGTTGGATGAAGTGTTGACTCGGCTAGCGGAGCTCGATCCGCGTCAGGGCCAGATCATGGAATTACGCTACTTCGGAGGCCTTACCGTCGAGGAAGTGGCGTCTTGCCTAGAGCTCTCGACCGCCACAGTGAAACGTGAGACACGGATCGCTCGGGCGTGGTTACAACGCGAAATGACCCGGCGGCAGCCTATGGAGGCGAGGGCGGTGGGATGACAGGGCGGTCGCGACCGGGTCGAGGCGACGGTTAGCCGGCATGACGCCTGATCGTTGGCAACGCGTCAAGGAACTGTTCGACCAGGCCGCTGCGGTCGATCCGAGTGACCGGGCGGCATTCTTGGACTTGGTCTGCGAAGACTCCGAGCTGAAGGCCGAGGTCGCGTCCTTGTTGGCGTCCGACGACCAGGATGTGACCTTGCTCGAGCGTCCTGTCGGCGAGATTCTTGGTGAGATATTGCCGGCCGGGCCGGCGACCGGTCGGCGTTTCGGTCCGTATCGCACGGTGCGAGAGATCGGTCGGGGCGGTATGGCGGTGGTCTATGCCGCAGTGCGCGACGACGACCAGTATCGCAAACAGGTCGCCATCAAGTTGATCAAACGCGGTATGGATACCGATGCGATCGTCGCTCGCTTCCTCAAAGAGCGGCAGATTCTGGCCAATCTCGAGCACCCGAACATCGCTCGCATGCTCGACGGTGGGATGAGCGAGGACGGTTTGCCCTACCTTGTCATGGAGTATGTTGAAGGCGTTCCGATCGACCGGTACTGCGATCAGCAGGTGCTGTCGACTGAAGCGCGCCTGGAGCTTTTCCGCGCGGTTTGCGCCGCGGTGCAGTTCGCTCACCAGAACCTGATCGTTCATCGCGACCTCAAACCCACCAACATTCTGGTCGACACGACCGGCGCCCCCAAATTGCTCGATTTCGGTATCGCCAAACTGCTCGCGGCGGACCGCACGCTGTCGACCCTGGTCACGGTTGACGGTATTCGGCCGATGACACCTGAATACGCCAGCCCGGAACAGATCCGGAGTCAACCGATCACCACCGCCAGCGACACCTATGCTCTGGGGGCCTTACTTTATCTATTGCTTACCGGGCATCGTCCCTACCGTTTACACCGTCGAACGCAAGCCGAGATCGAGCTGGTCGTCTGTGAGCGCGAACCGCAGAAGCCAAGCACTGTCTTGGAGCGCGATACGACGTTGGAGCGCGCTACGACGCGTTCGGAAGAAAACGAGAGCCCCGAAACTCTCGCTGAGGCGGTGAGTCGGAGCCGTGGGACATCACCGCAGGGCCTGCGTCGCAAATTGAGCGGTGATCTCGACAACATCGTGCTGATGGCCTTGCAGAAGGCGCCAGAGAAGCGTTACGGCTCAGTCGAGCAGTTCTCGGAGGACATCCGGCGGTACCTCGAAGGCATGCCGGTGATCGCTCGACCTGACGTGCTGGCCTATCGGGCGTCCAAGTTCGTGCGTCGCCACCGGTGGGGCGTTACGGCGGTTCTGCTGATTGTGTTGTCTTTGGTCACCGGCATCGTAGCCACCGCCTGGCAAGCACGAGTGGCGCACAGCGAGCGGGTGACGGCGGAGGAAGTATCGAATTTTCTCGTCAGCTTGTTCGAAAACTCGCGACCCGACAAGGCGTTGGGAGAGACCGTTACGGCGCGGGAGCTTCTCGACCAGGGCGCGCAGCGGATCGGCCGCGAGCTCGACGATCCGAAGATCCTCGCCAAGCTGCTGGACAGCATCGGGTTGGCCTACTACAAGCTTGGGCTCTATCCCGAGGCGGCGCCACGACTCGAAGAGGCGCTCGACCTACGGCTCCAAACCGTCGGTGAAGGACATCTCGAAGTTGCGGCGAGCAAAAGTAACCTGGGTGAGCTGCGGGTCGAGCAAGGACTTTTTCGCGATGCCGAGAAGCTACATCGTGAGGCTTTGCAGATCCGGCAGCTACGTCTCGGAGAAGAGCACGAGCTAGTGGCGGATAGCCTGATCAATCTTGCTGTGGCCCTCTATCAACAGGGGCGGCACGATGTGGCCGAACCTTTGTTGCATCGTGCCTTGGAAGTATGTCGCCAAGTGTTCGGGGAGGAGCACACCAAGGTCGCCTACGTCCTGAACAACCTGGCGTTGGTCGTATATCGCAAGAACCGCTACGAAGAAGCCGAGAAGTTGTCGCGCCAGGCGTTGGCGATGAATCGGCGATTGCTCGATGAAGACCACCCTGGCTTGGCGGTGAATCTCAATAATCTGGCGGAGGTTTTACGAGCTCAGGGCGAGTGCGAAGAGGCGATCAGCCTCTATGAGCAGGTCATCGAGCTGCGGATCCGAGTTTTGGGAGACCGACACCCGGGGCTGGCCACCAGCTGGAACAATCTGGCGGGTTGTTTGACCGACCTCAGGCGTTACGAAGAAGCCGAGCGGTTCTATCGCTCCTCTCTGAAGCTGCGGCGGGAGACTCTTGACGACAAACATCCGGCGATTGCTGGTAGCCTGAACAATCTGGCCCGGATCTACTTCCTTCGCGGGCAGCTCGATAGCGCCGAGGAGTTCTATCGCCAGGCTCTGAAATTGCATCGCGATATCCACGGCGACAACCACACAGCGGTTGCTACCAATCTAGGCAACCTGGCGACGGTACGCGAAAAGCGGGGGGATCCGGAGGCGGCCGAACAGATGTACCGTGAGGCCCTGGCAATCAATCTTGGCTTGCTCGACGACGAGGATCCAGCCGTGCTCGAACAGCGGCACAAGTTGGCCTATCTTCTTCTCAATGTGGGGCAGCTCGACGAGGCCGAGAGCGAATTCCGAGCCGAGCTCGCCGCCCGGCGACGCAGCCCAGAGTCCACGGGAAGCACCAGTCGAGACGTTGCCCACGCGCTGTTCGGATTGGCCCGTGTCCTGATGGCGGCCGACCGACCGGACCGAGCCGAGCCGTTGTTCAGTGAGAGTCTCGAGATCTTTCGGCGCTGGCCGGCCGAGGAGTGGTTCATGATCAATGGCACCGAGAGCATGCTCGGCAACTGCCTGACGGCGCTCGGCCGCTACCAAGAAGCCGAGCCTCTATTGCTCGGCAGTTACTCGCGTTTCAAGGACAGGAGAGGCGCTGATCATCCGAGCTCCCGCAGAGCGCTCGGCCGTCTCCTCGCGCTGTACGAGGCGTGGGGACGACCGGAATCAGCGGCTCACTATCGCGAACAGGCCAGAGAGTAAGAGCACCTACTGCCAGGTCAGATCCCAACATCCGGATCGAGCGACTCGAGGCTCGCTTCTTCTGCCTGAGTGTTACAGCCAGAACAGGCGTAGGTGCCAAAGTCGAACCGGAGCTTGACTTTCAGTTCGCCTGGCGGGGGCGGGGATGTGGAAGTGAAGCCCAGGAGAGCCGAGTCTTCCAATGAAATCTCAGCGGTCAGAAGCGGTTCGTCAGCGGGGCAAATCTGTTGCTGCCCGACCTCGATGAACTCATTCCCCTGCGGGCCCTTGAGCGAGATGGTCACCTCGTAGCAGGAATCGGCCGCCATCGTCATGCTGATCGAGTTGAGCACAAAGGCAATCCCAGCATGTTGAAATTGAACCACGAGCGCGATGAGCATATGGTCCGGCTCTTCGGGGTCCGGACCTTCCATCAGGTTCATAGCGCCTTCGGTCGACGACGTGAGGACGTCAGCGCAGCCGCCCCCGGATGAGCCGATCAATATGTCGCATCCGACGATGGTGAGGGGTGGGATCGGTTCAGGCGGAATTTGGCCGGGTGGCGGAAGTTGCTGACCTTGTTGCCACTTCGTGGGCAGTACGAAGCTGGGCTCAGGCTCAGGTCTTAGGATGCCGTTGGGGAGAAACATCGGCCTAGCATGAGCGTAGGTCGGTTGCAGCGTCCTGCCGTCCAACACCGCGTCGAAGCCCTGGTATCCTTGACCGGCGGCGCCGAGGATTTCTTGGCCTATAGTTGCTTCGTCGGTGATGTAACCTGCCAGGACGACGTCTCCGCTGGCATTGATCGAAACGCTCTTCCCTTCGTCATCCAGGTTACCGCCACCGATGAAGAGGGTCTCCAGATTGCCGTGGTCTTTGTTGTGGTTGCTGACGAATATGTTACGTCGATCGATGGCATCGCTGGTGAATCCGGTAGCGGTCACCGTCCCTCCAGGGCTGATTGCGACGTCCTGCCCGACGTCGCGTTCGGAACCGCCGGCCAGAAACCGCCAGCGTTCCGTCAGGTTGCGGGTGTAGCTGCGGACCGCGACATCTCGGCCGGTTGGCGAGCCCGGGACCTCGCACCAGCCCGTGAACGCGATGCTGGTGACGCCGAACGCGATACCTTTTCCGCTGCACTGGTTGCCGCCGCCACCTCCACCGCCGCCACCACCACCACCACCGTTGAGCTTCTCGCACAGCTCTAGGCAGCAAGCCGGCTCTTGGGGAGGGGAGCAGCTCGGGAGGTCGCCGATGTAAGTGTCGGCTAACAGGATGCCGGCAGCGTCCCACAGGGCGATGAAGCCGCCGGTGCGCACGTTTCTCTCCGGGCCTTCGCAAGCCACTAGCACTTCGCCCGTCACAACGAGCTCGCCGGTGATCTCGTCAGTCTCCGCCGCGTTGACTCGACTGGCCACGATATAGGCGGGATCGATGCTGGTGAATCCAGCGAATAACGGTAGCCCACCGCTTTGTTCGCAGAGTCCGGATGGAGACGAGTGGTGACACAGATGCCACTCCTCCGTGCCATCGAGCGCCAGCTTCTTGATATAGGCCTGAGTGCCGGTTCCACACCCCTCCTGTTGCCCTCCATAGTGGCCGCCGATGAGCGTCGACTCACCGACCTCGATGACCACCGGTTCTTCGATGATCGGCTGAATGGTCAGCGGCAAGACCTGCTGAGGGTTTCCTCCCGGCGGAGTTATTGTTTGCGCGGCCTCGACTTTCGTCCCGGCAATGAGGCTCCACGAGGCAACAACGAAAACGATAGGGATGGCACAGCTGGCTCGAGTCATAGTCTTCTCCTTCTCATCTGGGAACACGACCCGTCGAGGCAGGAAACCGGGCCGCGCACGCCTCCGCGCGGCGCGCGTCCATAGATCGCATGAGAAAGGCGGAGGCCTATGGGCCGTTTGTCGCAAACTCCAGGACTCGAAGTTGAGTCCTGTACGCTAATAACGTCCGTTCGGAGACAAAAGGGGATCAGCAGAGAGAATTCTAGGCCACAGGTCAGCGCGGCGGCGTCACTCGCTACGCAGTGCCCGCATCGGGTCGACGCTGGCAGCCCGCCGCGCAGGGATGAAGCTTGCCGCCAGGGTGACCAATGCGAGAACCAAAGCAGCGCCGATCACCGAACCCGGTTCCACCGGCACGATGCCCTGGAAAATTGCCGAGATCAGCTTGACCTGTAATGGGACGAGCAGCAGTCCCAACCCGATCCCGATCGCGCCCACGATCAACCCTTGACGGACGATCATCTTGAGCACCTCGCTGCGCCCCGCACCGATCGCCATTCGAATCCCGATCTCGTGGGTGCGCTGAGCGACGGAATAGGCCAGCACACCATAGGTGCCGAGGGCGGCGAGCACCAGGGCCAGGGTCCCGAAACCGCCCAGGATGGCGGTGAAGACCTGTTGCCCGACCCAGAATTGTTCGATAAACGCGTCGAGGGTCTGGAGTTGGGTCAGGGCGATGTTCCGGTCGAACGCCAGGAGCTCGCGCCGCACCGGCTCACTCAAAGTTTCCGGCTCGACGTCGGTCTTGAGCGCGACGCCAAAAGCGCTGGCCGGGCGCTGAAACCAAGGCAGGTAGACCACCGAGCTCACGTCGGAAGCAACGATGACGTCATGCCCAACCGTGCTGACCACACCGATGATCTCGCGCTCTTCGCCCAGGAACGTCAAGCGCTCGCCGAGCGGGCTTTTGCCGCTCCAGTGGCGCTCGGCCATCGTCTCGTTGATGACCACCACCGGCGGCGCGGTCAGATCGTCGCTGGCGGTGAAGGCTCGACCTTGCTCGAGAGGAATTCCAAGTGCCTCGAAATAGCCATAACTAGCGGTCAGCCAACCGGTCTGTGGCCGCGCTTGATCGTCCGCCACCGGCTGGGCAGTGATTTCGAAGGAGTCTTTGGGCACCAAGGGTGTGCGCGGTGCAACATTCGACACCAAGGCCGCGCGTACTCCCGGCAGGCTGCCGAGGCGCTCCATGACCTGCCGAGCGCCCTCGACTTTCTGTTCGTCGGATTTGTACCTCGAGTCCGGGAGATCAACACGCATGGTCAATATGTTGTCGGCATCAAATCCCGGTTCGGAGCTCTGCAGGGTCTGGAAGGTGCTGATCATGATACTGGCGCCGGCCAAGAAGGCGAGGGCGAGCGAGATTTCCGCCGCGACCAGAATGTTGGCGACCAACCGTCGCTTGCCGCTGCTGGTCGACCCTTGGCTGCCGTCTTTGAGCGCCGATTGCAGGTCGAAGCGAGCACTTTGCATGACCGGTGCGAGGCCGAATAACAATCCGCCGAGAAGGGTGACCAGCAGGCTGTAGCCGAGGACTCGGAGATCGAGGGTCGGAAGCCAGAACTTTGGTAAGAGGGGGGCGAAGGCGCTGTTGATCGCCTTCATGCCAAGGTATCCGAGGGCGACACCGAAGACCCCGGCGATCACAGCCATCAACGTGCTTTCGGTGAACAGCTGAAAGATGATTCGGCGGCGGCTCGCTCCCATCGAGTTGCGGATTGCAAGCTCACGCTCTCGCGCCTGGCTGCGGGCGAGCAGCAAGTTGGCGATATTCGCGCAGGCGATCAACAACACGAAGAGCAATGCGACCTGAATGAGCTTGAAGAACAAACGATTGCGGGAGTCTGGGATGTCATGCCGCATGTTGAGCAACTCGACGGTGTAGCCGCGGTTGCTCTCCGGGTACTCTTCGACCAGTTGGGCCATCAAGCCTTCCATCTCGGCTTGGGCAGTTTCTTCAGCGAGATCGTCTTTCAGCCGCGCGATGGCGAAGAGGTTGCGTCGTTGGCGTGGCGCTGCTCCGCGCTCGAGGGTGAGGGGCACCCAGATGTCGGTATTCGGCGCCAGGATCCACTCGAAGTCTTCACCGACGACGCCGATGATGTCGTAGACCTCGCCGTTGAGCTTCAAGGTCTCGCCCGCGAGATCGGTGCGGCCACCGAGTCGTTCGGTCCAGAAGGTATGGCTCAATAAGACAACCCGGTCTCGTCCGCTGACACCCTCCTCGGTCAAGAAGCCTCGACCCCATGCCAGCTGGGCGCCGACGAGGTTGAAAAAGCCGGGGGAAACCGCTCCGGTGGCGAGTTGCTCGGGTTGATCACCGTCCGTGTCGTAGGAAAAGGCGGAGCCGGAGAAGGCAGCCATCTGCTGGAAGGAGCTTTGGCGTTCTTCGAAATCCAAGAAGTTGGCGGGCGAGGTTGTCGACAACTGGCCTGCCAGCAGTGCGTTGTTCTGTTCGCCGATGATTACCAGCCGTTCGACGTCTAGGTAAGGAATGGGCCGATAGAGAAAGCTGTTGACCAAGCTGTAGACTGCGGTATTGCCAGCGATCGCCAACGCTAGCGAGCCGGTTGCCAGCAGCGTTACCGAGAGGTTCTTGCGCAGCGTGCGTACCGCGAAGCGCAGATCTTGCATGATGGAATCCATAGCTTCTCCGTGGTCTCCGAGTGTCTACTGATTTTACGACGTCTTGGTCGACAAGTTTGCGGCATCTAGAAGCAGTGAAAGCCCATAGCAAATGAGCTCGGGCAGGCTTCGGCCAGAAAGTTGCTCAAGATTACTCGATCGATACGTGGTGTAGATCTGTTTTATTCCGCCAGCGTCGCTGGTGTTACGTAATAGTTGGTGTTACGTAATAGACTGTGGCGTACAAACTTGCTCGGGGCGCAATCGTCGCAGGCGATCGCTGAGAAGTACCCGTAGAACCTGATCCGGCTTGCACCGGCGTAGGGAAGCACCGCCGAGACTCGAGGGGTCGCGGGCGCCGATCTTACCGCCGGGCGGCCTCTGACGGAGGACTCGCCCATGGAAACATCGACTCCCACTTCGCGCTGGAACGTTCCGCTGCGCGGCGCCACCAATCCGTCTTCAGGGCGTCAGGGTACGACCCCTGGTAGCTTCGCCTTGTCGTCAGACGTCGGCGGCCCGCTGACCTTTGCATCTCCCGACACGCCGGGAATGCCTGCGCCGTCGGACAAAACCGCTTGGGATTTTAACCCAAGCCCGCGAGACACCGCATCAGCCGTTACCCAACTCGAGAAGGCGCGTCTCGGCATCATCACGCCGGAGATGGA
>JAJCXQ010000765.1 GCA_029263355.1 Acidobacteriota bacterium | reverse complement strand
CGGTCGTGGCGTCCGTATCGGGCAGGCCGTTGAAGTCGCCGAAGAGATCGGTCTGGAATCCGGGCTGCGCGGCAGCTTCCTCCGCTTTGGCTTTCTGGCTTCGGCGCACCAGATCATCGATCAGTACCTTCGGGTGTACCTTCTCCTGAATGTAGAGGGGTGGTGCCTGCACCACCAAGTCCGACCAGTCCTGTAAGTCCTTGCCACGCCACACCAATTGCGGATCGAGATCGCGGTTACGACGCGCGTAGGCGACTTCGATCGGGCTCTCGGCCTCTCGCTCCATCACCGAGCTGTACTCGGCGGTGGGAATATTTTTTCGCTTTGCCTCGTCGTGGGTCAACGTCTCGACGTTCTTGGGCTTCTTGGTGCGCTTCTTGGCCATAGGCTACGTGTCCTTAGCTGGCAGTGGCGCCAGCGTCGAGGGCTTGGTCGATCATGGTGGTAAATTCGCTTTCGATCTTGGCCTCGAAGTCTGCTTCGATCTGATACACCTCGGTCAGCTCGGCGAAGGCCCAGCGGCCGAAGGTCTTGAGGTTATTGACGCCCGGTATCCACTGCGTGTCCATGGTCGACTTCTTCTCTTTCGCGTCCTCGCGACGGTAGCCCTTGATCTCGACGACCAAATGCAGAAGGTCGTCGTCACCGTGGCCATCGTCGACCAGAACGATGAAGTCGGGCAGGTAAGTGCGCGATCCGGAGCCGTAGCGATAAGGCACCTCGAAACCGAGGCTGTGGTTCTTGACGTAGGCGCGGACCTGGGGATGGGCCTCAGCCACGCGGCAGAACTCGGCTTCCCAATCGCTGTGGCAAACGACCCAGTTGATGTGACAGCGCCGTGGATCGGTTTGGTACCGGGTCTTGACCGAGGTATTGAAGCGCACGTGGCGTGTCGAGCCCTCGGCGTTGTAGGAATCGAGCAGGGCCTTGACCGGGTTCGTGCCCGCATGATGCGCGACGATCCCGCGGGTGATTCGCTCGCATGCCAGGTCCGCCAGCTCTTGGTACATGATCTGGGCGGGATAGGTGCCGCCTTTGCAGACGAGATGCTCGTCGAGCCACTGGCGTGTGATGCGCTTGAGCTGGCCGAAGAGATGGAGCTTGGGGGCATCGTCGGAATCGCGCCACTTGGTCATCAGCAGGCGATGGGTGAGGCGATAGACCAGGGTGGAAAGGCGCAGCTTGGCGTTGTGAACCAGGCTCAGCTCGGCAGCTTCGCCGATAATGCCTTGGTTCTGAGTGATCGACGGGCCCACGAGATCGGGTGTCAGCTCGAGCGTCGAGTCGTCGGTGAAGGTCGCGGACAACCGCTCTGCGGGCAGCTCAACGCGGTAGCCCGCGATGCGGGGAAAGCGAATCGCGCAAGCGTCGCGGTCGGGAGATATGGCCTTGACCTGGTAGGTCTCGGGAGGCGCCTGAACCGGCGCGGGGACCGGCTTCGCCGTGAAGTCGAAGGGAATGCCAAGGACGTCCGCGTACTCGACGTCGAACAGCCCTTCTTCATTGAGCACGTAGGACTGGCGGCGCAGCGCGCGGCCAATGACCTGCTCACAAAGAAGCTGTGTGCCGAACGCACGGACGCCGAGAACGTGCGTCACGGTATTGGCGTCCCACCCCTCCGTCAGCATGGCCACGGAGACGACACAACGAATGGACTCGCCCAGGCGTCCCTGTTTCCCGACAGTGTTCATGACCTCACGTAGAAGGTACAGGTCCGAAATCAAGGCCGCGTCCTTTTGACAACCGCCACGTTCGAGGATTTCGCTCCGAAAGAGGTCAATTACGGTCGCGGCAATCTTTCGGAACTTAGAGTCGAGCGCGTCGCCGGACTCGAGCTGCTCACTGTCGATGAGAAGGGTGCGTGGACGCGCCAACGGCTGCCCGCGATCGTCGTAGTTGCGAAACAGGCTCAGGCGGCCGTTTTCGATCTGAGAATTACCGTCGGGCATGGAACGCTCGAAGCCCGCGATGAAGTCGTAGATCAGCTTGGACGTCGCAGTGTTGTTGCACACCACGATGAAACACGGCGGAATCTCGTGACCACCTTCCCGCCATCGGTCGAAGGTCATCTCATAGTGGCCGTAGAGGGCATCGAGGGCGGTTTGCAGCTCGACGGGGATACTCAGCGGATCGAGGGTTCCAGCCTTCCCTCGGCCCTTCTTGGGCATCTTGGTGCGGATGTGCTCCCACAGGTTGCGGAACTTCGGCATGTCGGCGCCGGGCACGTTGTCCGCGACCGGGATGCGCGGGAGCTTGACGATGCCGCTCTCGATGGCATCCATCAGTGAGAAGTCGCTCATAGTCCAGGGAAAGAGCGTGCTTTCGGCGTAGCCCGAGCCGCGCAGGAAGAAGGGTGTTGCCGAGAGGTCGACAATGCGCTGGACGCCCAACTTGCGCTGAACCGCTTCGAGGCCAGAGATCCACAGCCGAGCCGCTTCGCGATTCTTGTTGGCCTCCTTTCGATCGTCACCCTTGAGCGGTCCCTCGACATCGTCGCCAGGTTTCTCCCGATAGCAGTGATGCGCCTCGTCGTTGAGCACTAAGACGCGCTTCATGCCCATTAGCTCTGGAAGCACCCGTTGGATCATTTGCCCTTCGGTTTCGAGCGTCTGGAGCGCGGGACCACGCCCTTGAAGAAGCGCTCGCCCCCCCTTGGAGAGGGTAAGCGTCTCGCGCAGCTTGAAGGCGTGGTAGTTGGTGATGACGATGCGCGCGCTGTCGAGGTCGCCGAGCATGTCGCGTGGCACCAGCTCACGGTCGCGATAGTAGCTGTCGGGATCGTTGGGTTGCAGCTCGCGCAGTCGATCGCGAATGGTGATGCCCGGCGCGACCACCAGGAACCCTCTCGTGAAGCGTTTGCTGTTCGGACGGCGCACAGCGTTGATGGTCTGCCAGGCGATGAGCATGGCCATGACCGTCGTCTTGCCGGCGCCGGTCGCCAGCTTGAGCGCCAGACGTGCCAACCCCGGATTCGAGCTGGCGTTGGCGGCCTCGAGACGGTCGAGAAAGCGCCGGCCTTCCTTGCCCCGCTTGGGCGCGACTTCGGTGAGCCAGATCGCGGTCTCGGCCGCTTCGACTTGGCAGAAGAACGGGCGTATGCCGCTGAAGGGATAGTGCCGCCAGTGCTGGAGCAGGCGTGCCGTTTCCGGTGTCACCAACCATAGGCTAGGGTTGGTCTGAGCGCGCCATTCAGCCACGCTGCGTCGCAGGTCGTTGATGATCGGCGTGGGGTCGTACTGCTGCTCTTCGGTCGAGAGCGAAGCCCCTTCGTCGAAGACGATGTCCTTCTGCGTCGCGGCGGTCCGGCGCTTCTTGGGCTTCGGAAAAGGCGTGATGTATTTGGCCTTCCGTCGCCGCTCGATGAGGTCGCCCGTCGGCTGCCCGTCGTCGTCGAGTCGCCAATGACGTTCTGGATACTCATACGGAGAGTTGAGAATCGGCCGTTCGAAGAACTGGTTACCCATCGATTATGGCTTCCTCTCCCATTCATCAGCCCCAGGTTTAGATGCCTGGCACGAATAACTTACCGGTTTTCCCGACGCAGTCGCCGGAACTCTGCTAGCTCGTCGCTGTTCAGCGCTCCCGGCGCTCCCTTCTCGGCGTCGTATAAAAGCTCCTGTCGCTTGAATTGCCCGGGGCCACTCTCGCTTTCATTTAGTGTTTCCGTAGCGATCTTTGTGTCGGCTGCGTCAATACTGGCATGGAAGCGCCCGAGCGAACGGAATTTCGTCAAGCCACCAGAGTGCTTGATGTGAGTCAAGCCAAGAGCTGATGTCGTCAAAAGAATCTATCTTCAAAGTACTTACCAGCGAAACAATAGAAGGTT
>JAJCXQ010000764.1 GCA_029263355.1 Acidobacteriota bacterium | reverse complement strand
CTCGGTCTTCCTGGAGCCGCTCGGCGAGTCCGCCTTTGAGTGTCGAAGCATGGTACTCCCAATACTCCGCTGCGGCCGGGCAACGAGACGCCAGCGCGCGATCGACAGCCGCCGTCCAACAGATGGCATCGACGGTCGCCGGGTTCGGTGCCACACGCGCTAGGGCTGCGAAGACCCAACGGGTTTGCAGATCGAGATGTTCCAGGAGCATGTCGGCGTTAGCCGGATCGTCGATCAGAAAGAAAGGATAGCCAGTCAACTGTTGGTCGAAGGGGCGAAATGTTCCGTCGGCACCGTACCCCGCCTCCTGATCAACGGAGCACAGCGCCTTGCCGCGGCACCCCGCGTGGCGCGCCTCTATCTCTTCGCTGTCCACCAGCGGAAGTTCGGACCGGCTGGCGAGATGGCTGCTGAAGCGATCTGAGAGGAATTCTCGGACTGTGCAACTCTCAGATGATGTTGTCACTAGCAACATAAGATGCGGGCCGCGCGCGTCGAAACGTTCGAACCACACCTGGACCTTCTCGGAAAGCTCATTGAGCGCCGGGACCAAGGCTTCAACGAGGAATTGGTTTTGCTGCTCGCTGGAATAGAGGTAGATGTTGAAGCCGAAGCGAATTGGTGAGGCTCCGCGAATCCCCCTGATCTCAAACATGGGGCGAAAGGATCCTGGGATCGACAGCAAGCCGGACCGCCGCCCTCTCGAAGCTTTCGAGTCGTATCTCGCGACTACCCAAAAATTGTAGGAAGGGATCTTCGGGATCCCTCGTTTCTTCGGCGAATTGATCGTACGCTGAGGTCAGCACTGAGAAGTCGACGCTCGATCCGCCCTCCAAGTGACACAACGGAGCATCCCCTGCGTACACGGAGCGCAAGTGCTTCAGGCGGTGTTTCATCTCGGACCAGCAAAGGCGCTGCCGCGAAATTCGAACAGCTTGCTGGTAAAAGTCGATACAGTGGACAGCCAAGGGTAGCAGGAAGGGGCGTCGCTGAATGGCGCCGCCGACCGCGCGACCAGCCGTGGCGAGTTTGTTTTCGGCCCGATCGAGATCACCGCGTAAGTAGTCGAGGTACGCGGCCGCGGTAAAGAACCAGCGTTGCATCACGAGCGCCATCGATCCGGGAGCTTGATCGAACGTCGAGATTTGATGCCACAATCGAGTGACAAGTTCGCTGGCTTGTCCGATCTCGCCTTGGTGCAACAGCTTGACCACCTGATTCGAGTCACTCGAGGGGCCGGCGCACCCGATGTCGTGGAAGGTCTCTATCCAGGCTCGGGCCTCGTCACCGAAGAGGGCAACTTGGCGCTCCCAGCCAACATCTCTCGAAAAGTTCTGTAGCTGGGGGGCAAGTTTCTCGGGTGGCATGTCGGCTGGTTGTAGGGGAGTTGAGGACTCGGGAGCAATAAACAAATGACCCACCCCACCAAAGCGGGCGAGATGGGTCACAAGTGCGAGGCCGGTCGGAGCCGCGGACTCGCGAGGCGGTCGGATCAGACCTCTGAGGGACCTTCGGTTTCGCTGCTCGAGCAGGCACCAGTGGTGTAGGTGCAGCTGCAATCGTCGCCGCGACCGCCAGCCACGGCATCTAGGTCGTCGTCGGTGAGGGGCTCGATGTTGAGATTGTCTACGTTCGCTAGATCTTTTTCGCTCATCTTCTACTCCTTTGTCCGGCCTTCAGGGCCATCAAGTTGAGTCCGCGAGTGCGGACGGTATCGAGCGGTCGTGGACCACTCGGAACAACCTGGATAATCTCGACCTCGCCCAGCTGGAGTAACGCCAAGTGCTGTAGTAATGGTGAGGAGAGAGATCGAATCTAGAACGTGGAAACACCAAGGAAAACAAGAAACAAGTCTTAGGATGCCTCTCGAATCACTCTCAATAATCAGAATCGAGCCAAAGAAACATTGGACACGCTAATCGGAACCAAATTTCACTCAGAATATAGGCTTAATAACTGGACGTCAACCCTATCGCGATATGCATACGGGCGATTTTGTCCGTGTGAACTGTCAAGCGACTATATCGACACAGAGCTGGAGTGATTCTTCCGAGGAATCGGCGCAATCCGATAGCGTAGAAGATCTCGCTCCAGTTGCCCGCCCGCAGCATTCCTAAAAGATCTGAACCACCCGCACCGACGTACGAACGATGTCGCGCGATGGCTAGCGAACCTAGTCACTCGGCTCAGCGCGCTAGCAAACACTCTCTTGATCCTTCGACCGGCCCTTTGCCCCCGTCACTGTCGATCGGCCATCGGGTATCAACCCCGACCTCGATCCCAGAAGCGATCTCCTGCGCGGCGAGCCGGGAAGCTGTCGAGCTGGATCTCGAATGCCCAGCGCGCGTCGGCGTCTCGGGCTCGGGCCAAGCCCGCATCAGGCGCTGGGATCACTTCCTCCAAGCCGATCCGCTCCCGGTCCAGCGGAAAAACAGTGGCTCGGAAGAGGGCAACCGAAAGCGGTGATCCGAAATCGACATACTGCGGTTTGTAGTGCGTTTCTGTGACATCCAAGCCCGAGCGACGAGCGATGAAGACGCGACGCGGGATACCGCGCTCTAAGCGCCACGACTGAATTTTCAGGAAGAGCTCGTCGTCCGGCAGACCGAAGAGCTCTTTTCGGAGCGCCTCGGGAGAGATCAACCAGCGCTGACGCTTCAGCAGGACGCGACCGGAGTACAAGCGGTCCTGGATCGCTATGTCGCCTTCCTTCCGAGGCTTCAGCTCCGGAATGATCGGGTTGAGGGTACCAGGCCCGAACAGAGCAAGGAATTTCAACATCAACGGCATGAAACGGAGGACGGTCGTCCCGAGGTAGATCGGCGCCAGTTGCCGACCAGCTTCATCGAGTAGCCGCGGCCAGGGACCAGCGTCCGGTAGCTCGACACGGAGCTGATCGAGGGTGACTTGGCGTGCGGGATCAGCGTCAGTTCGTTCGCCGGGAACGACCAGAACTCGAGGTGTCTGCAGTGCGTGGACGTTGACACCGCGGCCACCTGGACACAGCACATCGATCAGCTCGACACGCTCGCCGTCGCAAATCTCGGTCGAGCGTGCCTCGAAGAAACCAGTGAACCTCTTGCAGAGGTCGGGCGACAACATCGCCGTATACCGGCAGCCATATCGCAACTCTTCGAAAAGGGTGTTGAGAACCCAGCATTCGCCGGTTTGATCAGCCGGCTGGAGAAAGAGCGTCGCGTCGCGCAGTGCGCTCCATGGTTCGGGGGCCCGATCGAGCAAGGCCCTGAGCGCGTCGCCATCAAGGGAGGTTCGACCGTTCTTTGTCACTTTGCACGACGGTAGACCGTCCCAGATCTCTTGGCGAACTCGACGAATTCGCTCTACGGATTCCAGGCCCAACGGATTAAACGCCCCGGGGGCTTTGTCTAGACCTTCGCGCCGAAGCTCTGCTTCGAACTTAGAGTGCTCACGCCACAATGGCTGAGCCGCTTCGAAGAAGGTGAAGAAATCGACGTCACGCCGACCGGGCCAGCGCTCAGCGGCGAAGGCACCCAGGGTCGACAGGAGATCGTGCTGCCGATCGAAGCAGTTCGACAACCGAACCAGGGGCGCCGCGTCGTCGAGAAGACATTGCATTTGATCCCGATCTAGCTCCGCGATACTTTCCGGGAACTCGTCCACCGTCGGCGACTCGGAGGTTAGCTCAGCTTCGACAAAGACATCTTCGCAAACGGCAGTCTTCGCCTTCGGCTGCCACTCGACCGCGGGATCGATCCCAGCAAGTGACGTAATAGTTGCCCAGAAAGCTTCGAGCCTCGCCTGGCATCGCAGAACGACCTCTACTGGTTCGGCGGCATCAGCAAATCCCCGTTCCAGGTCGAGAAGCTCGCGCAAGTGCTCGATCGCCGAATCTAGCGACTCGCCCCCTTCGGCGGTAGACCGGAGCGCTTCGAGGTGGTGGAGGATCCGCGGCTCGAGGTGAAGCGCATCGCTACCCCACGGCTCGAACAGGCGCAAGAAACCGATATCGATCAGTTTTTCAAGCGTTGATCGTAGGGTCTCGCTAGTGACCTCGGCACCAAACGCGCTCTGCACGTTCGCACTCAGCTCGCAGTATGGCTGCTCCACAGCCTTTGTGTGCTCGATCAGCCATTGGATCAGCGCGCCGCTCAGCGTGACGTTGACTGTCGCCGGCAGCACCTGCGACATCTCACCCGCCTCTGTGTCGATCTCCCAGCGCCCTGGGCGGATGTAGCGAAAGCAATTTGGCTCGACCTCGGCTATCGTCTCGTTAAGTCCGACAAGGAGCTTGGATCGAACGACCGGCACCCTCACAAGAACGGTGGTGAAGCGGTCGAGAATAGCTCGACGGACTTGGAGCAGCGAGCGCTCTCGCCACGGTTGATCCAGCAGGCGCACGGGACGACCGTCCACACTCGGTCGCACCGTCGCCAGACCGACCCGGGTCAACACAGAGAACGGAGAGAGCTGGAGGGCGGCGCGAGTCAGATAGCGCACGACAGTGCTTTCGATGCTCCGCTCTTTCCTCCCCCACCGCTCTGGCGGTTTCCGCCGCAACCGTTCGAGGTGTCGGATGATCTTCGGACTAGCCATCCCCATGCCGCGACGCAACTTCGGATCATCGATCCAGCGCAGGACAAATCGGCGCTCGGCGAGGAGTTGTTCCCTGTAGAGTGTTGTCCCCTCGTGTTCGATCGTCGCGATCCTTGCTTCAAGCGTGACGACCCGTTCGACCTCGGTCTCAGAAAAGGCCACGACTCGGGGCCAGAGATCTTTCCCGCGATGCTTCGCCAGCGGCCTACCGTTGTAGGCATCGCGCTTGAGTTGCAAGGCGAAGGTTCGAAGCTCAGGGTCGATCCGCGGAATCTGTTCGAACAGGTAGTCGACGAGCGCGCTTCGTGCTGCGTCGAGCTCAGCTGCCAACCGACTCCGCTCAGTGACCAAATTGCCGACCTTCGCCGTCCCAAGGCCGTCGACGGTGGTCGCTGGAACGCCACCGATACGGGCGATCACCGGATATGGCTCGGAGCCTTCAGCAGCATCCTCGGTCGGCTCGAGAGGTAGAGTCAGAGCCACTGTATCTCCGGGTGGATGGCCGGTCGCCCGGAGTACCAGGTGGAGCGTCAATGCTTCGTTGAGCTTGTCGACCCCGAGCTGGTTCGCCAACGTATGGAGCCAACCGAGGACCGGCGAAAACAGACCTTGCTCGGCGAAGGGTTCCGGATTCGTGATCAACGGTGCGCCGTCTGATTCGAGATAGGCCACCAGCACTTCCAAGGTTAGTAACCATTCGCCGAGCTGTCGCGATTCGCTAGCACGCACGCCGGTCGCGGGTTCGCTCACTAGCTGTCGGAGCTGATCGACGACGTCCGAGGAGCTATCGGCCTGTTGGTCGAAGCGGTCGATCAACTCTGCGACTTTGGCCCTGGCTTGTGGGTGTCGCTGTACGAGACTGCGCATCAGAGTGTCCCGGTGGTACCGCAAATAGCCGCCCCAACCGCAGGAAGAGCGATCGACAATCGGCTTTGCAGTGGCCACCGTATGAGCGAAGAGGCTTTGGGCCGAAGGGCGTCTTGGAGCACCCGCCGCTGGCGATAGGACCCAGCTGAGGGCTAGCTCGCTTCCACGAGACAACCCCTCGATGCGGTACCGCCGGTACGCATCGTCGTCCTGGAGCGGACCGATCCCAAAAACCGATGCAGGAGGTTCGTCGAGCGCCCAGGTCCAACCCGTTCGG
Organism: Acidobacteriota bacterium; assembly: GCA_029263355.1. Lineage (GTDB taxonomy): Bacteria > Acidobacteriota > Thermoanaerobaculia > Multivoradales > J023 > JAAELT01. The sequence goes on along the minus strand of JAJCXQ010000764.1, from coordinate 14,813 downwards.
CTGACGTCAGGTTGGTTCTCCACACCGGCATCGTCCGGGGCGCTGGAGGACTCGGCGACAAAACGCTCCGCTCTATCGGCGACTGCCTCGCGTAGCCCAGGCAAGAACTCGGGCGCACCTTGGAGTCGAACCTGCAACGTCCCACCTCGGCGGGTATCACGCAGGAACCAGAGAGCGATTTCGCGATCGGCCGACAAGGTCTCAAGGTCATCGCGCAACGGCGCCACGACTTCCCGTAAGGCCGCGTCAAGGCGTCCTGGACACACTATGTCGGCAGCGACGATCGAATCAGACCATCGATTCATCACGTCTGCAGCTCAACGGGTTCAAGCTCGAACGCGAGAATCGATGGCAGGGTCGCGGGAGCGGCGATCCGGAGAAGCGTATAGGCGCCGCCAGCAGCGCCGACCATCAACGCCGGTTGCGGGACGGCGCTCGGGCCGCTCGGGCTCCAACGGTAGCCGCCGTCGCGGCGTGCTCGTTCGATTGTCTTGGACGCCAGGTCGCGCGCTGCGTCGAACAGCCAGGGGGCTTCCTCGGCAGCGGCGAGGTCAATCAATATATCTGCACGCCCAAGGTTCCCACAGCACGGATGGTCGATCGAGCCAAGCGACGGATCGCGTGTTACGTCGAGCGCGCGGCGCACATCGTCGGTCGCGACGCTCCGATCTGCCGAGTTGAGCAGGGGTCGACTCTTAGCCCTCGCCAAGGCAATCCCTGGGGCGCCATTACACCACCCACGCCAGAAGGTATTACGATTCGGGTTGCGCAGATCGAGCCAATTCGAATGCTCCGAGACATAGTGGGCGCGCTCGAAGTCGAAGGCTTCAAGAGCCGCGCTGTGCAGCGCCGGTTCGCGAGTCCGCTCATAGAGACGAAGCAACGCATAGGCTGTCCCGGCGGCACCATGGGCAATACCGCAGAGCGGCGTTTCGCCGCGAATGAAGGGCCAGGCTGCAGCGTGGCGGCCCCCCGAGGTCGTGCGCCGACTCAGTAGATGCTCGCCGCAGGCACGCGCCTGCGTCATGACGCAGGCGGGGTCTTCCCGCGAACCGGTAACGTGCTCGAGTGCGAGCAGCGCCAGCAGGGCGCCAGCCGTACCGTGAGACACGTCGAGCACCCGATCTCGTTCGATCCGCTCAGCGTCGAGCAAGCTCGCGGTCGCCGATGCTTCCTCAGCCAGTCGAGGTTCCCCGAGGAGGCGCGCGAGCAGCAAGAAACCGTAGACATAGCCACCCAGCCCCACCATCGCGCCAACACTGAAGGCTGTATCCCGGAACCGTTGAGGATCGGCCACGATCTGGGCCAACTGACTTCGCAACCGCGCGATTGTCCGCAGGACAATCTCGCGATCTCGCGGTCGCCCGTCAATCGCCCAGAGTGCCGCGTAGAGTATGGCGACACCAAGATAGCCATCGTATAAGTAGGGCTTCAGGCGATCACTGCGGGTCTCCGAGCCGTCCGGGGGCGCCTGGTACCAAACGTATTCGCCCGAATCGGTAGCGACCATTGCAGCTAGCAGCTGATCGCCAATCCGCCGTGCTTCGTTAAGCAGCTCTCCAGAAGTCATGAGCGCGGCGCACCATCGACGCCAACCCATCCTCGAACCCCAGGGGCCTCTGCCGCGTCGTCTTTCCGAGGCACGTTTACCGCCTTGAAGGTTGGATCAAGCTCCATTTGCTCCTCGTTGAGCCATCCAGGCCCTGCTTTTCAAACTACGCCAGGAAATCCCTTGACAAGAGGCTCTATTCGCTGGGCGGCGCCGCTGCTTAGTGACGGGCTGGACCCAGCAACACCTTCACGATCTGGATCTGCACGATATCTCTGAATTCAAAATCTTACACGATGTTGCAGAGTATCGATCATGTCGAGGATTACTTGCATGTGATTCCCGAGGACAAGTGCGGTCTTCTCAGCGAGGCGCGTCTTGAACTGCCTGGGCAAGACCTATTCGGATGATCATACTCACCGTCATTGCCCCTCACAGTGGTTTCTTTCACTTCTATTCCGACGTATCTGTCGAGCTCTACCAGGGCATCAGCTATACCGACCCCTGCGGACGATCCTCCATGGTCGTTGTCAACCTTCCGAGATCAACCGTCCGCAGATCGACTCTCGGCCAAATTGACTTCGGGCCCCAGGTACAGTACTTTTGAACAAATCGAAGGAGAAGCGACCATGAGCAGATTTCAGACGGAACGTTTCATCAAAGACTTTCAAAATCGGCCTGAGCTGTCCGAAGAATTCACGAGCTTGGGCGATAACCCCGAGGCATGGGTCAAACTGGCGAGCACTCGCGGCTACGAGCTCACTCTCGAGCAGGCTTCCAGCCTCTGCTCGAGCTACACCGAACTCTCCGACGACGATCTCGAAGATGTCGCCGGCGGTTGGGACGGCAATGGTGGTGGCGGCGGCTGAGGTGGATCCACTGGCTCCCTGACCCGGTCCTGCTGAAGCGATGAGGGCTGGCGTGCCGCCCGGCATTAGAGGTCAGGCGGTTCTCTTCCGCTCAGAGACTGGAACACCATATATGCCTTCGCCTCCACGCCGCGACTCGAGCCCGACACCAACTTGATGTGGCTGAGGCCCCGCACGCAGTAACCGTCGGCGGGAGAGGCGTCTTCCGGCCATCGATCCGTTGCCGTCCACAGTGAGTCGTAGCCTGGCCAGCGCAGAACGGCATCCCGCTTCGTCGCGACGCAGAGGCCGTTCTCCACTAAGCGGTCGAAGAGGCCGGCCCAACGTGGCTCGCGGCGGGGTTGGCGCTCGAACCCGCATTCGATGCCGATGCGGGGTGCGACCTCCGCGGCGAGGTCGAACGAGAGATGAAAGCGCTCCCCGTCCTCGACCAGATGGCTGAGATCCTCGACCCGCTGCGCTGCGCCGGGAGACCCGAGTCGGCCGAGGTAGTCGATCATGGTCGCAAGATCACGACCGAAGAGCTCCAAACGCACGGCATCTCCTGGACGGGGTCGCAAACTGAAGGCGTAGAGGACGGTGAGCCCCGATGGTAGCTCGGCCAGACAGTGACGGATCAGGCGATCCTGCGAGCGGCTCATGGACTGTCCATGTAGGGCAGGAAACAGCTCATCGACCAGCCAATCCAGCTCGAAGCCCGACCGCAGCCGAGTGCAGATGATTGGCGCCGGCAGGCCTTCGAGGTCACGATCGAGATCGAATTCCAACCACACCGACGAAACGCTGGCGAAGCCGGACGGTTGCTGTGACCAGCGGCGGAGGAAAGTCCGCTGGTGAGGCAGGAGGATCGCCTCCGGCAGGCTCTCGGCTTGGGCAGGAGTGGCGAGACGGACCGAAAAATCGGCGACGGCAGTGCCGGAGGCGAGTGACACCTCGAGAACGGCGAGGGCGTCTCCGGGGAGGCTCCGGGCGATGGGCCGCAGACGCTCCAGCGCTGGGTGATCGACGAGACTCTCGGCAAGGTGGGGACGAATCACCGGGATCCAGCGATCGATCCCCTGGCGAGCAACAAGGGTTGGCGCTGGGCGAGGGCTGACCGACGGCTGGTTTTGGTCACGAACCGACATCGTGACTCTGAGCGATTTCCTCGAGCGTCCGCTCAGCTAGCTCGACTCCGACTTGGAATCTAGCCTGGCGAGAAATCTCCACTCCCCGACGAGCGATCTCCCCGGCTTCTTCGGGTTGGCCGACTCGCAAGTGAGCCTCTCCGAGGAAGGCCAGGAACCACCCCAGGATCTGTTGCATGCCGGTGCCTTCGAGCTGCTCGATCGCCTCGCGGAGGGTCTTGATCGACGTCTGGATCTCGCCTTGTTCCAAGTAGGCATAACCCAGGAAACCCATGGCGACGGCGGTGTTGAGCGGATCCTGCATCCGTTCCAGCCCGCGCTGGCATTCCTCGATGCCCTTCTCCGGCTCACCGAGGGCGGCGTACATGTAGCCGAGGCTCCAGGAAGTGTCGAGGCGGTAGTCGTCGAGGGCCTCGCCAATATCGCGAGCTCGCTCGAGGGCCTCGAGGGCTGCGTCGTGCTGACTGAGCATGAAGTGGTGAAAGCCTGCCACCCAATAGGCCTGGCCCTGCCACCAAGGCTCGCCACGGCGCTCGAGGAGGGCGACGGCTTTCCGGCTGTGTTCGAGCCCTTCCTCGAGCTCGCCAGCCCAGAATTGGTCGCGACCGAGAACATAATACGCCTTGCCTTCGGTGGCCTCGTCGCCGCATTCGCCCGCCGCCTCGATGGCGCTTTTGGCATGATGGCGGGTCTCTTGCTGATTGCCGAGATAGGTGTGGGTGTGGGCGAGCCAGAAGTGATATTGGGCGCTCAGAGACGGGTCGTCGAGACGGTCGAGACAACCGATGTGGTGCTCGAAACGCTCCAGAGTCTCGGGGAATCGTGCCAGGGGGAAAAGCGACTCGGCGAGTCGCAGGAGCAGTTCCACCTGCCGCCGATCTCGCACTTCGACGGGCAGTCGCCCAGCCTGCTCGAGCGCCTCTCGCAGCGCCTGCGCAGCCTCTCGGTGAGCGTTGTCACGGGCCGCCCGAGCAGCAAAGAGGGTCAGGTAGTGGACGGTTTGCTGCGGCTCGTCGGCCCGCGGGTAGTGATAAATCAGACGATCGTAGACGTCTTCCAGCCGGTCGGCGTGAAGTGCTTCGAGGGCAGCGGCGGCCCGAGCGTGGAGGGTTCGGCGACGGGTCGTGAGTAGGCTCTGATAGGCCACCTCTTGGGTCAAGGAGTGGCGGAAACCGTAAACCACCCGATCCTCGATGGGGGCACGATAGAGGAACTCCCAATGCTGGAGCTCCTCGAGAATCGGCGCCAGTGGCTCGGGCCGGTCCCAGAGCTCTTGCAAAAGTTCGAGGGCAAACTCTCGACCGAGGACGGAAGCAGTCTTGAGCAGACGTTTGTGCGTCTCCGGGAGCCGGTCGATGCGGGCGGTGAGGATCCCCTGAACAGTATTGGGGATCGCGGCCTCGTCGCCGCTGGTCCGCTCCGCCAGAGAACGGGCCAGCTCTTCGAGAAAGAATGGGTTGCCTTCAGCCCGACCGACCGCTTCGTCGATCACCTCGTCCGTCAATTCGGCGACGGGGCTAGCATCGAGAATCGCAGCCGCCACCGCCCGGCTGTCGGCCGGAGAGAGGCGGCGGGCAGTGATCTGGGTGGCGTAGGAACGATCGAGCCATCGCGGCTGGTAGCCGCTACGGTAGGTCAGAAGGAGCAACACTCTGGCGGCGGCGGCGGCTTCCACCAGGGAGGCCAGGAACTCTTCGGAGGTTTTGTCGATCCAGTGCAGGTCTTCGAGCTCGAGGACAACCAGCGAACGTCGACTGGCGTCGAGAATCACCCGCCGCATAGCGGCAAACGTCTGTTTCTGAAGGGCTTGGGGCTCCAGCTCGCCGAGGGACTCGGTCCCTTCCCGGACACCCAATAGCCGCAGAAGTTTAGGCAGCGACTCGAGGTCGGTCCCGACCGAGTCGAAGACAGTGCGCAGCTTGGCCGTGATCTGGACTGCGTCGTCGGCCGCAGTGATCTTCGAGGCTCGGCGAATCATGTCGGCTAACGGCAAGTACGGAACCCCACTGCCGTAAGAAAGGCATTCGCCCTGCAGATGACTCATCCGGCCATCTCGAAACGTCTTGCGAAATTCATAGGCCAGGCGCGATTTTCCGGCGCCGGCCTCACCCACGATACCGACGACCTGCCCCCTGCCAGCCTCGGCTTCTTCTCGCAGCTCACCGAGCACCGCCAGCTCCCGAGACCGGCCAACGAAGGGACTCAGGGTCTCCTCGCGAAAGGGCGAGCCTCCGTCCAGGGCGGCGCCGGTACCGATCACTTGCCACGCCGACACCGCACCGGCTTCGTCGAGTCGGGATTCGAGGCGAACAGAAGGCGCGACCAACTTACGGGTCTCGCCGCTCACCAAAAGGGTGCCCGGCTCGGCGAGCGATTGCAGCCGCTCGGCATGGTCGATGGCTTCACCAACCGCTACTTCGCCGCCGCCGCTAATCACGACCGGGCCCGTGTCGATACCGGCCTGGGCACTCCACCGCACCCCGTGACGTTCGAGAATAACCGGCGCCTCTTCAGCCACATTGGCGACGAGCTCCCGAGCAGCCAGCACCGCCCGGCGGGCGTGATCCTCGAGGGCGACCGGCGCGCCGAAAAGCGCCAGGAAGCTCTGGCCGGAGAATTGCTGGACGAAGCCTCCGAAACGTTCCACCTCGATTCGCGCCAGCTCGGAAAAGCGGCTGGCCAAAGAGAGTTGCTGCTCCGGGTCGGGAGGGCTGCCCGAGCCCTCCTCGAAAGCCAGCTTGCAGCCGAGGGCCGTCACCTCCTTGCGCTCTCCCTCGGGAGGCGTTGGCGGTGGCGACGGCTCGGTCGCGGAATCAGGAAGCAACACCGCAGGCGACGTGGTTTCCGCCTGGGACGGAGGAGATGGTGGAGCCGAGGCTGATAGTGGCTCGACAGCCGCTCCGCACTGGCCGCAGAATTTGAAGTTCGGTGGTAGCTCGACACCGCAACTCGCGCAGAGCAGCCGCAGACCGATTCCGCACTGGCCGCAGAATTTCATCTCCGGTGGGTTTTCGAACTGGCACTGCGAGCACTGCACAACGATCCTCCAGCCCCGGACTTTAGCATTCTGCGGACGCGGCCGGAGGATCTAGGTCGCCAAGCCGAACCTGCCGTATCGGTGCCCTTCGCAGGAGTGCCTTGGATCGTGCCTACTACGACAAGCAGCGGGTCTCACACCAAGGGCATCTGAAGGTCCACGTCGTGGCACTTCTTGCCCTGCCCGCCAGCAGCAGAGTGCACAATGCCATAGCCGATGAATCGAGCGCTACGTCTTGCCTCGCCTCCTCCTTGATCATCGCGTCATGATAGCAGGGTGAGGCTAGGACTCTGCGACCTGCTAGACTTTCGACGAGTGCAGCCGCCTGCGCTCGCTCACATCAGAAATCCAACCGAGGAGATCGGAATGTCTCGTAAGACGCTTTTGCTGACGCTCGCCTTCACACTCATCGCTTCACTCGCCTTTGCCGCCGACAGTCCCCGTTTCCGTGGGCCGGCGAGCGACGGTATTTTTGTTGAATCTGGCCTGTTGTCGTCCTGGCCGGAAGCTGGCCCGAAGCGGTTGTGGACGGCGGAAGGCCTGGGAGAAAGTTACGCCAGCATGACCATCGTCGACGGCAAGCTCTACACCACCGGGATGGCTGGTGAAAAGGGCTCCGCCTACGCTTACGATCTCAACGGTAAGCAGCTGTGGAAGACGGAGTACGGCGCTGAGCACAGTGGCAACGGTTACCCGGGAACCCGCACGACGCCGACGGTGGCCGGCGGCCATCTCTACCTGCTGTCGTCGATGGGTAAGGCGGTAGCGCTGAATGCGACGTCGGGGGCGAAGGTTTGGGAGGTCGACCTGTTCGAGCGTTTCAAGGGCGAGAACATCTACTTCGGTATCTCGGAATCGCCGCTGGTGGTGGATGGCAAAGTGATCTTCAGCCCGGGCGGGAAAGACGCCGCGGTGGTGGCTCTCGATGCTAAAACGGGCGACACGGTGTGGACCAGCAAAGGGCTTGACGACGCCTCGGCGTATTGCAATCCGGTGTTGTTCGACAACGACAAACATCGCCAGATTGTCACTTTGGTGTCCAAACATCTGGTCGGTCTCGATCCCGGCACTGGCGAGGTCCTTTGGCGCACACCCAACGAGGCGACCTATGACATCCATTCGACAAGCCCAGTGTTCGACGGCAATTCGATTTACGTCTCCCATGGTTATGACCAGGGCGGCAAGCTTTACGAGTTGGCGGCGGACGGCCAGTCGGTGACGGAGAAGTGGACCGAGCCGAAGCTCGACATCCACCATGGCGGCGCGGTGATCGTCGACGGACGGATCTACGGTGCGGCCTCGAAGAAAACCTGGTATGCCCTCGACGTCGCCAGTGGGGAGATCGTGGCGTCGATTCCGCGCCTCGGTAAAGGCGCGCTGGTTTATGCCGACGGCATGCTGTACGGCTACACCGAGGGTGGTGACGTGGTGCTGGTGGATCCCGATCCGGAGAACTTCAAGGTGATCAGCCAGTTCGAGGTCAAAGAAGGCTCGGGGCATCACTGGTCGCACCCGGTGATCTCGGACGGCGTCCTCTACATCCGCCATGGCGAAGTACTGATGGCGTTCGACATCAAACAGCCGTCCTGACGCCTGCTCCCTGCCGGCGGCTCGAGCTGTAAACAGGCTGTAAAACATCCTTGCAGATTGGACTCACATGGGGGCGGGAGGCGAACCTCACGCCAGCAGGTTCGTAGAAACCATCATCATCGAGTTTCCGGCACGTCCGATCCAGGAGATGCGGACCGCAGATCTGTTTTATGAATAAATCCAGGAGCACAACCTTGAACAAGACGATCCTGAGCCTGATCCTGTGTGGCGCCATGTTGAGCCTGGCGGGAGCCGAAGTGAGCTCGGCAGCGCCTGCAACAAAGCGCGACTGGCCACAGTGGAGCGGTCCCAACCATAACCTCACCTCGTTGGGCAATGGCATTTTTGATCGCGAGAGCTTCGGGCTCGAGACGGTTTGGAAGCAACCTCTGGGCTCAGCTTACTCCGGCATCTCGATCGTCGGCGATCGGGTTGTGACCGGGTTCTCCGATGGCACGTCGGACTTCCTGATCTCGCTCGACGCCAGCACCGGTAAGGAGCAGTGGCGCTACAAGATCTCGGAGACCTACAAAGGCCACGACGGCTCGGACGACGGTCCGCTGGCATCACCGATGATCGCTGACGGCAAGGTGTACGGGCTCGGCGCTTGGGGCCATCTCTTTGCCCTCGAGCTAGCCGACGGCAAGCCGCTGTGGGCACACCATGTGGTCGAAAAATTCGGTGCGCGCAAACCCGAGTACGGTTTCACCACCACCCCGACGGTGGTTGGCAAGCTGCTGGTGGTCGAGACCGGCGGCGACGCGGGACGCTCGATTTCAGCTTTTGATCGCGCTACCGGTGAGCTCCGTTGGTCAACCGGCGACGACGCGGTCGGTTATCAATCGCCGATCGTGTTGTCGGTCGGCGGTGAGCGTCAGATCCTGGCGGTGACCAATGAGCACATGATGGGTCTCGAACCGGAGACCGGCAAGGTGCTGTGGCAGCACGAGAACAGCGAAGGCGGGCAGGATGGGTTTTCGCAGCCGGTGCCGGTCGGGGATGATGGTGTACTACTGACGTATTGGCCGGAAGCGGCGCTTTTTCGCATCGCCAAGGCGGGCTCCGACTACCAGGTAGAAGAGGTTTGGCGCTCGCCAGCTCTGCGTGGTAATTACGCGATCCCGATTCCCTACGAAGGGCATCTCTATGGCTTCAGTGGCCGTTTCCTGACCTGCGTCGACGCCAGTAATGGCGAGACAGTGTGGAAGTCACGCCCGCCAGGGGGCGGCAATTTGGTGCTGGTGGACGGCCATCTGGTGATCCAGGCGCCGAGTGGTGAGCTGGTGGTCGCCGAGGCGTCCCCCGAGGGCTATCGCGAGAAAGCCCGAGTGCAGGCGTTGGACCGCGGCTACTTCACGCGGCCGAGTTTTGCCGGTGGGCGATTTTACGTCCGCAACCTCACCGACATCGCCGCCGTTGGAGTGACCGATCAGGCGCCGACGATGATCAAGGAGGCACCATCGGAGACCGCACCGAAGGAGTCGGCGGACGCCGAGTTGCGCGGCGACTTTGGACGTTTCGTCCGCAAAGTGCAGGCGGCGGAAGACAAGCAAGCGCTGATCGACGCGTTCATGGCCGAGCACCGGGAAATGCCGATCCAGGAAGGTGACGATGTGCACTTCGTCTACCGGGGCGAAGTTGATGATCTGGCGCTGATCGGCAACCTGTTTCAAGACGGACAGGACCATCCGATGCACCGCATCGAAGGCACCCATTTTTATTACCTGACCGTCAAACTGCCCAAGGCGGCGCACTTCTCCTATCAGTACGCGATTTTCGACGAACGGGTCACCGATCCCCTCAACCCTCACACCCTTGGCCCCGAAGGTCGTGAGCAGTCCTCCCTCGGTACGTTGGGTTGGCAGACTCCGGCCTATCTTGCAGAGCCTACTGGTGCGCGTGGCAGCATCGAAACAATGACCTGGAAAAGCGACCTGCTCGGCGGCCGTGAACGGGAGGTCCAGATTTACCTGCCTGCCGGCTACGCTGACAGCGATCAGCGTTATCCGGTGCTGGTAGTCAATCACGGTAATCAAGCGCTGACCCTCGGTTCGATCGATCGGAGCCTCGACAATTTGATCGGCCACAAGGTTGCGCCGATGATTGTCGCTCTGGTGCCGCGGGCGGATTGGTCCGAATACAGTGGCTCGGCGACCTCGGAGTACAGCGCCGCCCTCGGCAAAGAGCTCATCCCCACCCTCGACAAGTCCTACCGCACCATCGCCAAGGCCGAGGCACGGGGCATCATGGGAGTTGGTAGCGCCGGCTTCGCGTCAATTTTTGCCGCCTTCGACCAGCCGAACCTTTTCGGCAAGGCCGCTGCCCAGTCGTTCTACCGGGGGGAGCAGCACGACAAATTAGTGGCGATGATCGAAGCGTCCGAACCGCGAGATATGGAGCTCGTTTTTCACTACAGTACCTACGACTACAAAGATCCCCACAACGATCTCGACGCGCGTCTCCACAGCCAGGAACTGATCACACGACTCGAGAAGAAGGGTTTCAAACCGTCCGTGATCGATGTCAACGACGGGGTTGGCTGGGGTATGTGGCGCGCCGGTACCGGCAGCATCTTGGCGCAGTTCTTTCCGGCGCAATAGGAGCAGTGCAATAGGGAGCAGCGCGGTAGAGACGTCAGTCGCCGGTGATCTTGAGCACCACCACCGTGCGATCGTCCGACGGCTCACTGCGATTGCCGAGATGAAGCTGGCTGGCGGCGAGCAAGCCATCGGCGATGTCTCGAGTCGGGCTAGATTCGAGCTCCAGCAGCGTCTTGAGGACGCGCTCGGTGCCGAAGGCTTCACCGTCGGGGGCGAGGCCTTCGTCGAGGCCGTCGGTGGTGAAGACCACCACGTCTCCGGGTTGTAGCGCGATCTCCAAGTGGGAGTATTCGGAAGCAGCCATGGCGCCAACCGGCACGCCGCTGGCCTCGATCTCTTCGATCTGACCGTTGCGGATCAGAAACGGGTAGGGAAGGCCGGCATTAGCCACTGCCAGAGTCCTGGAGCGGTGGTCGTAGACGGCGAAGGCCAAGGCCAGGAAACGTTTCTCAGCCTGCATCTGGCACAGCTCTTCGTTGAGGTAAGTCAGGACGCAGGATGGATCGCAGCGGTTGTCCGCCATGTAGCCGCGCAGCAAGCCGATGGCCAGGGAGCCGTAGAGGGCGGCGCTGGTGCCCTTACCGGCCACGTCGCCGACGGCGATGGCGGTGCGGCCTTCGCCGTAACTCAGGAAGTCGTAGAGGTCACCGCCCAGGTGGCGAGCGGGGCAGTAAGCGACGGCGGTTTGCAGACCGGGAAACCATGGTGTCGTGCGCGGCAAAAGGAAGCGTTGCATCTCCCGTGCGGTGCGCAGATCGGCAGCCATTTGCCGCTCGTCTTCACGCACCCGCTCGTAGAGGGCGGCGTTGTCGAGTGCGATCGCGATGCTCGACGCCAAGGTGCTCAGAAGACGCTCGTTCTCTTCGCTGAAGGCGGACTCTCGGTAGCTCTCGAGATCGAGCACGCCGATCAATCGGTCTTTGATCATCAGCGGAATAGCGAGCTCCGAGCGCACATCGTCGTCGCCGCAGTTCACATAACGTGGATCAAGCCGCACGTCGTCGACGCGCACGGGTCGCTCGAGCTCCATCACGGCCCCCAACACGCCCTCGCCGGCACCTACGCTGAATTTTTTGCTTTTGCAACCACCCCAGCGCACGGAGAGGATCGACTCGAGGCGTTTGCTGTCTTCATTCCACAACAGGACGCTGAATAACTGGTAGTCGATCAGCTGTTTGGTGAGCTGCGCCACCCGCTCGATCAGCTCGTCACGATCCAAGATCGCTACCAATTCGCGGGCAACTTCGTGCAGCAGCTCGAGCTTGCGGGCCTGAGCCTCGAAGGTCGCAGACGTAAGGGGCTTTTGTGCCGGCTCGAGACCGGCAACGTCCTGGAGGGGGGAGCCGGTGCTGGAACGGGTGATGGTTGCAGTTTCGCTCATACTGGGCCTCGTCGCTGTGGGTGCGTCGATATCTCCAACGGTCTACCGACGTCGTTGATCAGCACAACCCGCCGGTGGCGTGCGAAATTCCGAAGCCACAAACCGAAGCCAAGGCCACTGAAGGCCGAGGCTTGAATCGGCAGGACCGTCGTCGGCGTATACTGCTGAACATGGGAACGTTGAAGATCTTGAATGCTTTTCAGGTGGCCTGCGGGCTGGCAGCGCTGGCGACTCTCGTCGCCTGTGGCGGTGTCGGTGACGACCAGGCTGTAGAGCGCCAGCCGCCACGGGTCGAAGCGGTGGCGGCCCGGGCTGGAACGCTGCCGCTGCAGGCGACGATCAGCGGCGTGGTCAAGGCGCGTAACCAGGTGGCGGTTCGATCCGAGATCTCAGGTGTTGTGGCCGAGGTGCTGGCCGAGAGCGGCCAAGCGGTCGCCCGCGGCTTGCCCCTGGTGCGGCTGCACGACGACGAGCTCCGAGATCAGCTGCGCCAAGCCGAAGCCGGCACTCGGGTCGCGGAGGCTGCTGCCGCCGAAGCGCGAGCGCGGGTGGCGGAGCTGGCGGCGCGGGTCGAGCGCACCCGCATGCTGGCGGTGGACGAGCTGGTCAGCGCTCAGGAGGTCGAGACTCAGGAGGCCCAGCTGGCGGCGCTCGAGGCCAGCGCCGAACTGGCGGCGGCGCGGGTTGAGCAGGCCGAGGCGACGACCGCGGAACGGCGCTCGGCCCTGGCCAAGACTGTGGTGCGCTCAGCCGTGGCCGGCCGGGTTGGCCAGCGCCGGTTCGAGGTCGGAATGCGGATCGACCCCGATGACGTTCTGTTCGTCGTCGGCAATTTGGACCAGATGGTGATCGAGGTGCCGCTGACCGAGCGGATGATGGATCAGGTTGAGGTCGGCATGCCGGTGATCGTCGAGTCCCGAAAGTCTGGCGGCGAACCGATCCGCGCCGTCCTGTCTCGAGTGTCGCCGTTCCTGGCCGAGGAGAGCTTTACCTCCGTCGGCGAGATCGACATCGACAACCGGAACGGCCGACTGCGGCCGGGCAACTACCTCACCGTCCATATCCTCTACGGCGAGAGCCGGCGGGCCACCTTGGTGCCGGCGAGCGCAGTGTGGGAGGACCCTGGGTCGGGCCGACGGGGCGTCTTTGCGGTTGAAAGCGCCGCCGGTCTCGTGTCACCCGGAGAAGGCAGCGTGGGCTCGTCTGGCGTCGCCGAAGCCGATGACGGGCCGCCTCAGCCCCGCGAGGACGAGGAGCCCCGGTCGATCGTCTTCCGTCCGGTTGAGATCCTGGCCGAGGGCCAGGGAACGATGGGCGTCAACGGCGTTCGGGACGGAGAGTGGGTTGTGGTTATCGGCCAGCATATGTTGCGCGAGCAGGCGCGGGACGAACAACGCCAGCACGGAGCTCAGGCAGAGGGAGGCCCGCTGACTGCCCGTGCCCGGGTGCGCCCGACCTCCTGGCAGCGGGTGCAGGAGCTCCAGGGGCTGACGCGCGAAGACCTGTTGGCCGGCTTCCTCGACAAACAGCAGAAGGTGGCGGCGGCCCTGGGGGCGGAGATCCCGGACAGCGAGGACGCGGTGGATCGCGTGCTCGAGCAGGCGAAGCAGAGCGCCGCCGACGCTGGAGGCGGTTGATGGCGTCGATCACTGAGATTTCGATCCGCCGGCCGGTCGCCACCACGATGCTGTTCCTGATCGTCATCGTGCTCGGCATCGTCTCCTTGCGAAGCCTACCGGTGGACCTGTTGCCGAAGGTCGAGTTCACCCAGCTGACGGTGCGTGTGAGCTATCCCAATGTCGGCCCCGAAGAGGTCGAGCAGATCATCACCGACCCGATCGAGAACGCGATCTCGGGGCTCCCCAACCTCGAGCGCGTGACCTCCGAGTCCGAGGAGGGGCGCAGCCGCGTACGGCTCGAATTCACGCGTGGCACCAACGTCGACGAGGCCGCCAACGACCTTCGGGCGGCGCTCGACGGGCTGCGCGATCAGCTGCCGCTCGAGGCCGGCACGCCGGAAATCTTCAAGCTCGACCTCGACCGGGTCGAAGTGGTGAGCCTGGCGGTGACCTCGACGCGCGACCTCGAGCAGTTGACCCGAATCATCGAGGACGATCTCGCCCGGCGATTCGAGCAGATTCCAGGGGTGGGCGCCATCGACCTGCGCGGCGGCGTCTACCGCGAGATCCGCATCGAGCTCTATCGCGATCGCATCCGCGCCGCCGGCCTCACCGCCCTTGACGTCGAGCAGGCGCTGTCCCGCGATAACGTCACCCTGCCCACCGGCACGGTTAAACGCGGCTTCGACGATCTCTACGTCCGTGTCCTGGGTGAGTACCGCGACCTCGAGGAGATTGCCGACACAGTGATCGCCCGCCCGGGTGGCCGGCCGATCCGGGTTCGTGACGTGGCGGCGGTCACCGACGGCTACCAGGACGTCCGCTATATGGTGGAGATGACCGGCGTGCCGTCGATCAGTTTGGGTATTCAGAAACAGAGCGGCGCCAACACCGTGGCGGTGGCCGAAGCGGTGCGCCGCGAGGCCGAGCGGATCAACGCCACCCGCGACGACATCCAACTCACGATTGTGGTCGACCAGAGCGACTTCATCCGCCGGTCGATCGCCAACGTCCGCAGCTCGGCGCTGTGGGGATCGCTGC
>JAJCXQ010000763.1 GCA_029263355.1 Acidobacteriota bacterium | reverse complement strand
CGATTGCCCCAAACGCTCGAGTATGTCGACAGCTGTCCGAATATTGGCCTCACCCTCAGAGAAAGCCCCCTGACTGACCCTCAGTGACCCTAGATCTGTGAGAGCATAGGCTAGGTAGGAATGTTGCTGCCCCACGGTCTGTTCGAAGATAGCTACCGCCTCCCTCAGTAAGCTCTCGGCTCTGGCGAATTCTCCGAACCTGGAAGCAATCTGAGCCAAAGTCGCCAGATCAACCGCGACGGCGCGGTGCAAGCGACCCCACCTGTGTTCGTGCAAAGCCAGCGCCCTTTCGGTCAGAGCTTTGGCTTGCTCGTAGTCTCCCAACTCCTTGTAAAGAGTTGCCCATGCGCGAAGTGTATCGGCGACCATTGGATGATCCTTGCCGAAGATCTGCTGCTGTTCAATGAGATTCCTTTGGTAGATATCTTGTGCCTTTTTGTACTCTCCTTTCCTGAAATAGGTCGCAGCAAATTTCTCCCGCAAAGATAAGAACATCGGGTGAGTCTCTTTATACCTGTCCTTTAGAAGAACTTCAGCTAGCGATAGGCTCCGCAAGGCTTTGTCGAAGTCTGCGGAATCTTGTTCGATTTCTCCGAGCAGCATCAGCGCCCTCGCTGCCAGATCAGGATAATCTTCAGCCGGTTTCAAAATTCTTCGAGCAAGCATCATCGCCTCGTCATTCTTCCCTTCTTCATGTGCGAGGCCTGCCAGATCGAGGAGAATTGCTAATCTATCTTCGATGCCAGTCTTGCGAGGGCTAGCCATTGCAAGAGCTCTGTCAAAAAATGTTCGAGCTTGGACGTAGTTGCCCTGTTGCGTTTCGACTAGGCCCAACTGACGCAGCACGGCACCATAGGCCGAAACTCCACTTTCGTCCTTTGGTACATCGGGTGGCAAAGAATTCTTCAGAAGCCGCCTGGCCTCAGGCAAAAGCGCCAAATTGCGATAGGCAAGACTCATCACAGTTGCCAATTCCATTTGAGCGATCGGATCACTTTCGAGGGCGCTGGAAATCCGTTGCGAGCCAGTATCGAGAATTTCTCTGGCGGTTACGGTCTGACCGCCAGCTCGGGTCGGGTCAGCGAGAGAAAAAGATTCCACGAGGAATTCTGAAATGTGCTGGAACTTGTCTCTCTCTAATCGGATCTGCCGCTGTTGCCCAGCGCGGTAAACGAGGGAGAAAGCGACCAGAACCCCGCCAATACCGGCGGCGACCAATCTCATCCAGTTACGGCTGACGAATTTCCTAGACCGATACGCCAACGTATCTTCTTGGGCTGAGACGGGGCGGCCAGCGATGTAGTTTCCCAGGTCATCCGCAAGCTCCTGTGCTGTACCGTAACGCCTCTCTGAGTCTTTGTGCAAAGCCTTGAGAAGTATCTTGTCGAGATCACCGGAAACCGTCCTTTGGAATCTATTCGTCGTATACGCATGGTCGGTTGCGTCTTCAGACAAAGCTGCTTCTCTAAGGATCTCGCTCGGTCTCGGCGGCTCTACATGAGCCATAACCCGCTGCATCTCTTCCAGGCCAGCCGTTCCTAATCGGAGCGGAAGTCTCCCAGTAATCAACCGATACGATAAGACTCCGAGCGAGTAGACATCACTTGGCGGTAGAATGACTCTTTCGCCTCGGATTTGCTCTGGGCTGGCGTATGACGGTGTAAAAACAGGGAGAGTCGGGGCAAGATCCTCGGATTCTCCAGACCCGGGCAGGATGGGTTTGGCGATCCCAAAGTCGAGGAGTTTTGGCTCACCGGTCTCCGTTACCAAAATGTTTCCAGGTTTCAGATCT
The DNA here is from genome assembly GCA_029263355.1 of Acidobacteriota bacterium. Taxonomy (GTDB): domain Bacteria; phylum Acidobacteriota; class Thermoanaerobaculia; order Multivoradales; family J023; genus JAAELT01. The sequence continues at coordinate 4,544 of JAJCXQ010000763.1, read as the reverse complement.
CGGTGCACAACGAGCTTCTGGTGGGCATAAGTGACTGCTTCGCACACTTTCAGGATCAGCTTCAGGCGCTGCTGCAGATCGAGCTTCCTAGTCTCGCAGTACTCGGTTATCGGGACACCTTCGACATACTCGATTGCAAGAAAGAGCTCATGGTCTCGAGTCTCACCCCAGTCGTAAAGGCGGGCAATGTAAGGATGAACGAGTGGCGCAAGAAGTTCCTGCTCGGTCTTGAAATGCCGCAGCACCACATCAGCTGCACCGGAGGATGGCTTCAGAACTTTTAAGGCAACCGGGCGCTTACCGGGATCATCCTTCCGCTCCGCTAGGTAAACGATACTCATGCCGCCGGATGCCTGATGCCGAAGTATTCGATACTTCTCGAAAATCTTCGGCACCGGCGGAGAAACGGTGAGTGCCTGATTCAACAAATTTGCTCTTGCCGCGACCTCCTCGTCATCTACGGCAAGGTAAGCCATAACTTCAGAAAATAGATCTTGGTTTCCATCGCAGGCTTGCCAGACAAGTTCCGTAGGATCCTCAGCTTGGAGTGCCTCGATCTGCTCCAAAATAGCGGAGATCTCATTCCATCGATCCGCATCGTTCATAACGCGACTCCCCACAGACGTTGACCAGGATTGGGCTCTACTGAGAGTTTTCGGCCACCTTGCTCTTATCGAGCTCACGGCCAAGAAACTTCAGGCCGATCCTCAGGTCTCTGTTGATGTTTGACACCGAGCCGCCTAAATCTCTGGCGATCTCTTTGGCCGTCTTTCCGAGGGTGAATCTCATATCGATCAATTGCGCTCTTTTTGCGTCAATGCGATATAGGTCTTCGAGGAGCTCGTGAATGGAGATGAGAGTGGCGGGATCGATCGCCCCGGGAAGAGTGATGTCTGGCACCTCATCGAGACTCTTTCGGCGAAGATCTCCGCCGTGGATTGGACGCCTCTTGCGGCGACCATAAGAAATCTGTGTGTGGCGCATGGCTCTCGCCGCGTAGGCGAAGAAGGCCCCTCGGGAAGGGAACTTCCTTCTCTTCGAAGCGTCTAGTTGGGCCAACTGAACATAAACTTCATTCAAAAGAGCTGTTGGACTGAGAGTATGGTCCGTCGGCTGGCCTTTGGTGGCTGCTCTCGAAGAGCGCCGGAGATCAAGGTAGACCTGCGAGACAGCCAGCGCCAAGGCTTGGTCTTCCCCGTCTGCCCAATGCTCGAGGAGCAGGGTAACTTCTTCAGATTTCACTCGATGGCCTCCAAAACGGCGCATTCCGGACAGTCCGCAGAGCACAGACGAGGAACATCCGAGACGGCAGGGCGAGAAATTCCATATTTCTTAACATTGATCAGCTCCCTTCTCACAGTCCGCCCGAAAAACGAGAGCCGGTGCCACCCGAGTCGAGTCAAAAAGCCCCCCGGCCGACATGGAAACCGAGCTACCGGTCGACCGAGGGTACTGAAAACAATAGAGCCCACTGCGAACCCCGAGGCCGCAGTCGTCCCTACGAGGTCAACGCACGTTGACCCGCGACCGACAAAGAATCAGCCGCAGAGCTCAACGTCAGGATGGTCCAGACAGACCAACGCTCGAAGTTCATCGTTTGCTGTCCTCAACTCTTTCACCGCCTCGATCAGAGGCGCGACGAGTTTCTGGTAGCGAACGTACTTGTAGCCCCTAGTATCGATCCCAACAAGCTCTGGAAAAACTTTCTCGACTTCCTGTGCAATCACACCGAGTTGCCGGCGCGGAAACGTCGTAGCTTCATCGGAGCCGACAGCCCAATCGAATGAGACGGCACTCATCATGCTCAACTTGTCAAGAGAGCCATGCAGAGGTGTGATGTTCGTCTTCAGCAATTGATCGGAGCTACACCCAGTACACGAGCCGGTCACGACCAACGAGCCGTTGATCGTCAGCACACCGGCATTGAAGTCGCCATGAATGAGAGGAGAAGCCGTCGAGGAATTGGCAATATAGAGTTTGTCAGAACCCGTTTCGTTGAAGCCAGCCTTATTTCCAATAAAAATATTGTCGCTACCGTTGTTTCCGATACCACCGCCGGCATCTTCACCGATGTAGACATTATCGCTAGCTGTCGTGCCCTCGTCACCAGCCCCCTCGCCGATCGCGATATTGCCGTTTCCAGATGTGGTTCTCTGGCCCGCACCCTTGCCGACGTAGACGTTTCTCGGCCCACTCGTGATGGAGCTTCCAGCAAGCGAGCCAACGAAGACGTTGTCGCTCCCCGCTTGCCCAGTTCCTCCGACAAAAACACTTCCCGAGCCTAGCGCCAACGCGATAGCTGAGCCAATCTGATAGTTACCGCTGGTTCTCGTATTGCCAGCGACATCGAGCTTGGAAGATGCTGAAGGGCTGCTGGTCCCGATACCGACATTGCCCGAGTTGTCCACGTAAACGCCCTCGCTGCCGCCATCCCCCGACAGGAAGTTGCCGCTCAACCGAAGGTTCTGAGTCGCCGTATGGTTTCCCAGATTGTCGGCGCCAGTGTTATCTACACCGTCGGCGAAACCAGCTGGGATGCTCGACACCTCGGACCAAGAGACGCCGTCTTTGACATTGGCCTGGACCGTCGGATCCGCTTCCGTAGCGACACCCACGTCGTCGACATTGTCGGCGAAACCAGCTGGGATGCTCGCGACCTCGGACCAAGAGAGGCCATCCTTGACATGATCTTCTACGTCGAGCGAAAAGAGCGCATAGGGGCTGCCAGTGATCCTCTGAAGTGGTAAGAGCGAGGTCATGACGCCTACTCCAGCCGGCCGCACCTCGGCCTCGAGCCAGAGCGCATCACGATCAAAAGAACTCGGGCCATAGTCGAGCTCCACTGTGAAGAGACCGTCAGACACAGAGACGGCGGGGTGAGTGACCGTCGCAATCTGGGTAGCCGTGTCCGGGTCGGGCCCATCGTAGAGATTGAACACGAAGTCGAAATCACCGTTCGCAGGATTGGCGCCATCCTCTAGCTGCCCCTGATAGGTGAAGCTGGTCCCGACCGGAGAGGCTCCTGCCCAGGTCAAGGTTGTCAGGCAGCAGATCAGCCAGACCGAGACGACTCGAAAGCTACAGTGTTTCCGTTTGTTTTGCCGTAGATTCATCTTCTTTCTCCAATTGTTTTTCCTGAATTCGACTGCATCTACCTATTCTCGGGTGAATCCCGATCACCATTTACCGATGATGGGAGCATCATCTGAAAGACCGAAGATTGCCCACAGATCCTCCGGCAGACTAAACCGACAGTTCTCGTCCTGATCCATCAGAAAAAGTCGATTTATCGGCCGGTAAACACCAATGTTGTCGTCGCCGTCACGATTCCAATCCCCAATGATCGGTTTATCTTTGACCAGTCCGAAGAGACAACCGAGGTCGCCCGGGGGTGTCCAAGTACCGCTCTCATCGCGATCCATGAGGTACAGCCGGTTCGACGGTCGATAGATACCGATGTCGTCGTCACCATCTCCATTCCAATCTCCGATGATCGGTCGGTCACCCGACAGACCAAAAAGGAAAACCTGATCGGTGGGCTGGGTCCAGGTACACCCCTCGTCGAGGTCCATGAAGAAGAGGCGCTGGCTCGGACGGTAGACTCCAATATCGTCATCCCCGTCACCATTCCAGTCGCCAATAATCGGTTCACCATCGAGCCCAAACTGGCATGCCCGATCGGTTGCCGGTGTCCAACTGCAACTGCCGTCCAGATCCATCAAGAAAAGCCCGGGGTCGCGATAGACACCGATCTCGTCATGACCATCGCCATCCCAGTCTCCTAGGATGGGGACGTCACCAGCGATGCCGAAGAGGCAAGCCTGGTCGGGTGGCGCTATCGTGCCGCTGCCGTCGACATCCAACAAAAACAACCGATCACGGTAGATGCCGACGCGGTCGCGGCTTCTCGCCGGGATCGTCAGGAAACCGCCGGTCAGGGCAAATCCGCCGGCTGCCATCACGATCGAACTGGCGTCCGGTTGACCGAGGCTGCTGGTCAGCCGAAAAACGCCTCCCTCGCTCACGCCGCCGCCACCGTCGATCGAAGACCACGTGAGACTGAGCTCTGAGGCGCCACGCAGCGTCAGGAAATCCGCCAGGCTTTCACCGGTTGCCAGAATCAGGTTGTCGTTACTCGCTCCTGCGAGCCAGCTCTCTAGTTGCTCTGGTGTCAGTACAGAGAGGATCTCACTCTCCAGCGGACTCCACTCCATCGCAGCGAGCTCTGGATCTCGCTGTTCCAAAGCGTCCCATGCACTGGTCGACGACCACCCCTGACCGGCGGCAAAGAACATACACATTGCCATGGCGACCGCCCAGGCGCGATCTTCACACTTCGAGTCCCCCTTAGTTTCGGAAACGACCCGTGCTTTCAGAATATTTCCTTTCCACCGGTGAGCGGGTCTAATCCACCTGTTTGACCTCATTGTTCTCTCCCTGTTTCCCTAACGGCTCTTGGCCAATGGGGTGATTGATTTGCAATCTGTCCGAAGATCGAACGGAGGCTGCGCCTCTCGGGCCAGGATGTCGACGCTGAAACTTCG
>JAJCXQ010000762.1 GCA_029263355.1 Acidobacteriota bacterium | reverse complement strand
CTTGCGATCCAGCTTGGCCAAGTCTGCTCGAGTCGGCGTTTCGATGCCGGAATCCTTCGCTAGCCGCTCCAAAAACTCATCGTAAACCTCGCCGCTATCCCGGCGAACGATGCTACGAAGCGCGGCGTTGGCTTCCAGGGTCGTGGAATCTATGCCCAGGGTTTTGGCTCGAAGAAGACCCGACTTTGCCAGCATCTTCAAGACCCAGGTAAATACTTCCTGATGCGTCTCGACATCGATCAACCGGCGATTGCGTGAAAGCGTCGAGTGATTCGGTGTTGACTCGCTGAGACTCAAGCCCAAGAACTCTCGCAGAGAGATCGAGTCCGCCACTCGCCAAGCGATGCCACGCTCCGAATCAATGCCTTCGAAATAGCCGATCATAAGAAGACGAAAGTACTTCGCTGGAGCCAGCGATGGCCGACCGCGATTCTCGGCGTAGAAGACCGAGCACTGCTCCTCGACGAACGTGTCGAAGTCGTGCTTGGCCAGAAGCTGATTCACTCGGCGGTAGAACGGATGCCCTGGCCCGCGGGCCAACCGGCTCGCCTCTACCCACATCTCTTGCTGCTGTGTCCGATTTTGACGCCCCATCGACATCGTGTTGTCCCTCCGCTGGTCTGCGACCAGCTTACCGCGTCGGACCGGCTACGCCAACTTGGCGTATCCCCCTCAGGCGGCCATCTTTCGACTTTCACCACAGCCTGCTAGTACGCATAAGCAACGCCAAACGTACTGGTGAGCGAAAATACCTCAGGGCCTCTTCTCGACGAGTAAAGTCCCCCAGAGACAGCATTCAGCATCTGCTTGGAAGGGCTCGAAGGTCCGTCCATCCAAAAAACTGGCGACAGATCTACTAATTCACGGTCTTCTCCTTCTACACCGTCAAGAGGAACAAATAGACGGCCGTTACAGGGCGCGCCAAATACCGCAACGCTCTTGAGAATTTGTATTTTCTTCATAAGGTCTGATGTTTCTCTTCTCTTCCCATCCGAATTCCTAGCTCTGACAAAAGCGCCGTCGGTACGAACACCGGCTGTAACAACGACGTGAGAAATGAGTCCGTGAAGGCGAGTGGCAAGACTTAGCAAACCTTCACTTGCTTTAGACGCTCGGTCTACACTCTCGATTAGCTGAGACGCACGTTCCATCTCAGGCTGATCCAGAGGGACATCAATCATTAAGCAACTTACTTTCTTCAGCTCCAGAAGAGAAGAAGGTTCATCGTAAGGCACTATAGTTGATGGTAACCAGAGGAAACTCAGACGCTCCATAGTTGACACAGCTCGATCTAAGCAACCAACACTCTTGCAATCCCGAATGACCAATCTGCGAAGCTCTTTCAGGCCCACCAAACTCTCAATGTCCCACACGCCACCCTTAATCTCTAGATCTCGAAGCTTCCCTAACTTCGAGAAATCTAAGCTTGCGGCAAATTTTGTTGGACTCACTTCGTCGCTTGCGCTCTCGCAGGAAAGACTCAGTCTCTTAAGGTTATCTAGGCCTGAAAGCCAGGACAGATCGCCTACACAACCTGAGAAATGCAGACGTAACTCCTCGACAGCTGCACAACCTACCAGTACGCTGAGATCCGAACCGCTCCGGACTCCATACAATCCAAGAGAGCGAAGCCTCGCAAGATCTGAAATACCATCCATATTATCGATCTCACCACAATAACCGACACCCAGTCTCTCCAACGAAGAAAGAGACGCCAGCGTGCTAACGTCGCAAAGTTTGTCACATTTATCCAAGGCCAGAACCCTGATACGCCTACAAGCCATCGACCGAAGGCTGCTGACCTTACTACAATCGGCGATCGCCAGCTCCTCTAAGTTGACAAGTCTATTGATACCGCTAAAACTAGCGTCAACTGACAAGAGCCTCAACTTTCTCAGGCCGCGCAAACACCACAGGGCTTCGGAAGATTCTTGCCACGCTGGCATTAGCCTAGTACCAATCTTTTTTACTGACGACAGAACACGAACAACATACTCCTGTCGATCATAGCCTGACCAAGCACGGAAAAGCTCATCAACTACAGTAACCCTGGTGTCGTGCTTAAATTTCTCAAGGGCGTTAAGTGAGCTCTCACCACCAATCAAGGAAAGCGCACGGATGGTCGCAGCAGTTTCGCTAGCACGAGCACCGCGTACCCTTTGAAGATAGGGAATCGCAAGTTCCCCTGCCGCAGCCAGTTCCTTTGCCTCGGTCATGTTTGCTGGCGGAACCAACTCGCCTAGCTTCTGCCTTACTGAATCGGCTATGTCAGGGGCCAACTCCACTGATGCCTCAAGGCACGCAACCGCCAACAGGTGCAGTGCATGCCCACTATCCGCTTCTCTTTCACCGCGTTCGATAATACCTCCAATTATCTCTCCTCGAGTCTTCATGCCAGAACGACCCGCGGCCAATATCACAACTTCACGCCATTGATAGTTATGAGCATTATCTATCAGAACACCAAGGTCGCCTTCGTCTAAGATCGCTTGCGCAGCCAGATACTCCTGGAATGTTCGATGTGTGAAGTCAACTTCACCCTCCACAGGTTCACGGATCAACCCACTTCGTTCCGTTAACAGTTTTCTAATCTTCTCACCCGTAAACACATCACCTAAGCCGGCCATATAGCTCAACTTCCCATCTATTCGAGCATCCGCCTTAGACGTGGAAATCTGCGACCATCCGTTTCTTATCATATGATAGGAAAGGTCTTGCAAGAGCGCACACTTCTGACGATAGCTCAAAACCGGATAGTCTTGCAGTTGGACCCTCCGTTCGATGTCCCGCCGCTCAAGCAACATCTGGCAGCAGGCTTCATATAGCTCGATTCGGTCGGCTGGAAGCTGCTGCCTACGATCTCTATGCAGAGCGCAAATCATTGCACAAAGGAGAGGATTCGTTGCTAGATTGTTTAGAGACGTCTTCTCTTTTATCAAGGAAATGAGATTTGGAGAGAGTTGTTCAAGTGCTTCTTCTTCATCCGTAGACTGAGTTTCTTCCTTCACCGCTGAATGCCATTGCTCTACGAACTTGACAATATCTTGATTCTCCATGGGAAGGAGGTCAGCATTAGCGAATAGCTCAGTATCCATCCAGTAATCTCCCACAGCATGTGGCCGTGAGGTAACGACAATTTTGATTTTTTGGAAGGAGGAGGCCATATCTGAAATCCACTCACGGACTTCGTTTCTCCTCACTTCCTGAATCTCATCGATACCGTCCACCAGAAGTATTGCGTTACCATCTCTAAGCTGTTTTGTGGCCCAACCTTCTGGCATGTTATCGTGCAATACTGGGGCGATGAGAGCCGGTAACGACTCAGGGCTCGGCAAGCCACTATCAGTACATTGCCTCAGGCGCACAAAGAAAGGTACGCATCCGTTCCACGGGATCAAGTCCCCTTCGAATTTCCTGCCAGCAGCATTTACGGCAATCCATTTCAACAACGTTGTCTTCCCCGACCCCGCATCTCCCCTAATGAGAAGTCGCTCACTCGCTCCCAAGAGGGTCTCTGCCGAAGCGCTCTCCGAAGGAGCATCATCATCGTCGGCGTTCTCAGCTTCGCGTTCTCCAACGGACCTAACTTCTACCGATAGCGATATATACGCTATCGTCAACCGCTGCCGGCGACTTGCAGATGAGGTGGTTGCACCAAAAAGTTCAAGCTGGTCAAGTTTCCGGATCATCGTCCTGCGATATTCAGCTTCGAACCATGCTTCCGACTCGGACGCCTTCAGCGTCGCGAACCGCAGGTGTCTCACTTCTGCCAGAATCCCCTCTGCTACCTCAAGGAGCTGTCTCTCTCGCTTCAGGATCTCTGCAAGTGTCTTCTCCGAGAAGACAGGGAGACTCGAAGCAATATCGACCATATACTGAGAAGCTTCACTTATGACTCGCTTATAGAGATCATGTTGTGTTGAAGACAACGACTCGAG
>JAJCXQ010000761.1 GCA_029263355.1 Acidobacteriota bacterium | reverse complement strand
AGCGGTCCATGCGACGACAACGCTATGGCGATCTATTTGCCGCAGGGCCTTCAGAACATCTGGCCCCGATACTGTCGGCATGCTGAGGTCGAGGACTACAACGTCGTAGGTATCAGAAGTCACTCGTTCAAGGTAGTCTTTGTCAGTAGCTCTTATTATCTCAACTTCTTCTTTTCGCTCGTCGCCTAACTCACGGAATGCTGTTTCGAATTCAGTCTGGAATGATTCTTCATCATCAATCACTAAAATTGACCGGACTGTTCTCATGCTATTGCCTTCCTGCTCATCGTTGGTAAATAAAGATCCCTACTCTTTTTCCTCAGGGAACTCGATCCGAAAAGAAGCTCCCCCCTCTTGTTTGTTGCATCCGGAAATGGCGCCCCCCTGCATTACGACCAGTTGCTTACTGATGAAGAGCCCGAAACCGAACCCTTTTTTATGTTGCACTTTCGTTGATTGACCCATCTCGAAAAGGAGGAGGTCTGGCGAGATACCAGGCCCATTATCCTCAACCACCACAACTGCCTGCCCCTGCTCTCGAGAAAGAGTAACTGAAATTTCGCCCTTGAATTCGGTTGCTTCGAGTCCGTTCTTGATCAGGTTGCGCAAGACAACGCGCAGCGCTCTTTCGTCCAGTGTTGCGCGGATTTCGGAGTGCGGCCTGAAAACATGCACTGCTTCATCAGAGAAGTCGTAACCTTCCTTGCGCATTTCCCAAATCACATCTGAAACTAAGCCTGAGACCGTTGAGTAGAAGTCCACTACTACTTTCGGTTTGCCCGCAAGAGCGTCTGTTATCCACGAGAGTACCTCGAATGCTCGGTAGGAGCGCTTAGCCTGCGCTAAAGTCTCCTCACAGAGCTCTTCGATGTGTCTAATTCGGCTACGAAGATTATTGTCGTGTCCGACGGACTCCAGGCTTCTTTCGATTGCTGCGAGCGCCTCAGCGTCGCTTCTGATATCGCCAACATGTCGCTCTATTTTCCCCAACGGAACCCGCAACTCGTGCTGGTAGTAAGGGGTCTTCATCGTATTGACAATAGACAGTACTTGCTCGATTGAAGCGTAGGTCGATTCGAGTGATTTATTCGAGAAGCGCACCACATCGCGGGTACAAAGTAGATAGAACAGCAGCTTGAGGCGGGAATAGTGCGCTTCGCACAAAGTCGTGTCGTCAAATACCGCCAAAACAAAAGCATTCAGTTGTACCGGAGCTGACTGTTCTCCAGGCGACGTAAGGAGAAAAGCGACGACCCCGCCTCCGCCGAAAAGGAGCTCCATCTGCGGCGAGAGACGAGAGCGATGGAAGAATCGAGTAGTGCTTAGGTTTACAAAATCTTTTGGATCTGTCTGGAAGGGATGTGATTTAGTTACAACTAGTTGGGCCAAGATTTGAAGTAATGATGGGTCTACAGAGTCGACATTGGCAGTAGCAAGGTGCCTTCTGATAACATCTCCACCGGAGATGAACCAATTAAGCGAATTCTTGGGATCTTCATAGAGATAGCTGTAGCCTTTTTTTCCTCTCGCCGACAGGACTTGCTTTAACCACTTCACCAACTCTGGATAATCGATACTCTCCTGACCCTGCATTTGTGGATATTTTGGGTTTCTGTATATTTCTGCCCAGCACTTCTCCGCGAATGCGGCGCCCTTTACTGTTTCTGCCGCAGCGGGGCCGTAATCCAGACCTTCGTAACTGAGTGTCCTCAGGACTGACCATTCGAAACTAAAGAGGCTTCGCTCACCGCGAGGTATCACGAGCCAGTCTTTCTTTGCCTCGGATACGGATCTCCGACTAGGCCGACTGCTGGCATTCAAATTATCGTAGCAAAGCTGTGCACTAATTCGAGAGTCTTCGTCAGACGTTCGAAGGCGTTCTCTCAGCTTCTTAAGATACTCAACTTCAGCCTCTTGGCGGCGCTCATATGTGTATCTGATTGGTGATCCTTGGATAGGTGAAGTCTTGAAAACTGGGCACTCTATGCCATCGACAAGAGCCTGCCGAAACTCCCGGAAGTGAGTCGTTCGTGAATCATAGAAATAAAACGAAGATGCCTTGAGGCCGAACTTTCCACAGAAGAGTTCCTGAAAGGAATCAGAACCAAAGAGCTCGTTTAGAGGCTCGGCCGCGCGCGAGAAGACTCGATCTAACAGGTCACTCACGAACTCGTCATAGCCAGGCAAGGGCAAGGCTGGGCTGTCCATCGCATAAGGTGGGGAGGAACCTGGTTCGGCTTGGTGGTCGACTGGTTTCTTGTGCTGTTGTGTTCGATCCATTGTGGGGACTACTCTCCGAACGGTTTGAGCCAGAAGGACCTCCGAACCTGGGTCTCTAAGGAGAATGAGACTTTCTCAGTTCTCCATCTCTCCCATAGATTCAGTTCTCTATCTCTCCCATATATACAGACGCCGTCAGCTATGACTGAGTTGGGATTCAGTTCGATGAGCGGAAGCCTCGTTGGCAGTGGCAATTAGCGTCGCAGTAGTGATTTCTCTATGAAGGTCGCCGTCCTTCGCAAATTTCAGCGGACAAGCCATAACGAGCCTCAAAGGCTCTCGACAGACTATAAGCGATCATCTGTCTGCCTTCAAGCAGACACCGGCCCGGCTTTTCTGCCGAACCCCAACCCCCGCACCATGAGGTCACCTACCCACAGCAAGGCGACTGTGGAGGCAGCACTCTGCAAAGCTCCTCATTCCTCGGCCGCTTGCCGCCAACAACAGTCCCAGTTACTTCAAGCGGAATTCTGTCGGCCCGGCGCTCGAGCTGCTGCGTAGAAGCAATAGCGACTTGCCCAGCCACGAGTCGACGCGGTCTCGTCAACTTGGCTTCTCTTCGGTCGTTCGAGCTAGACCAAGTTCCTCGCCAGAGCGGGTCACAAAATCGTTCCAGGTGGTTGTCCCGAAGCTATGGCGATCGAGTTCGGCGTCCGCGCACGTCCTGCAGGATCAGGCTGGGGCGGTCATCGAGGATGGCTTGGACAGGAGTAAGACTCAAGAAGATACCGATATTGACGTCCCAGACGAGGTCGCAGGCTGGGGCTGAATCGACTTTGTCCGGTCGGCTGGGTGCCTCGACCATGCTCCCGATTCGCTCACTCCTCGCGCGGGTTGAGAGGGTCTTGGCAGCCGCAGGCAGCTGACGGCGGGACCACTGTGCCCGATTTACCAGAAGACCAAGGACGCTGACTTGGTTTGTCGGACGAGGAACTCGCTAGACAGCTGAGGAACACACACCAAGCGATCGGTGTGTGTTCCTCGACGCTTTCGATGGTGGATTGGGCGAATGGAATACGCTGTTGCTAAGCCGGCGGCGCCCTCTATCAGAATGTGGTTCGGCGGGTGGACGGGTGCCACATTCGCCGACAGTTCGCAAGCCGGTAGATTTCCGCCTAAGTGTTGGCGACGGCTGCGGACTGTGGTTAAGGCCGAGGCACTGTTGCAGTGTGCTGCCCCCAGAGTGCCCCTTGACACCTCGACGGCGCACTATGGTAAGCT
>JAJCXQ010000760.1 GCA_029263355.1 Acidobacteriota bacterium | reverse complement strand
CCATTTTGGGCACCGTCGACGACACTACAGCGACGACGACGACGGCTCCCGACGGCAGCTATCTCTTCACTGGTCTGGCAGCTGATCAGTACATCGTATTTTTCGACGCAGCCACCTTGCCAGCCGGCCTCAATACCTCGCCAACCAACACCGGCGTCGACTCGACCTACGGCCTCACCTTGGCTGCCGGTGATGTCTTCACTCAAGTCGATTGGGGGATTGATGGTGGCTCGTTGGGCTCGATCGGTGACTTGGTGTGGCTCGACCTCAACGGTGATGGTGACGTCGACGGCGGTGAATCCGGCCTCGATTCGGTTTCCGTCAACGTGATCCGTGATGTGGATGGCAACGGCCTGTGGGATCCGGACGGAGCGGACAACATCGCGGGCAACGCCGACGACGAGAAAGTCATCGCCACCACGCGGACCGCCGGCGGCGGCGCCTATGGTTTCCTCGGACTGCCGCTTTCGGATTCCGGGGATGGCAACCCGTCGGATGCTGACTACTTGGTTGACGTCACCGATTCCGGAGCCCTGCTCTCCGGTCTGGACAAGACCGCCGGCTCAGCGGGAGTCAACAACAACAGCCAAGACGATCCTTATGCGGTTGTATTGAATGGCGTCACGTCTGATTTGACGGCTGATTTCGGTTATGCCCCGGCGGTTTGTAGCGGTTCTTTAGGCACCATCATCTGGCACGACTTGAACATGGACGGCGACCGTGACTCGGACGAGCCGCCGATCGAGGGCGTAACCGTCGCCGTCTGGTTCGACGCCGATGGCAATGGCATGATCGACGCCGGCATCGACAACCTGTTGCGCACGGTGGTGACCGACTTCAACGGGGCGTACGAGCTCAAGGGACTTCCCTTCGGCGATTACCTAGTGGACGTCACCGACACCTCAGGCGTCCTCACTGGGCTCATCAAGACTTCGGGGGCCACGGGAGTTGACGACAACAGCCAGGCGGACCCTTACGCTGTGACCTTGACGTCGGGTTCGCCCCACGACATCACCGCGGACTTCGGTTATCGCGACGATCTGGCGAGCAGCGCTCTCGAGATCAGCGGTACGGTGTTCGTCGACGCGGATGTCGATGGTGAGCTCGACTTTGTCGACGGTGACGCGGACAGCGTTTACGACCCGGGAGAGACGACTCTCGAAACCCTGGTTCAGGGCGCCACGATGTTGCTCTACCGCATCGTTGGCGGCGAGCGATTCCTGATCGGCCGAGAAACCACCGACATCAACGGCTTCTACCTCTTCGACGATCTTCCGCCGGGAGTTTACGAGGTGGAGGTGGAAACTGCGGCGACGGTTGTCGACGGTTACCTGCAGACGACCCAGACCGCAACCGGCGGGGTTGAGCCGGCAGCTTTGCCGGACGGTAGTGATCCTGAAGATCCTGCAACCGACAACTCTGCCAACAACAACTTTGGCTTCTACGACGGCGGCGCCACCTTCACCCCAGTCACGTTGTCCTACTTCGCTACCCGTGGCGATCAGGACAGGTTGGACGTCGAGTGGCAAACAGCCACCGAGGTTGGGCACATTGGCTTCAATCTTTGGGTGTGGCGCGATGGTGATTGGCGTGCGATCAATCGCCAACTGATTGCTTCTTCGGGAGTCGACTCGATTGCGGTCCGTAAATATGCCCATCAGGACGAAACTGTTGTTGGGGACCTCTTCCTGCTCGAAGACGTTGGAGTGCGCGGTACGTCACGTTTCCATGGTCCCTTCGAGCGCGGCAAATCCTACGGTCGCCCGGATCTCACCAACCAGCCCATTGCCTGGGAAGAGATTCGTACTCACCATCACGCTGCCAAGGCGGCTCGCTTGAATGCTGCACAGGGGCGCCTCCGGCTCGAGAAAGCGGGTGGCGGAGCCCTTCGTTTGTTGGTGGACGAGGATGGGATCTACCGTGTGTCCTACCAGCAGCTGGCGGCGGCGGGGCTCGACCTCGCAGGGATCCCCGCATCGAACCTCGCGCTAATGAATCGCGGCACTCCTTGGCCGATCCGAGTGGTCGCTGCTGGCGGTGTGTTCGGGCCGGGGGCCTTCATCGAGTTGGTGGGTTTTGGCCTCGATTCGCTTTACACCAAGACCAACGTGTACAACCTGAATTCGGATCCAGCGAATGCGGCGCGAGTCGGCTCCGACGCGTCGGCGCCCAGCATTGCATCGGCAGCTGATTCCTATACCGTACAAGTGCAAACGGAGCGCAACTCGAGTTATAGCTTCGGTTCGCCAACCGATGATCCTTGGTACGACACTTCGATTCTGGCGTTTTCGTCTCCAGCCTCGGCGAACTTCACGTTTCGCACTGAAGGACGGGTGCCCGGAACGGATCCGGCACGTCTTTCGGTTTCCCTGTGGGGTGTGACCGATTGGGCTCAGGCTCCGGATCACCACGTGGTGCTTTCGGTCAACGGCGTCGAGTTGGCGGATGAAACGTTTGATGGGCTGACCGACCACCCGATCACCTTTGATGTTCCCGCTGCTGTTCTGCAGGCCGGGGACAACACGCTGACCGTCACTTTGCCTGGCGACACCGGCGTCGACTTCGACCTGGTCAACGTCGAGAGCTGGTCGGTGAGTTATGACCGGGAGTTCGAGGCGATCGATGACGCCCTCGAGTTCGAAGCCGCCGGAGAAGTCTTCGAAGTGGCTGGCCTGACCTCGCCGGACGTCACCGTCTATCGCCGCCAGGGTTCGCAGATCGAACACCTGGCGAATCTCCAAATCGGTGGCGTTCCTGGAGACTACACGGTGCGATTCCCGGGTGATGCCTCGCTCGCTACGTACTTCCTGGCAAGTGGCGCGATCACGAGCCCAGGAATCGAGCCTGGGCGAGGGGAGATTGATCTAAGCAGTGGAGAAGCTGAGTTTTTGATCGTCTCCCATCCTGATTTTTCGAGTGGTCTTGCGCCCCTGGTTTCGGCTCGCCGCGCTCAAGGCTGGACCGTCAAGGTAGTAGACGTCGACGACATTTACCAACAATTCGGCTTTGGCATCTTCGACCCGCAGGCGATCCGCGACTACATCAACTTTGCGCGTCATAATTTGGGCACCCGGGCAGTGCTTCTGGTCGGCGGCGATACCTACGATTACCATGACTACCTGGGTCTGGGAGGTATCAGCTTCATACCGTCACTTTATGCTCAGACTGGCGAATTTGTGCGCTTTGCGCCCGCCGACGGCCTGCTCGCCGACGGTGACGGCGACGAAGTGCCCGACGTTGCGATCGGCCGATTCCCGGTACGTACTCCGGACGAATTGGCAACGTTGATCGACAAGACCCTCAACTACGAGCAACTCGCTGATCGTAAGACCCTGGTGCTGGCTTCCGATGACTACGACTCGTCGTCACGGTTCGACTTTACGTTGTCCAGCGAGCAGTTAGCTTCCTTGATCCCACTCGACTGGCAGCTTCAGCGGATCTACATCGATCAGTTGGGGGTGAGTGATGCCCGCGACCAGCTACTCGATCAAATGTCCTCAGGGCCAGCAGTGACCAGCTTCATGGGGCACTCAGGGCCTACCACTTGGAGTTTTGACGGTCTCTTCAACGCTACCGATGCGGCGACCCTCGGCAATGCCGGAGCCCCCACCGTGGTGGCCCAGTGGGGTTGTTGGACCACCTATTACGTGTCCCCTCAGAACGAGACCCTGGGGCATCAGCTGTTGTTGTCGGGCGACCAGGGCGCGGCGGCGGTGTTAGGGGCGACAACCCTGACCGAAGCACGTTCCGAGCGTGCTCTGTCGTTGGAGATTTTTGGTCGACTCTTCGAGCCGGGGCGGACCCTTGGCGAAGTGATCTTGGAAGCCAAGACAGCCCTGGCCGCAACCGAGAGTCCGGCGGTGCTCGACGTCCTGCTCGGCTGGAACCTGCTGGGCGATCCTACGCTCACCGGCTTCGATGGAGAAACGCCACCTCAACCCGCGTCGCTCATCTTTGCTGATGGCTTCGAAGACGGCGACACGTCGGCGTGGTCGACGCCCTAGATCCAGGCGAGTGTCGGTCGTCGACACTCCGCTCTGCTACTCATCCGGCCAGGGCGGGATCACTACGATTGGCGCCTGCGGTCCGCCCGCGAGCTCGATGAAACGCTGGAGGATCGCTTGATCTCGCACGCCTCCGCCAGCCAGCAACAGAGAGCCGTTGGCGGGGCCAACCTTCTGGGCGAAGAGCGGGCCGGTCGAGGCGAGTAGCGCCAGGACCAGGACAAGAATTCGAGTCGTGGGTCTCATATAACGGCTCCTTGGGGCAGAGCTCTCGGAAGCCCTGCCGAGTGAGTTACGGCGGCTGCGATGAATGACGCGGCACTAGAACGGATTGGTCGCAAACACCGAGAACTCGGGGATGAATCCCCGGCTATCGATCTTCAGCGCGCCGACGATGGCGTCGGCGATCTCGCTGGCGCGCAGCTTCTTCTTCGACGCAACCTGGTCATAACCCGCGATCACCGAGAATTGGGTCAGCACTTCGCTGGGATTGACCAGCATCACCCGCACGTTGTGATGACGCAACTCGTCACGCCAACACTCCGTCATACCGCGTAGAGCAAACTTGGACGACGAGTAGGCGGTTGAGCCTTTGCCGCCCTTGAGGCCGGAGGTCGACGAGATGTTGATCAGGTCGCCCGAGCCTTGCTCGATGAAGTGTTTGGCGGCTTCGCGGGCCATCAAGAAGGCGCCGAACACATTGGTGCGGTAGACCGACTCGATGCTGGCGAGCTCCATCTCCACCAGGGGTGCAAAGTAGCCGAAGCCAGCATTGTTGACCAAGATGTCGATGCGTCCGTGGTCGTCGACGAAACGCTGGACGGTCGCCACCGCCTCGGACTCGACGCCGACGTCTCCTTGGATGTATCCGACGCCGATTGCCTCGGCTGCCGCCTCGAGATGGTCTTTGCGTCGTCCGGTGATGACCACGTCGCTGCCTTCGACCTTCAACGCCGCCGCCAGACCTCGCCCGATGCCATCGCTACCGCCGGTGATCAGTACCTTTGCTCCTTGCAGATTCATCGTATCTTCCTCGTTGCTTTATTGATGAGTTTGTGTTCCCGGTGAGTATTGTAGCGAGGCTGTGGGGCAGTGGAGCGACCTCGAGGTTGATCGCGCCTCGGGCTCGCGACCACCAGCGGGGCGTGAAGGGGCGCCTTGTCATAAACTCCCCTTAGATTTCGACACTTGGAGGATTTGGGATGTCCGTGGGTTTGGTACGTTCACAGAAGGTCACGTTGTTGTCGGGCTCGCGGCAGGTCTGCCTCGTCCTCATCCTGCTTTTTGGTGGATCCGTAACAGCAGATGAACCCTTGTCGATGCATCGGTCGATGTTGGCCATGCTGGAGGCTGATGTCGGTGAGGTGGTCATTCGTGCCTGGCTCGACAAGGCCAGCCAGGCGCCGTCGTCTCCCACCGCTGAGCAACTCATCGAGCTCAAGAGTGCGGGAGCCAGCGACAGCCTCTTGACGCATCTGTTGGCGATCGGGGTGACGGCCAATAATGTGCCCGCGCCACCGCAGACCGCGTCACCGCAGTCTGCGCCACGAGTGCCCGCGCCACCGCAGTCTGCGCCCATCAAGTCGCCGCTTGCGACGCCGTCGATCAGCCAGGTGGCGCCCGCACTGGTCGATTTTTCGACATCTGATCCAGCGGTGGAATTCAGCTTTCTCTACTCGCCGACATTTGACGAAGGTGAGGCGGAATGGGACCTGTTTGTGTACCTCAACGGCGTTCCACTGACCTACGTGCCAGCCTCTAACAACAGCTTGCTCGGGGGGCGGGAGGAGCCGTTGAACTTCATCCGTCGTTTGCCACCGGGCAAACATGTGCTTCGACTGGCGCAAGAGCGTCACCACCGTGAACGTGGCCGTTGGCGGCACCATGCTCGAGTGGCGGAAGAAGTTCTTGCTTTCGAGCTCAGCGCGTCTCGTCGCGCCCGGATCGAGGTTGAGTTCCGCCAACGCAGTTTGCTTGCCTTTGGTGACCGTCAGCCGCTGACCTTCAGTTTTGTACAAGGTGATCTACTGGTTGAACAGCGGGACGTCGGCGGCGAGCCAGAGGACTGGCCCGCGTTGTGCGAAGAGCTCGAGGCGGACGCCGCCACTCGCAAACGTCCCAAGACGCCAAGCCTCAAAGGCTGCGTGCGTTGGGATAGCCTGTGGGAAGGCCTGGACGCGCCTGGGCGCACTGAGGTGCGCACCGCGTTGGCGGAGCTCGACTACCGCCCGGTAGCTCGCCAACAACCCCTGGATGGCGGGCCGTGACGGTCGGGTAGCCGCCGTCACCTCTTGGCCGACGCCAACAGCTCCCGAACCACCGTCAACTCTGGATCTTGTCCGCCAACTGCTTGTACTCGTTGACGCCCATGAGACCGGGATAAGCTACAACATGCTGGGCTGCGGCCTGGATCAGGAAAAGCAACAGGCCGTTGAGCTCGATGACGAGGTCGACGAGCTCGGGTTTTGCATCTTCGGGAATGCCGAGGTCACCGAGCCGGACCGCCTTCTCGAGGTCGGGGAGCACAATCGAATGAAGCCAGCCCTTGCCCGACTGAAAGCGCTTCAGCAGCCAGTCGGCGACACGTTGTAGCAGAACGACCTTCCAAGTCGGCCAGCCCTCTTTCTTGCCCAACGCTGCAATCAGCTTGTTGACCGCAACTTTGAACAGTGAATGCTCGATCTCCGTTAGAGGACTTTCCGGCCCGTAGACCTTGTCGAGATAAACCTGACCCGGCAGTCCCGGTGTCTGCTCGTTGATTTGGATGTAGGTTCCACCGACCTTGGAATCGACGATGGCTGCCCCGACCGCCAACTCGATCAAGGGATTGGGCGGCAGATAGGGATAATAGAGGTGAGGCGCTTGCACCAGCTGATTGATCTGCCATGCATGGGGCACAACGTCGAGGACATTCCAGATGCGGTTGGTACGGGTACCGATGCGTTGGGTGTAGTACTGAGCGAAGTCGGCGGTGCCGGGAGTGGGGCCGGCGCTGGGCACAGCAGAGACGACGGCATTGCGATCAGGGTCCCATTCGTTCTCGCGACCTTGCAGATCTGCCAGCGCCAGGGCGGTCGAAGCGGACAGGGCGCCACCCAAGCTGTGGCCAGTGACGGTGATGTCCAACGGTGTGCCACTGAGAGTGGTGAGAAATTCGGTCAGGGTCTGGTCGTTGAAGGACATCTTGTGAAAGAGGACGTCCAATCCGGTGGCGGTTCCCTCGGAGATTCGTGGCTCGAGGTCCCCGGTGTGGTTGTTGAAGGGCCATGGCGCCGTTTTGTAAACCTTGAAGTCTTCGACCAGCCAACCAAACCAAGAGATCGGATTGGTGCCAGCGATCGCCACTACGACCTCGTTGTTGCCGTCAGTTGTGTCGGCGTTGCGGGCGACGTACATGGTGTTGTCAGCGACGTCGCCGCCTTTGTGCTGCCAGACCACCGGTCCCCAGATGACGTCCCACGATCCGATCAGCTCACGGATGCGCTGGTTCGATAGCACCGCTTCGATCTCACGGCTGGCGATGCGTTGCAGCTTCTGAGCGCTGCCGAGTTTGCTTGATGCTGAGTTGGCGATCAGATTGAGGCAGAATGCCTGTTGTAACTTGTTGTAGACGGGGGCCATGGCGAGACTCCTGGATCGTTGTGGGCAAGAAGGAGAAGCGATGAGATTCGCTCTCGGCTCTCGGCTCTCGGCTCTCGGCTCACGGTCAGTGGCGAGGCGCGTCGCTGTGCTCAGTCTGCGCAGTCTTGACTTGTAGAATCAAGTCATCCAACCGGAAGGGTTTCTTCAAGAAAGAGTCGACGGCATAGGGGCCGAGGCTTTCTCTCGCGTCCTTCTCGGTGTGCCCGCTCGCCATCACCACCGGCAGGCGCATGTGACGCTGGCTCATGGCGGCAAGGACTTGCTCGCCGTTGACGTCCGGCATGCTCCAGTCGAGCACCATCGCACTCAGGTCGTCGTGGTGGGCGTCCAGCATTTCGATCGCTTCGGCCCCGCCACCGGCCAGTAAAACCCTGTAACCTGCGTCCTCCAAGCATCGCCGCGCGATCTCGCAGATGATCGGTTCGTCGTCGACCACCAGCACCAACCCTTCACCGGCCTCGACGCCTCGAGACTCGTGTTGATCGCAAGATTCGTCGATCGCGGGCTGGCCACAGCTCGGTAGGGTAACGCGAAACGTTGTGCCGCATCCGAGCTCGGACTCGACCTCGATTCGGCCGTTATTCTGCCCGACGATGCGATGGCAGATCGAGAGCCCAAGGCCGCGACCGCCGGATTTAGACGAAAAGAACGGCTCGAAGATACGTTCTCGCACCTCGTCTGGCATGCCAGGACCGTCGTCGGTGACGGTCAAAACGATAGTGTCGTCACCAGCCCCCAGGCAGGTTGCAATGTCCACCTTGCCACCGGCTTTGCCGCAGGCTTCGGTAGCGTTGGTCAGCAGGTTCATAACCAGTTGGCGTAAGCCCGTGGAATGGCCGAGTACTGCAGGTAGATCTTTGGCAAGCTCGAGTTGGACGGCGACGCGAGCTCCCACCGACGCGTCGAGCATGTGATGGGTCTCGCGGACCACGGCATTGAGATCTACGGGTACCGCGGGGCTATCCTGGTCGCGTCCGGCATAAGCCAGCACCTGTCCGACGAGGTCTGCCGCCCGCTGACCTGTGGCTTCAATTTCACCGAGCAGCGCCAAACCGGGTGGGTTACCGTCGAGATTGCGGCGCAACAACTCCGCATTGCCGAGGATGCCACTGAGCAGATTGTTGAAGTCGTGGGCGACGCCGCTAGCGACCAGACCAATACTCTCCAATCGTTGCGCTTGGCGCAGAGCGGCTTCGGTACGTTCCAAGGCGCGCTGCGTGCTGCGTAGCTCGATCTCATGCATGACGAGGGTGGCGAGACGCTTGAGTGTGGTGCGCTCGGTCTCGCTGAGGCCTCGCGGCTTGGGGCCAAAGGCGCACAAGGTGCCGATCCGATGCCCTTCCGGCGAGCTCAGGGGGGCGCCAGCGTAAAAGCGGATTCGGGGGCCGCCGCGGACCAAGGAGTTGTCCCGGCTGTTGGGCTCGATCTGCGCATCCTCGATGTGGAGCGCCTCGGCGTCGGTGGTCACCAGGGAGGCGCAGAAACCCTCTTCGCGATCTACTTCAGGAACATCGATACCAAATGCCGACTTGAACCAAACACGGTCCGAATCGACCAGCGAAACACAGGCATGGGGGACATCGAGTATCTCCGAAAGCATCGCCGTGATGATGTCGAAGGTTGGCTCGACCGGGGTGTCGAGGATGTCGTATTGCCTGAGGGCAGCGACTCTTTGATGATCAGATTTTGGGGTCATTTATGTGAAGATCGCCATACCCGTTGATCTGGTTTCTGGTTCTCCGAATGAACCACTCAGCCGTCCCGCCGGACAACGGAGTGACTCGAGGACATTAGAAGAATTTATCAATAGAGGTTATTGAGCTTGAGCTTGGCGGTCAAGGGGTGAAGTTCCTCGACGTTGTAGGGCTGCCCGTCGCGGACACTCCCGCGGGACCCAGAGGCGGATGGCTTTCGCGACGAACCCATCGAGAAGATGGATTGAGCCCCACTTCAGAGAGCTAGAATGGCCTTGCTATGGGTTCGAGGATCGATTGGACTGGGCTCACCGCTGAAACTGCACACCGCCCTTGGTCACTGCCGTCGCGGCCGTGGGTGATGACGATGTCGTGGCTGGATTTGTTGTTTGCCCACTGGAGCATCGACGCGGAGGTCTTACGGCAGCAGGTGCCGCCCGCTCTCGAGCTCGATACCTTCGACGGACTCGGCTACCTCAGCTTGGTGCCTTTTCGGATGGAGCATGTTGGGCCGCGAGGGCTCGGCTGGCTGCCGGGAACGCTGCCGGGGCCACGTTCGTTTCCGGAGCTCAATGTCAGGACGTACGTCACTCATCAGGGTAGGCCGGGGGTGTGGTTCTTCAGCCTCGACGCCGCCGATCAGCTGGCGGTATGGGGCGCCCGCACGGCGTTCCACTTGCCCTATTTTGCAGCCGAGATCACGGTGACGAATGAAGCCGTCACGAATGAGAACAACTGGATTCGGTATCGCAGCCGACGACGCGACCGCCGCCTCGGACCGGGGGTGCTCGACGCCCGTTACCGCCCAATCGGAAGGCCACTCGAGGTCCAACCGGGCAGTCTGGAGCATTGGCTGACCGAGCGATACTGCCTCTATGCGATCGATCACCGCGGCCGGGTGCGGCGCGGCGATATCCATCATCGTCCGTGGCCAATTTACGCGGCCGAAGCCGAGTTTGCGACCAACACCGTCGCCGACGCCCATGGGTTCGAGCTCGTGGGTGAGCCGATCCTGCAATTTGCCCAGCGCCTCGATGTCTTGGGTTGGTGGCTCGACTGAGGTTATCCCCCGAGGGTTGCTGCCAAACCCGCCTTCGCAGCCAGTCGCTCGAGGTCACTCACAGTATCAACGTCGGCGAGCTCGAGGGGGTCATCGACGGGGACCTCGATGATCCGGTTACGGTAGGTCGTCATCAGGCTGCGACCTCCGGTGTCGCCGATGAGCTGTGCGAGCTCAATGAACAGACTGCGGTCGAAGAGGACCGGCGCGCCGCGCTGGCCGCTGTGGGTCGGGACCACGATCGGACCGCCGCTTTGCCGGTAGGTGACGAGCAGGCGATCGATGAGATCCGAGCTCAATAACGGTTGGTCTGCCGGGATGAACAGTGCCGCTCCGCACTCAGGGGCGACCCGGCTGAGGCCAGCGCGCACCGAGGTACTTTGACCGAGTGGGTAGTCCGGATTCTCGACCGTTTGGACGTCGAGGTCGTCTACCGCTCGAGCAACTTCTGTCGCGGCGTGACCGAGCACGACGATGACCTCCTCGAGCCGCGACGCGAGGGCAGCTCGTACGACGCGTCGAACCAGGGCTTCGCCGCCGAGCTCGAGCAGTTGCTTGGGCGTTGGACGCTCGAGTCGCGTCGAGGTCCCGGCAGCGAGGACAATACCAGCGACCTGGGTTGACGCTTTGATTGCGGCCACCAGCAGTCAGGCCTTGCCGTGGTTGACGGCGATCATCTCGGCGATAATCGAAATAGCGATCTCCTCGGCCCGTCGGCCGCCGAGGTCGAGGCCAATCGGGTTGTGGATACGTTCGATCGCAACGGTCTTGATCGAAGACCTGTTGCTGCCGGCCTCTTGCAGCGCCTCGATCCGTTTGCGGTGGGTCTTCTTAGAGCCCAAAGCACCGATATATCGTGCCGGGCTGGGCAACGCCACTTGCAGCGCCGGGATGTCGAGCTTCTGATCGTGAGACAGAAGCACCACATAGGTGTTTTCATTGATGTCGATGGCGCGTAGCGCCTCGTCGGGCCAGTCGGTGATGAGCTCGTCGGCATGGGCGAACCGCTCGGGGGTGGCGAAGGCGGTGCGCGGGTCGACCACGAAGGTCTTGAAACCGAGCACGTTGGCGAAGGTGACGAGCACCGCGGCGACGTGTACCGCGCCGACGATGACCAGCTTGGGCCGGGGTGGATGAATCTCGATGAAAACGTCGACCGGTTGGGGGTGTGCGTCTCCGCCATCTTCGACCGTGAATCGGTGGCGCTGTGACTGAAAGCTCGCCAGCTGTTCGGTCGCTTGCGCCATGACTTGCCGTTCGAGATGGGGATCACCGAGGCTGCCGACTTGCAACGCTTCTTGGTCACCGCGCGCTGGTGCGATCAGCAGCTGCCGTCCGGCGCCCGCGCCGCTGACCACCGAAGCCACTGCCGCTAGTCGATCGTCGTCGAGGCAGGTCTTGAGCTGACGATAGATGTCTTGGCGCACGGCTCAGCCCTCCACCGCTTCGATGAAGATCTCGATCCGGCCGCCGCACGACAGACCTACCGCCCATGCATTCTCGTTGGAGACGCCGTAACCCACCAGCTTGGGTGCGCCGCTGGCGATCACTTGCTGAGCTTCCTCGAAGACCGCTCCTTCGACGCAGCCACCGCTCACTGAACCCGCCATGTCGCCGCTGTCAGAGATCGCCATCTTCGAGCCTAGAGGCCGTGGCGCCGAGCCCCAGACCTTCACCACCGTTGCGATTGCGGTCTTTTTGCCGGCCAGCCGCCAACCTTCGATGTCATTGATTACGTCGCGCATCATGGTTCCTCGGTCATCGCCGGATTTATCGGTTGGGGCCTAAGGTCGCCAAGATTCTACCGAGTTGTTCGAGGCTGGTCAGGTTGTGGACCGGCAGAAAGTCGTCGATGTAGGGCAGCACTCGGCGGATTCCCCGGGTCAGCGGTTCGTAACCCGGACTGCCGAGTAGTGGGTTGAGCCAGATCAGTCGGCCGCAGGATCGTCGGAGTCGGGCGGTTTCATGTTCCAACATGTCGACGTCGCCGCGATCCCAAGCATCGGACAATACGACTACGACCGCGCCGCGCCCCAGCACCCGACGCCCCCAGTCGTAGTTAAAACGCTTGAACGATTCGCCGATCCGGGTACCGCCGCCCCAATCAACGACGCGAGCGGTTGCCTGACGTAGAGCGACATCGACCTGTCGGTGCTTCAATTGTCGACTGATGCGGGTCAGGCGAGTACCGAAAACGAACGCTTCCAGGCGATCGGAGGTTGTGCTCAGGGCATAAATGAACTGCAAGAAGATCCGTGAGTAGGCCTCCATCGAGCCCGAGATATCGCATAGGATCACTAGCGGTCGCGGTTTCGTCCGCCGTCGCCGCCAGGTGAGTTTCACCATCTCACCTCCGTGACGCAGGCTGTGGCGCATCGAGCGCCGGATGTCGAGGGTGGGCCCCTTCGGTGCGGCCTCCTTGCGACGGGTGCGCCGACGGTCGATCTGCCAGGGGCGCTCGAGCATCATCCGCCGGACGACGCGGTTTTCTTCACTGGTGAGTTCGGCGAAGTCTTTGTGACGCAAGACCTCGCTGGCGCTGTAGGTCGCGCGCAACTCGATCACGTCATCGTCGGTTGGCGTCGCGTCGCTCGGGTCGGCGCCATCGGCGGGCAGGGCGATCAGAGTTTTGTTGCGCTTCAGAGCCTGCCGCAAGATACGTCCGAGATCAATCTTGTCGCGGGGTTTGATCGCACGGTCGCTCCAGAAGAGATCAAAGACTTGATCGAAGATGCCGATCTGATCCGCCCTTTGTATCAGGACCGTGCGCGCTGCATCCTTGAACTCTTGGCGCTCACGGAGGTTGATGTGCTCCATCGCGTCGACCAGAGTGAAGATCTGGGGCAGGGTGCATTCGACGCCTAGTCGTCGCAGGGTGCGACCGAAGAACACCATGTTACGCAGCAGCTGACGGTCCTTGCGCGGTTTGAGCTGGAGCATAGATGAGAGTATTGTAGTGGTCTCGTCGAGTTTACGAATCCTGATCGGGAGTTTGTTTGACCGATAATTGTTTGACCGAAGGCGGTATTGGCCTGCTGGGGATGGGGGCCTATTTGCCCACCAAGGTTGTGACCAACGCCGACTGGGCAAGGCGGGTCGATACGACTGACGAGTGGATTGTCACCCGCACCGGCATTGCGGAGCGTCGATTCGCCGCCGCCGACGAGAGCACTGCGGACTTGGCGGGCCATGCCGCCCGGGCTGCCCTCGAGGACGCCGGTATC
>JAJCXQ010000759.1 GCA_029263355.1 Acidobacteriota bacterium | reverse complement strand
CTTCGTCTCGGATATGAGCGGTGAGGACGAGATCTACCTCGTCGCTCAGGATGGTAGCAGCGAGCCCGAGCAGCTCACCGACGGAGGGTCTGCGTTCCGCTACGCCCCAGACTGGGCGCCGGACGGTAAGCGCCTAGCCTTTTCGGACAAAGACGGCCGACTTTATGTACTCGAGATCGCCAGCAAGAAGCTGACCGAGATCGCTGACGACCACCAAGGCATGGTTCGAGACTACACCTGGTCACCCAACGGCGGCCATCTCGCTTTCAGCCTCGGCGACGAAAACGAGTTCAACTCGATTCACGTGTGGAGTGCCGCCGACGGCCAGCTGCGTCGGGTGACCGGCGACCTGTTCGACGAGTTCGAACCGGCCTGGGGGCCCGCGGGGGACTATCTCTTCTACCTCAGCCGGCGCCAGTTTGCGCCTCAGATCTCGATGGTCGAGTGGAACTATGCCGGCAATCGCAGCATCGGGATCTTCGCTTTGGCCCTGCGCGACGATGTCGAGAACCCCTTCGGCCCGGAAAGCGACGAGGTGACGATTGACGGCGATGAAGCCGACGATGACAAGAAGGGCGACTCCGAGGCCGGCGACAACAAGGCAGACAAGAAGAAAGACGCCAAGGGCAAGAAGGGTAAGACAGACGCCTCCGACGAGGACAGCGACGACGAGTCCAAGAAGGACTACATCACCATCGATTTTGATGGCCTGCACGATCGCGTCACGCAAGTGCCGGTGTCGGCAGACAACTACGCGGGCTTGTCTGCGGTGGATGGGCACCTGCTCTATGTCACCTTCGGGGCTCCGTTCTACGGCCGTCAGAGCTACGACGACGTCAAGCTCCATGTCTTTTCATTCGAGGACCGTGAGGCGTCGACACTGGTCGACAGCATCGATGGCTACACTCACTCGGCCGACGGCAAGAAAGTTCTGGTCGAGCAAGACGGTTCGTTCCAACTTTTTGATGCCAAGCCCAAGGCCACCGGCGATTCAGTTTCGACCCGCGGCTTGGTGGTCGACCTAGTGCCGGCTGAAGAGTGGGAGCAAATCTTCGGTGAGGTGTGGCGCCGTTTCCGGGACTTCTTCTATGTCGAAAACATGCACGGTTACGACTGGCAGGCCATTGGTGATCAGTACCGGGCACTGCTGCCCCACGTGGCGCACCGCTCTGATCTCAACTACGTGATCAGCGAGATGATTTCGGAGCTCAGCATTGGCCACGCCTACATTCAGGGTGGTGACTACGAAGTGCCCGACCGTGCGCCGGTTGGCCTCCCTGGGGCGAGCTTCGAGCTCGACGCGGCCAACGGGCGTTACCGTATCGCCCACATCATGCATGGCTCGAACGAGGAATCCCGTTACCGATCTCCTTTGACCGAGGTCGGAGTCGACGCCAAAGAAGGTGACTACGTGCTGGCGATCGATGGTGTCGATTTGGTGGGCACAGACAATCCCTATCGGCTACTGCAGCACAAAACCGATCCGGTAACCCTCACCCTCAACGCGACGCCGAGCTCCGAGGGGGCGCGGCAAGTGACCTACCAGCCGATCCGCAGCGAAGGCAGCCTGAGATATCTCGAGTGGGTCAACCACAATCGTCAAAAGGTTGACGAGATGACCGACGGCAAGGTGGGTTACCTTCACATCCCCGACATGGGCGCCAACGGTATCCGTGAGTTCATCAAGTGGTACTACCCACAGATCCGCAAACAGGGACTGGTGGTCGATGTGCGCTCGAATGGCGGTGGCAACGTCTCACAGTGGATCATCGAGCGGCTCGACAGCAAGCTCCTTGGTACCCGCTTCGGCCGCATCAGTGAGAGTGTGCGGACCTACCCCGCAGCCGTGTTCCATGGCCACATGGCCTGCCTGCTCAATGAAACCTCGGCGTCGGATGGCGACATTTTTCCCTATCGTTTTCGTAAGGCTGGTCTCGGTCCGCTGATCGGCAAGCGTTCCTGGGGCGGCGTTGTGGGCATCTCCGGCCGCGGCCCGTTGATCGACGGTGGTCAGGTCTTCGTACCTGAAACCGGCACCAACGATGCTGACGGCAAATGGGCTATCGAAGGCCACGGTGTTGATCCCGATATCGAAGTCGAGAACGATCCCAAATTGGTCATCGCAGGTGGTGATCCCCAACTCGAGCGCGGCGTCGCCGAGATCATGGCCAAAATCGAAGCCGAGCCTCTCACCCTGCCCGAGCGTCCCGCCGATCCGGTGAAAACCGAGTAGTCTGCTCGTAGGGGTGGACCTCGTGTCCACCCTCTTCCCACTTTACGGCGGCCGTAGGGAGGGTGGAATCTTTATCCCGACACTAGCCGGGTCCGGTAGAGTAGACGACTAGATTCCTTCGAACGTCGAAAAACCGGGCCTCCGCCGTCTGTGCTGGGCTGCGTGGCCGCGAGGAGATGCCGTGGCTTTTAGCAGAGAGCAACTCAAGTCTGAGCTGATCGATCAGGTCTTGGAGCGCGTGCAGGCACGTTTGCCGGCAGAGCGGGCTGCGAGTGCGGAGCAGTTCCTGCGACGGTTTTACGCCCACGTGCCACCGGGGGAAATCCTCGGCGAGGAGCCCGACAATCTCTACGGCGCCGCTTTGACGTTATGGGGCTTTGCGCAGCAGCGGCAGCCGGCGGAAGCCAAGATCCGGGTCTACAATTCGCGAGCTGAGAGCCACGGCTGGAAGTCTCCCCACACCATCGTCGAATTGGTGAACGACGACATGCCGTTCCTCGTCGACTCGTTGTTGGCGGCGGTTCAACGGCTCGATACCGAGGTTCACCTGATCATCCATCCGGTGCTGCGAGTGCGCCGTGACACTGATGGTCGTCTGCTCGAGTTGATCGAGGGTGACTCGGCGGCAACCGACGCTCCAGGCGCCGCGGACGATGCCACGGGACGGATATTGACGGAATCGGTCATGCATCTCCAGATCAGCGAACGACCCGCAGCCGCTCTCGTTGAAGTACAGCGAGCGGTGACCGCGGTGCTCGCCGACGTACGAGCAGCTGTAGAGGACTGGCCGGCGATGCGCGATCGATGCCGAGAGCTGGCGGCAACGACCCGACAGTCTCCGCCGCCGCTACCGCAGCAAGAGATCGATGAGGGCACTGCCTTTCTCGATTGGCTCGCTGACGACCACTTCACGTTCCTCGGTTATCGCGAGTATCTCTTCGTGGGTGAAGGCCGGGACGCGGTGGCGCAGGTGGTGCCGGGTCAAGGGCTAGGCTTGCTGAGCAAAGACGAGGTCACCCTCTACGCCAAAGACCGCAGTCTCGGTCCGATGCCTGACCATGTGCGCAGCTTTTTGAAACGTCGCGAGTTGTTGGTGGTCTCGAAGGCTGGCCGCCGGTCCACGGTGCACCGACCGGTGCACCTCGATTCGATTTCCCTCAAAACCATCGACGAGCGTGGGGAAGTGA
>JAJCXQ010000758.1 GCA_029263355.1 Acidobacteriota bacterium | reverse complement strand
CGCGGCTGTTCACCTCGCAGACCGGCGAGGCCTGGAAAGAGCTGTCGTCGCCGCCGCTGGAGAACCCCAGTGAAGCCCAGGTTGGGCTCCAGCCGCATTGTGATCAGATTTTTGTTATCGAACCGGGCAGGCTCCATTGCCTCGATCGCGCCGCAGGGTGGAGAACCTTTTCCCTACCGGATGGTGCGAAGTGGGCCGGTGTGGGCAGTGGCGGATGGTGGGCGATCGGTAGTCGATCTTCTACGCGGGTCCGCAACGCTGACCGGGAGGTTGCTGCCTGGAATTGGGCTGACGGAGCCAGCGAGTGGTCAGCCGTGCGGATCCGCGCGCCATGGTGGGATGCCTACCGGACCATTAGGGATGGCGGGTTCGAGGATCTGAGAGCGGTTTACACTCAGAGCGGCCCGCTGATGTTCGCTTCCCAGTGCGCGTGGTTTCTCGACGATCCGTCTTGGTTCCTTTTCACCCGTAGATCATCTGGTGAGTTCGATATCCAGCGATTGCGGGATCGCGAGTTGGCCAGCATCCAGCGCGGTCCCGGCGACCGGCCAGTGGTCGTCACCACCGACGGCGAGCTTTGGGATCTGAAGGGCCGCCGGTGGCGACCTCGTGGTACCGCCGAACACTTGTCGAATGCCTTGGGCTCGTCGATGCGTTCGGATCAACACCGGGTTCAGCTCGCTCTAGCTGATGAGGAGATCTATGGTGTCGTCCGTCGATTCAGGCACGGCCAGAGCGAACAACAGTTCGCCGTCCGAAGCGCGGACGGCGGGCGGTCTTGGGCGGTTCGATCACCCGAGAACGGGTCGCGATTGATCGCGGCTTGGGCGATCTAGAAGGATCCCGTCAAGCGTAACTGTCCCAAAACACGTCGCCGACTCGCTTTTCGAGGTTCTCGATCCTCGCCGCGACGAACAGAAGGTCCGAGAGCCGGTTCAGGTAGCGGACCGCGTACGCGCCGATCGCTTCTTCGCGCGACAAGGCGAGAACGTCACGCTCGGCTCGACGGCACACGGTGCGTGCGACGTGCAGGTGGGCAGCGCCAAGGCTACCGCCCGGCAGAATGAAATTCTCGAGCGGTTCGAGGTCTTGTTGGAGCTCGTCGATGAACTGCTCGAGAAAGTCTACGTGCCGCTCTTCGATCTGCGGAACCTGGAAACGCTCTTTGTCCTCTTGCAACATCGCAAGGTCGGATCCAAGATGGAATAGATCGTTTTGTATCCGGAGCAGCGGTTGCCGCAGACGCTCGGTCAGCTCCGCCGCCAAGGCGACTCCGATGTGGCTGCTGGTTTCGTCGACCGTACCATAAGCTGAGACGCGCAACGAATCCTTGGGGACTCTCTGGCCACCGACCAGTCCGGTTGATCCGTCGTCGCCAGTGCGTGTGTAAACTTTGGTGATTCTAGGCATGGATCAACCTCGAGGGCTGCTTGGATCGAGCCCGAATTGGAGTGGGCGAAGACTTAGGCGGGATCTTATCGAGGTTCTACTCGAACCGAAGCTATTGCGAAGCGCCCGGTACCGGAACACCGGGTGGCACTTCCAGGCCCTCGAGCACGAAAGCTTCGAGGTCGGCCCGGCCGCAAACCTCGCCGGGGGGATTGTAGTAGACCCGTTGGGTGCCCGTCACGGTGTCGGTGATCGATATCCAGAACTCGAGATCGGTCAACGCTCCATAGAAGATCCACAGATGGTTGTTTAGACCGCCGCCATCGAGGGCTTTGATCACAAGCTCGGTGTTCTCGATGTTGAAGAACCAGAAGAAACCGCTGTTGTCGGTGTCGACAATGGCTTGGCCAACTCCCTCAGCACCGTCGTTCATTGGATTTCTCCATTGCACCTGAACGCTGAGTCGATTCCCGAGCAAGCACAAGTTCTCGGGGCCCGGGGTGCAGGTACCGCTCTCGATCGGGAGCTCCGCCGAGCCGTCGACAAGACTGTCGACGATCAAGCTCGAAACCTCCAAGCTGTTCGATCGAGGAGCAGGCTCGTTTGCCGAGATGGCGCCGATGGTAGAAGCGGTGCTTAGCAGACTGTCGGAGAAGGCCAGGGTATCCGCCAGCCCGCAGATCTCCCCCGGGGGATTGTGATACGTCTGAACCACACCGGTCTGAGTGTCGGTGATCGTGATCCAGTACTCGAGATCTGACAAGGCCCCGTAGAAGACCCAAAAGTGTTCGTTGTAGTCGCGTCCGTCGAGCAGCTTGACGATGAGCTCCACATTTTCGGGTCCAAAAAACCAGAAGAGACCACTTTCGTTGGTGCTGGGGACTGCGACAGCGTCTCCTTCAGCTCTGTCGTCGTGCTGGTTGCGATACTCGACAGAGACTCGAAACCGGCCATCCAAGAGGCAAAGCTCACTGGCCGACACCGTACACTCAGTGTTGATGTCGAAGGTGGAGGCTTGCGCCGGATTCGACGGCGTGGATTCTCCGAAGTTGTTGAAGGCTCGGATGCGGAAGGCGAAGGCTGAGGCGGCGGGTAATCCTCGAATGATGACCTTGTCGGTATCCGCCGCCAGCTCCGTCGGGATCACGACCCAACCGCCATTGACCAGAATCTCGGCAACGAACCCGGATTCGTTGTTCGAGTTGTCCTGCCATGTCAGCCGAATCTCTTCGCTCGAAAGTGGCGCGGCCCGCAGGTTCGAAGGCGCAGCGGGGTTCGGATCCTCGGGGGTCGGGATCCCTGCTTCCATCGTGTAGGCCGACGATCCAGCACCGTTCTGGGCCCTGACTCGGTAGGTGTAAAGCATGCCCGGAACCACGTTGGTGTCGAGGAACGACGCCGAATCGGCGTTGACCGTCGTGACCAAGCTGAAGCCGGCGGTCTGCCGGCGCTCGATTCGAAACACACTCTCGTTGTCTGAGTTGTCCTGCCATTCGAGCTGGATTCCGTCCGCCGCCAATAGTTCGATGGTCAGATCTGTTGGCGGTTCGGGTGGCGACAGATCTCGGGGCCCATAAAGATAGAGCGCTCCCGCCAAATCGTCGGTGTCGAGGGCGGCGCCCCGCAGATCGGGGTGGTATTCGGCGAACATCAGAGCCTCGAAGTCCGAAGAGTGCGCCATGCCCAAGGTGTGACCGAGTTCGTGAGCGAACAACTGCTCGGCAGCTTTGGAAGGATCCGGGGTGACTGCGAAGAAGAGCTCCAGGCCGTCTTGAGTCACGATGTCGGCCTCGATCACTGGGTGAAACTCTTCACCCTCGTAGGACGTCAGTGAACAGTCGAATCGAGGGCCCCCAAGGGCTAGCAGACCACTGCCGTCGAAAGTCCCTGCAATTTCGTCATTGGGGTCGTCGAACAAGATCGCGTTGACGTTGTCGATTCTCTGTAGACCGTTTGTGGTGGCCGTCAAGCCCAGGTAAGTGTTGGCGATCGGGGTGTTGGGGTCACGGTTCCAAGCCTCTTGGGCATTTTGGAACAAAGTGAATCCGCCATTGTCCAAACCGGGCTGGCCGCTGAAGTGGGTTCGCCACCCGACGTTACCGCCAGTGTCGAAGTCGAACCAGCGAACGCTGTGTCCGCCGGTGGATCCACAGCCCAAGGGCGGTGGATCGGTCGACGTCACCAGGGTGAAAAACTTGTCGGGAACGCCGGTAGCGTTCGATCTCGAGCGAGACTCTGATGTGGAAGGTTCAGTGGCTGGCAGGAAGTAGTCGGGGGCGCGCCCGTGACCTCGAGCTCGGCCTTGGATCCAGCTCACGAATTTGTTCAGGTCCCTGCGACCGTCTGCGGGAACACTTTTGCCGGGGATCACAACAGGGTGGGCTTCGCTGAGATCGCGAGTGGCGATGGTTGTGTCGTCTTCGGTTTCGAGATGAAAGGCCCCGAGCATCAACTGGACCAGAGCGAAGGTGCCGTCAGGTCGCGGCCGAATGAACAATAGGGCTGAATCTCCTTGGCGAAACTTTGGCGCACCCCAAATGTGGAGGCCGAGACCATCCTCTCGTACGCCGCCCGGAATCCGGATGACAGGATTGCCGTCAGGGAGCTGACCCTTGATGAGTCGCCTAACCTCCACCAAGTAGTCTGTTGCCGATGAGTGGTCAGGAGGGGACTCGACTGCCAGAATTTTGGCCTCGATGATCAGTGGAGATCTGTCAGCCAGTTCACCGTCGCCGATTGGGACAAACACGGTCGCGCTGGCCGTTGTCGTGCACAGCATGCACACCAGGGCCATCGAGAAAGCTGCGGCGCGCCATGGCCAAACGTTTCGACTGAGTGAGTCCTTCATCGTGTCTCGGCCGTTAGGTGTTCGCTCTAGAGGCTTGGTTTCAGGGTGACGTGTTTCAGGGTGACGTGTTTCAGGGTGACTCTGGGATTGATATCGGATGAGTGCTGTCCTCAGGCGATGTTCTTGCCGCCCAGGAGACGGGAATGCCCCTACATCATATCAGAACTGGCAAAGTATCGGCATGGGTCGATATCTGCAGTGACTCTTACGGCTCTCGTGCTCCACCAGCGCGACCTCGACGGTCTCGAATCGCTATTTCTGGACGGAAACAAATTAGTCGAGACAGGTCTCGGCTTTTGGTGTCGAGCGTCTTACTGGCTCCGCTGCAACCGCAATACGATTGCGACCTGTTTTCTTGGCGATATACATCGCCGTGTCGGCCAATCGCAGCAGAGTACTCTTACATTCGGCGACAGCGAGGTTGGGCTCTACATGTCGTTTCAACGTCGCGACACCAATCGAGCAGGTGATGCCCGTCAAGTTGAGCTCTTCTCGGTGGATATCACCGACGGTGTCGCAGAAGATGTTTTCGACGATATTGACCCGGATGGCCTCGGCCAAATTGATCGCTTCTTCGAGATGAAGATCGGGAATGACGAGTACGAACTCGTCGCCGCCATAACGGGCGGGGACACTTTCGGTTTTGCGAACGTGTGACTTGAGCAAATGCCCAACCTCTCGGAGTACCTGGCTGCCTGCCAAATGCCCGTGGGTGTCATTGACTCGCTTGAAGTAGTCGAGATCGAGGAAAATCACCGCCAGATCTAAGTCCTGCTCGATGCAGTCTTGAATGGTGCGATCCAGCGAAACATGGAGGTAGTGATCGTTGAAAAGACCGGTGAGATTGTCCCGTTTGGCCAGTTCCTGAGCGCGGCGGCCGTCGAGAATGTTCTGGATAGAGATCGAGATATAGCCGGCAAAGATCTGTAGGAGGTTGCGATCGTCAGCACTATAGTCTTTGGCTCCCTGGCGATTCATGAGCTCCAAGACACCGCAAACCTCGTGGCCGATCCGAATAGGAATGGCGACCAGGGACTCGGTGCTGTATTCCGTGACTTCATCGACGCCGGTGAAAAAATAGGGATCCTGGCCAGTGTCCGCGGTGTGATAGCTCTTGCCAGTCGCATAGACATGGCCGGCGATTCCACGCTCAGCCGAGATTTCGGTTCCGATCAGGCAGGTTACTTTTTCGCCGAAGGCCGCGACGAAGGTCAGCAAGTTCTGGCGTTTCTCCGGCTTCTTGTCGAGGGGGTTGTCGAGCAAGATAGAGCCGGCCGCAGAGGGAACGAACTCGTTGGCTTTGCGCAGAATCTCAGCCAAGTTGTCTGCAAGGCTCATTTCCGACGCGAAAGCGATGACCGCACGGCGACGTTCCAGGAAAGCATCCATCTGCTGTGGATTCAGGGAATGGATCTCGACGGTCATCTCTGCCTACCGATTTGTGTAAAGTCTCAAGCCTGAAAAGTACCAAATACGGCGGCAGGTCGCAAAGCCCACTTTGGTCAAGCGCGCAATTGTCCCTGGTGCGCAACCGTCTAGAGTATCAACGTGAGGGGAAGACTAGCTCGACGGCCTCGGGCGGGCAAACGGCGCCGTTGACTCCAGAGATCGACCACCGGTCTCCGGTGGTGCGACGGACCCAAGCTTCTGTCCCTGCTGGGAGGTCGCCAGCCGCGGTCAAACAATCTTCCAGCACGATCGCGGGCTGTGGCCCCCATCGTTCGGAGAACATAGCCAGGCCATAGAGGGTCATCGCCAATGCGGCGCCAGCGATCAACAGCCATCGGGGGAACCGGGAGTTGGTGATCAACAGGAAAAAGACGATCCAGGACAAACCGATGGCGAAAAGGGCGATCGCTTGGTCGTGTCGGCTGAGCCAGCCAATGATTCCGGCAGCTGGTAAAATTTGACTGCCGAGACTACGTCGCGCTAACCAGAGATTCTCTTCGAGCCAGGGATCGTCGGAGGTCGCGGCTCGACGGTACCAAAGGATGGCCTCGGGAAGCCGATCGAGGTGGTGTAAAGCGGTGCCAAGATTGTAGAGCAGTGTCGGGTGTGGGGCGGCAGCGGAGTACCCTTCGATGTACGAGGTCACTGCAGCCTCGACCTGGCCCTCGCGAAACAACCGGTTGCCCTCGTTGAGAGCGGCTTGGGAGTCGACGATGGGTTGCCCAAACGCTGCTGGGCACAGAGTCGCGACTGGACACAGAGACACAACAGCCAGGCACAGCGGAATCAGGCGAGCCCAAGAGCTCCCTAGGGTACGCTGCTGGACGCGACTGAGGCTCGGGTGTCGGTTCCCCGGGCTCGAAGCGACGATGGGTGCAGTGTTGTTCATCTCAAGCCAAGGCGCGAGCCAGCTTTCGCGATCGTTGGAGCAATTCCCGTTGCAGCTCGGCTGTTGAGCTCAATTGGGGTGCGTAGCGTAGATAATGCAGATCGTCGGCCAGGGCAACCAACTCGTCGGCTGCCACCCTCGGGGCTCCTTTGGCAGCTAGCAAGTTGCCCCACTGGGTGCTTGCCGAGCCTTTGGGAAGTCCCCATCGGACATCAAGGAATTCGCGCCAAGCGTCCTCGATCTCCGCCGCAGCTCGCCGCGGCTGGTCTTCCTCAGCCGCCAGTTTCAGACGTTGCAAAAGTTGTTTGCGCTCGGCTCTATGACCGGATGAGCTTCCACCGCGGCGCCTCAGCAAGAGGGTCACGACCGCCAAAGCCCATGGCAGGGCGAAGGCCCACGGTCGCACCCATGACGTATTCAACAACTTGCCGGCGCCGCCTGCAGGCAGTGCGGCGGTGCGGATGGGATGAAGATCGACGCTCTGGCCACCGCTCTGCACCATACTGGTGGAACCGCGTACCGCTAGGCTCAAGCCCTCGGCCTTGGCGGTGCGATATTGCTCCCGCGCGGGGTCGAAGTAGACCAACTCGATCGGTGGCAAGTCCCATTGGCCGGGACTCTCCGGCACCAGGACAAAACTCCAAGTACGTTTGCCGGAGACGTTCTTACGCTTGACCGACTCGTTCGACTGCTGTTGGGGCGGGAAGATCTTGATGCCGTCGAGGGTCGGCAGCTGTGGGGCTGCGAGACCCTGAAAATGGCCCTTGCCGGTGAGAGTCAACGACAACGTCGCGGCTTCACCCACCTCCAGCTCGTTGGGAGTGAGCTCGGCCTCGATCCTGAGTTGACCGATCGCACCTTGAAATCCGGCCGGTGCGGTGGGCAAAGGGCGTACATTGAGCTCTAGGTTGTTGCTCGCCCTGACGATCTCGCGAGTACGCGGTAGCAGGGAACCGAACGGGCCGGAGTCCGGCACCAGGGCTGAAAGGCGAGCGGTAACCGGAGCGATTTCAAAAGTGCCGGCACGGCGCGCAAAAAGCGCCCGCTGTAACAAAACTACCTTGCCGATGTTCTCGCCGTCCAAAGTCATCATGTCCGGCTGCAATTGTTCCGGCTGTGGGATCACTCGAGTCCAAAAGCCCTTGAATTCGGGCAGCTCTTCTGGGTTGACGGAACGAATGTCGGCTTGGGTGAAGAGATACAGGGTGTAAAGCACCTGCTCTCCGACATAGGGATTGACCGGGCGCACCTCGGCACTCAGGTAGATCTTGGGAGGCTCCGCGGGTTGTCGGCGCTGGCGGCGCCTGCGCCGAGCATCAAACAGGCTCTCGAAAGGATCATTCGAGAAAAATGGATCACGAAACGGATCGCGAGCATCTTGTCGGCGGCGTCCGGGCGGTGCTGTCTCCACGACCTCGATCTGCCGGTCCGGCAGGTCGATCTGTTCGCCGTTCGCCCGGAGAAATCCCGAGTGCACCCTTGCTTTGCCAACCTTCAGGGGTTGAAGATGCCAAGTAAAGGTCAGGCTGCGCGAGGCGACACCGTTGACGAATCGTAGGCTGTTGGACGTCGAAGGCCCAGCGGCAACGTTGAAATTGTCGATCTCGAACTGTGGCTCTGGGTTGCGCCTAAAACTGCCTGCCGAATCGACTTTGATCGTCAGGATGGCGAGCTCGTCGAGCCCGATCACATCATGAGGCTCGAGCTGTAGGTCAACTTGGAAATCCTGAGCACTTGCGGCGGTTGCCACTGCTACTGCACCTGCCACAACCAACACCCGAAACAAGCGGGGCGAGTGCGCAGACCACGACCCCGAGCGGTCACGGGTAGTAGTGACAGGGTTCACGGGCTTACCAGTCCTTCTTCGCGCCGGAGTGTTTCTTGGCAGCTTCGAGGGACGCCTCCCGACGTGCCTCGCGCTCCATATTCTCGATCGCTTCGAGAATCGCTGCCGCTTCTTCAGCGGTCATATCAGGGAGGTCCTCAAACTGCGGCAAGGGGCTCTCTTGCTGCTGTTCATCCGGCTGTTGTTGCTCGGGCTGCTGGCTCTGATCCTGTTCCTGCGGGTCGTCTTCAGGATTCTGTTGCTCGCCTTGCTGCTGCTGATCTTGCTGTTGGTCTTGTTGATCCTGGTTCTGCTGATCCTGGTTCTGCTCGTCCTGGTTCTGCTCGTCCTGGTTCTGCTGATCCTGGTTCTGCTCGCCCTGGTTCTGCTCGTCCTGGTTCTGCTGATCCTGGTTCTGCTCGTCCTGGTTTTGCTCGTCCTGGTTTTGCTCGTCCTGGTTTTGCTGATCTTGCTGCTGCTGCTCGAGGAGTCGTTGCGCCAGCTCGAGATTGAATTTGGCATCTTCGAGTCCCGGATTGTTGCGTAGCGCTTCTTTGAAGGCTTCGATGGCGCCAGGGAAGTCGCCGCTGTTCAGGCGCGCGTTGCCCAGGTTGTAACGCGCTGCCGGTACCAACTCGCCGGCGCCTTGTTCGGCTGCTGCTTCTAGCAGCGAAAGAGCGTCACCTTCACCGGCGAGCCGAGCGGTGCCAGCATTGTACTGAGCCACCGGATTGTTGTTCTCTAGACGCAGGGCCGTTTCGAGAGGCTCGGCAGCGTCCCCAGTGTCTTGGCCAAAGTTCTCGATGCCCCGGGTTGTGCGCTCGGTAGGATTGAAAAGCAATCGTTCGACCCATGGTGGCCACTCGGCGCTTGCTGGTGCAGCGATGGCCAAAATCAGAGCCATCCAGCAGACCGGGAGCATTGGCGCCCTTGGGACGAGGCCTCTTCTGGGATCGTTCATGGTTCGCTTTCCGAGCACGTTTTTCATAGCTCGCTCTCCGAGCACGTTTTTCATAGCTCGCTCTCAGAGCTCGGCGCCCGAAAAGGCGAAACCAAGAGATGCAGCAGAAGGGTCAGGATCGCCACGCCTATCGGCCACTGGAAGCGCTCCTCTAGGGTATTGACGATTTCGCTGCCGTAGCTCTGCTTCTCCATCTGTTGAATCCGGCTGATCAGTGCAGCCGGATCGGTCGCGGCGCTGGTCGCCCGGAGATAGACGCCACCGGTGTCGCGGGTCAACTGTTCGAGGGTGTCTTCCATCAGCCGGCTCACCACGACGTTACCCGCTTCATCCCGTTTGTACTCGATCGGTGTCCCGGCCTCGAACTGTGGCAGCTCCAGGGGTTTGCCTTCACGGGTGCCGACCCCGATCGCGTGGACCGTCACGCCTTCATCCCGCAACCGCGGCAAGATCTTTTCGAGGTCGGTACCGTGATCTTCGCCATCGGAGAGCAGAATCATTGCTCGGTGTTTGCCGCCGCCCTCGGGAAAGAGATCGAGAGCACGTTCGAGCGCCGGTCGTAGCTTGGTGCCGGGAGTGGGGAGGGAGCCGGGTAGTACTGCGTCGAGCAGGAGGTCGATGACGGCCCCGTCCGCGGTTAGAGGCACCATGACCACGCCGTCACCCTCGGCTTGAACCAGGGCGATTCGATTGCCAGGAAGGTCCTCGACCAAACGCCGAATGAGGGTCTGAGCCACCCACAGCCGCGAGGGTTGGACGTCGCGGGTCGCCATCGAGAGCGAGGTGTCGAGGACGAATACGATGTCGACCCCTTGGCGCTCGACTTGCTGTTCGGTTTCGCCCCATCGCGGCCGCGCCAGGCCGAAAGCAATGCCGGCCAAGGCGACGACCAGCAGGAGATTCCACACCACCAAGCGGCGAGAGTCATGGGTGGGCAACAATCGATCCCACAGACTCCTGGCTGCCCAGGCGGCAGCAGCTCTCAGCCGCCGTCGCCAGCCGTATGCGAGAACCGCCGCGGTCACCGGAACGGCGGCGAGCAACCAAAGCCAGGATGGGTCTGCAAAATCCATGATTCAAGGCTCGGCAGTGACGCCGAGAAGCGACAATGCTAGAGGCGCCAGCAGCAATATAAGAGCGACGTGGACCAGAGGTTGAAACGCTTCTTTGTAACGGATGTAGCGTTTGATCTCGAGGGGAGTTTTTTCGAGCTCGTCGATCTCGGCAAAGATGTTGCGCAGACTCTCAGGGTCGATCGCTTGGAAGAAGCGGCCGCCGGTGCGTTCCGCGATTGCCTTCAACAATTCTTCATCCACTTCGACGTTCATGTTCATTCGCCGGGTCTCCACTCGTCCGAAGGCGTCTTGGAATTGCATCGGCACCGGCACGACGCCAGCGGTACCCACACCGATGGTGTAGACCTTGATGCCCAATCCTTCGCAGACCGCGGCGGCGGAGTCTGGATCGATAGCGCCAGCATTGTTGACGCCATCTGTGACCAGGACGACAACCTTGGTCGTGGCTTGGCTATCCTTGAGGCGGGCCGCGCCGGCAGCCAGGGCCATACCGATCGCGGTACCGTCAGGTAAGGTGTGGAGTTCAATCGACTCGAGCAAGAGGTTCAGCATCTGGTGATCCGTGGTGAGCGGCGCCTTGGTCAAGGCACTGCCCGCAAACACCACGATGCCGACTCTGTCGCCGAGTCGTTTGGATACGAACTCCTTCATGACGTCTTTGGCGACCGCGAGGCGATTGCGCGGCTGAAAGTCCTCCGCCGCCATCGATCCCGAGATGTCGAGGACAATTTGGATGTCGATACCTTCGGTGAGATTCTCTTCACGAGCAAAACCGAGTTGAGGGCGAGCGAGGGCGCCGATCAACAAACCCAAGGCGAGCAAACGAAAGTAGAACGGCAGATGTAAACGCCAGGCGCCACCCGCACCTCGCGGTAGGCTGCTGTAAGTGAGTGCGCCATAAGCTCGGCGACGGTGGCGCAGCCAGGCGATGACTGGCAAGATCAACCACAGCAATAAAAACCAGGGATCTTGCAGATTTAGTTGGTCGATCAACTCGCGACCTCCACCGGGGGCTGATCCGAAGAAAGCTCGGGCGGCTGGAGTGCAGTTTCGATCTCTCGCGCCAACTCACGGGCCCTGAGCAAGCGGTCATCAGTGGTTGTTTCGGCGACTTCGCGACGTGCGAACTTCACGTGGTCGCAGTCCTGCAGTAGACGCACCGTTCCCTGGGCGATTGCAGGTGGAACCGAGGTCTGGCGCAGCAAACGTTGGATCTCGGTTGTGGTGCTTTCGACAGCTTGCAGCGACAGCTTCCGACCGAGAAAGTTACGTAGCACGTAACTGAGTCCGGTATGTGCTGGCTCTGGGGCTGAGGGGTCGAGTTGGCGGAGTCGTTGGAGGAGCTCTTCGAGCGGCGGTGCCAGCGGTTGGGTAGCCACCCCGGTGGCGTGTGTGCCTAGACGACGTCGCAGCAGCCAGGCCATCAAGAGTGTCAAGCCTACGAGCACACACAGAGTCCACAGAAAGCGCTGGTCGGCACTGAGCGCCATGAGTGGAGCCGCTGGCCGTGGCTGAAGCTCTCCGCCCCCTTCGCCCGCGTTGCCGTCGTCGCCCGCTTCGGCTTCCGTCTGCGGCAAGACGGACTGAACCACGAAGCTCGCCTCGTCGTCGTGGGTGACTTCCAGAGTTTCGCTGGCAAGGGGTACGGCGATGGTTACTCTTGGCAGCTTGACGTCGCCGGTTTCAAAGGCGGTGAGGGTGAGCTTCTGTCGATAGATACGGCGCGCACTTTGATCGGTGAAGGATTCGAGTTCGCTGGTCGAGAGGATCTCGGCCGATCCCCAGGTCTCTTGCCAGGTCGGAAACCGAGGTTCAGAAGTGGGTTCGGGGCCCATCCAAACCAGGGTCAGCTGTGCCTCGACCCGGTCTCCGACGGTGATCTCGGCAGGTGAGAGCTCGATCTTGAATTGCGCTACGCCAGGTGTGGCCTCACCGGTCGGCGGTGTTTCTGACGGTGGTGTTTCCGACGGCGAGTCTGGCTCTGCGGCCTGTGGCGAGCTCGGGTCTGGCGGATCGGTGGCCG
This sequence comes from Acidobacteriota bacterium, assembly GCA_029263355.1. Lineage (GTDB taxonomy): Bacteria > Acidobacteriota > Thermoanaerobaculia > Multivoradales > J023 > JAAELT01. The sequence continues at coordinate 7,873 of JAJCXQ010000758.1, read as the reverse complement.
GCTGGGCGGTGGCCGGCTGGGCGATGAACAGTGTTGCGAAGAACAGTGTTGCGATGAACTGTGTTGCGATGAACTGTGTTGCGATCAACAGCGTAACGATCGAAGGCATCAAGATGGACCGTGCCGTCAACTGCAAGAGCCGGAGAAGGTAGGAGGACTGCCTCACCGCGTCAGCCTCTTTCGTCGTCGTTCGAAGAAGCTGATCAGGGTACTCAGATAAGGACGATCCGTACGAATCTGTAAATGGTCGACGCCCAGCTGTCGCATCAAGCCCAACAGGGCTTGGCGCTCCTCCTGCCGACGACGCGTGTGCTGGCGCGCCATCCGGCGTCCGCTCACGGTTGCGAGTCGGCCGGTTTCGGCGTCTCGCAACACGACCGGACCTGTGGCTGGCGGGGCGTGATCCTTGGGATCAAATAGCTCGATCACCACCAAATCGTGACGGGCAGCAGCGGATTTGAGAGAGGAGCTGAGCTCGACGTCGAGGAAGTCGGAGATCAAGAACAGAACCGACCGCTGCTTGAGTGTCTTGAGGGCCGGCCATAAGGCGCGCTCGAGATTGGTGCGGCCGCCCGGCGGACGCATCAAGATCTCTCGAACAATACGCAGAACGTGTGTTCGGCGGCGGTCCGGGCGCAGAAAAAGTTCCATGCGATCACTGAGCAGCGCCGCCCCAACTCGATCCTGGTTGCGGACCGCGGCAAAGCTCAGCAGCGCCGCCAGCTCGGCTGCCAGCTCACGCTTCAGGATAGTCCGTGAACCGTAACCCAGGCTACCGGAGACATCGACCGCCAGAAAAACGGTCAGGTCGCGTTCTTCGACATAACGTTTGACGTAGGGGACACCCATGCGAGCGGTGACGTTCCAGTCGATGGTTCGGACCTCGTCGCCCGCGGCATAGGGGCGTACCTCGGCAAACTCGACCCCGCGTCCTTTGAACGCTGAGTGATAGTCGCCCGCCACCCCCTGATCGACCAAACGTTTGGTCGTGATCTCGATGCGCCGGACCCGACGCACCAAATCTGCCGGCAAAGACGGCCGGCTGCGAGTTGGCGCGGGTGCGCTCTGACGTCGCTTCAGTAGACCGAACACGCCGCTCTCCTCAGGGAACTTCGACCCGGTCGAGGAGGCGGGAGACGATGTCGTCGGTACTGATCTCTTCGGCTTCCGCTTCGTAGGTAGCGACGATCCGGTGACGCAGGACGTCAGGGGCGATCTCTTTGACGTCCTCGGGAATCACGTAGCCGCGCCCGCGGACCAACGCCAGCCCCTTGACCGCGCGGGCCAGGAACAGGGTGGCGCGCGGTGAAGCGCCGAAGGATATGAGGTCCGCCAAGTCACTGAGACCGGCGCCTCGGGGATCACGCGAAGCGCTGACGAGATCCAGAATGTAACGCCGCATTTTGGCATCGAGGTAAACCTGATCGGCAGACCGGCGTAGTTCGAGAAGCCGTTCTTGATCGAGGACGGTTGCGACATCGATCGGCGCCTCGACCAGCATCCGTTCCAGGATCGCCTCTTCCTCTGAGCGACTGGGGTAGGTGAGCTTGAGCTTCATCATGAAGCGGTCGACCTGGGCCTCGGCCAGAGGGTACGTGCCCTCCTGCTCGATGGGGTTCTGGGTCGCCAGCACCATGAAGGGATCATCCAGGCCATAAGTCACGTCGCCCAGAGTGACCTGTCGTTCCTCCATCGACTCGAGCAATGCACTCTGCACCTTGGCCGGTGCGCGATTGATCTCGTCGGCGAGCACGATATGGTTGAAAATTGGGCCTTTGTGAGGGGAGAACTCGTTCTTTCTGGTATCGAAGATCATGGTCCCGATCAAGTCGGCTGGCAACAGATCGGGGGTGAACTGGATACGTTGGAAATCGAGGTGCAGGGTCCTCGCCAGGGTCTTGACCGAGAGCGTCTTGGCGAGACCGGGAACACCCTCGATCAATAGGTGGGCGCGGCTCAAAAGGCCGACAAGCAGCCGATCGATGAGGTAGTCCTGGCCGACGATAACCTTGCGGATCTCGGTCTCTACCTGCTTCAGCTGTAAGGTGTCGTCTTGGACTTCGCGGATCGTAGCTTCTGCATCCATTCCAAAAATCTCCACAAAGGTCGATCCTGCCCGTGCCCCGTGCGCCTAGTCCAATGTCTGGTCTAATAGCTCTCAGCGGGTTTGACGGCTCTCGACAGGTCTGACGGCTGTCAATACGGTAAGGCGATATACAGTAAGTCGGTTTTTGTCAGCTGTCGATGGTTGGTGACTCGTCCGGTGGATCAGCCAATTTGCAAGGAAGGTGCCACCCCGTGATCTCACCGTTGTTTTTGGTCATTTTTTGGTGAGAAGGCTGTTACTGCTGGTTTTGTCGCTCCAAATCGCGTTGGATCGCCGGTCCTCTCGTCGCGACAGAGGCTCACACAGCTCGATTCGAGTGCCCTCGAGCGCGTCGCTCTGGGGCAGAGGGCGTCATTATGGCGTATCTTTAGGCCTAGCGGCAGGCTGCTAGGTTCCGGCACAGCTATGCTCTGGGAGGCACAACTCTGCCGCACCACCCGTGCGAGACCCATGAGCCCAAACCTCGAGCCCGACACTCCAGACCGACACTCTAGACCGACACCCCAGGCGACCTTCGATCATGAGTCACCGACAGCCCCTCCTGAAGAAACGGCTTGGACAGCATCATTTGCGCGACGGTGCGCTCTGTCGGCCCGTCATCGAATACCTCCGCCCGGCGGGGCATCGGGTGGTAGAAATTGGCCCCGGTGGTGGGGTCTTGACAGCCGCCTTAGTCACGGCGGGAGCACGCGTCACAGCCTTCGAAGTGGATCTCGACTGGGTCTTCGAGCTGCGCCGACGGCGGGTCCAAGCGGCAACCGTCGACCCGCAAGCTGGCTTTGATGTTTTGGCGATGGACGCTCAGTGTTTCGACTGGTCGCGTCTGCGGGCACCCACGTTGGTCACCGGTAACCTCCCGTTCAATGTGGCGACCCGACTGATCGAGAGTGTCCTGCCGCACTCGTCGCAGGTGCCGCGGGCTGCCTTCATGGTGCAGAAAGAGGTCGCTGATCGGCTGGTCGCAAAGCCCGAGGACTCGGCCTACGGCTCGTTGAGCGTGCTGGTGGCGGCGCAAGCCTGCGCCCAGTTCCTCGGGGTCATCCGTCCAGGGAGCTTTCATCCGCCGCCGAAGGTCGCCGCGGCGTTTGTCGGCCTGGAGCTGCACCCTCCGCCGGTACCGGCGGAGGATTGGCGAGCCTTCGCTGGGCTCGTTCGGCTGGCGTTCTCCTTGCGCCGCAAGACGTTGCGCAATTCGCTCGCCTCCGGGTTGGGGAAGGCCCGGAGTGGTGCGCTTCTAGCCGCGATGGGCTGGGGAGATCGGTGCCGCGCTCAGGAGCTCGCAGTCGCGAACTTCGTCGAATTGTTTCAGGCTTATCGCGATCTCGGGAGCGCCTGAACCCCGTCGATCGTGCTGGCGGACAGCCTCTCAGGCCGTGCGGGGGTGGCGTGCCTGGCGTTCTGCGCCTGTCGCCATATAGCAGAAAATGCTAGACTTTATGGTCAGTTAGCTGGCGTAGCCTCATGTAGAAGTTGAAATAACATCGACGCTCGCGTGTCCAACGCATCTTCCAGGGCTCCTATCGAATAACTTATCGACCCGAGATTTTCCTATGTCGACCGCCGCTCGCAAGCAGCTTCCTCGTTTGAACCTATCGCCTGCTATGGGCAGCGAGATCGTCGGAGTGCTGCTCTCCGCAGTAGTCGTTTTGCTGACCGGTAGTCTGCTCAGCTATCACCCTCTGGATCCCAGTGTCTTGCACCGTGTTGCGGATGACGGTGCTCGGACCCGTAATCTGATCGGCCCCTTCGGTGCGCATCTCTCGGCTTTGGCGGTTGCGTTTCTCGGACTCGTATCGCTCGTCGTCCCGTTGGTGCTGGGGATTCTCGCTTGGTGTCGCCTGAGACGGCGCGACATTCCTAAGCTCACGGACCGGCTCTTGGGTCTCTTGGCCCTACTGATCGGTTTGCCAGCGATGCTGCAGGTGCTCTTCGGCCAGATTCTGTGGCGCGGTGAGCCCCTGAACTCCGGTGGAGCCCTCGGCTTGGTGATCACCGACATGCTCACGGAACGGCTCAATCTTGGTGGGACTTTTGTGATTCTATTGACGGTGCTGCTGGTCGGCGGCAGCCTCGCCGCACAATCGACCCTGGGAGATCTGTTCAAGCTGCTGAAAGCGCGCGGTGCGACGGTGGCTGAACGAGCGCGATTGGCTCGCGCGCAACGCAGCAAACGAGACAAGGAGCGGTCGACCCAGCGGCGTGTGATCCGTCATGTGCAGCGTACTGCCGAAGAGCGAGGCGCGGACTCTGCTCAGCGCACGGGGCAAGAACCATCGGCTCCTGTGGGAGCAGGTCCGAGCCCAGCGCCGCCACCGGTTCTCGATTTGCCGATGCGGGTCACGGAGAAGAAGGGTGAAGGGCGATTCGCGGTGCGCAAAGTGAGTCCACCCAAGCCCAAAGAGCCACCCCAGGAGCCCGAACAGAAGGCGATCGTCTTCCAGCCGGACGAGCTGGAGCCTGCCACCCTGCCACCCGTCAACCTGCTGTCCACCGACCCCATCGCCAAGAGTCACAACGAAGCGGAGCTGGTCCGGCTAGGAGAGGTCGTCCGCGAATCTGCGGCGCACTTCGGCATCCAGGGCACGATCGAGGGCATCAGTCCCGGGCCGGTGGTGACCGTTTATGAGTTCCAGCCGGCGCCGGGGGTCAAGGTGAGCCGTGTGGTCGGTTTGCAAGATGATTTGGCGTTGGCTTTGAAAGCCGAATCGGTACGGATCGAACGACTGCCTGGCAGGTCGACCCTCGGTGTGGAAGTGCCCAATGACGGCCGAGCGATGATCAGTCTCGGTCACCTGCTCAGCACCAAGAAATTCGTGCGCTCGCCGTCGGTGTTGACCATGGCCCTCGGTGTCGATATTTACGGCCGGCCGATCTACTCCAACCTGGCGACCATGCCTCATCTGCTCGTCGCCGGTGCAACCGGCGCCGGTAAGAGTGTCGGTTTGCAGAGCATGATCACCTCGATCATCTACAAAGCGACACTGGACCAGGTGAAGTTCATCTTCATCGATCCCAAGCGCATCGAGCTCGGGGTTTATGCCGATATCCCGCACCTCAAGACCGAAGTGGTGGTGGAGCCCAAAAAAGCTGCCAACGCGCTGCGTTGGGCGGTGGGGGAAATGGAACGGCGCTATCGCTTGCTAGCGGAGCTTCATGTGCGCTCGATCGACTACTACAACCGGGCGATCACGGATCCCAAGGAGCTGCAACGGTTATCGCTCAAGGAAGGTGAGAGCGACCTGTCGCCCGACGACTTCAAACCGTTGCCGTATTATGTGATCGTCATCGACGAGCTCGCCGATCTCATGATGGTGTCGTCTTCGGATGTCGAGACTTCGATCGCCCGGCTGGCGCAAATGGCGCGAGCGGTCGGCATTCACCTGATCGTGGCGACCCAGCGTCCATCGGTGGATGTCCTGACCGGAACGATCAAGGCCAACTTTCCTTGTCGTTTGTCCTATGCCACGGCGACCCGCCACGATTCGCGGACGATTCTCGATCAAGTTGGGGCGGAAAAGTTGCTCGGCAAAGGAGATGCCCTCTTCATGGCCCCGGGCACGTCGCGGGTCATGCGAATGCATGGTGCCTACATCAGCGAGCAAGAAACGGCTTCGTTGATCCGCTGGCTCAAGCGTCATGGCAAGCCCGATCTCGACCTCGAAATCGTCAAAGAACCTGAAACCTCGAAGGATTCTGCAAGTGGCGGTGGCGGTGATGATGAGCTCTACGACGAGGCGGCTCGCCTCGTGGTTGCCGAACGTATGGGCTCAGCGAGTTATTTGCAGCGCCGTCTTCGCGTCGGATTCTCGCGTGCGGCACGTTTGATCGATATGCTCGAAGGCGACGGGCTCCTCGGCCCGGCCCAAGGATCGAAGCCACGCGAAGTATTGGTCGACGCCGACTACTTCGGCGAAATCGATCGCGCGCGGGCTGACGAGGGCTAACAGCCGACGCCACGATCGCCACGGTGCCGCAGAGTACCGGGTTACGGGTGCATCTATGCGAACAATTTTTTTTGGAACACCGGACTTCGCCGTACCGACCTTGGCGGCGATGGTCAACGCTGGGTTCGCTCCGGAACAGGTGGTCACCCGTCCGGCTCGGCCCGCAGGTCGGGGACACGGTCTCCAACAGCCTCCGGTCGCAGCGTGGGCTACCGCTCATGACTTGCCGGTCTTACAGCCAGAGAGTGTGAACCGAAAAGCCTTCCGCTCGCAGCTGAGAGAGGTTGCGCCCGACGTTGCGGTGGTGGTTGCCTTCGGGCAGATCTTCAAACGTCGACTCCTGGATCTGCCGCGTTTTGGTTGCGTCAATCTACACGCTTCGCTATTGCCCCAATATCGCGGCGCAGCTCCCATCCAAGCTGCACTCGCGGCCGGGGATTCGGCGACCGGTGTCACCACGATGATGATGACTCAGGGGCTGGACAGCGGGCCGATTCTGCTGCAGGAAGAGTTGCAAATCGGCGCGACTGAAACGGCGCCGGAGCTCTCTCAGAGGCTCGCTGAGCGTGGGGCACACATCGTGACCACAACCCTCAGGGCACTCGCTGGCGGCGACTTGACGGCACTTCAGCAGTCCGAGGAGCTGGCATCGTATGCCCCTCAGCTGACCAAAGCCGACGGGATTGTCGATTGGCGCCGCACGGCGGGGGAAACGTATAATCGCCTGCGAGCCTTTACGCCGTGGCCTGGCCAGACGACTGAGCTACAGGGAAAACGCGTCAAGGTGTTATGGTGTCTTCCGCTTGCCGGAACCACGGATCAGCAGCCCGGGACCTTCCTAGGGATGCGTCAAGGCTTGGTCGCCGTCGCCTGTGGTGAGAACACCATACTCGGTTTGGAGCGTGTCCAATTGCCGAGCAAGAAACCGGTTTCGGCGGCGGATTTTGCGAATGGCGAGCGGCTGAGTGCCGGTTTGCAGTTTGGTTGAACCGTGTCATGAGTAAACGTCGAGCACCCGCGCCGGCCCTGCCTTCCCGGCCCTTCCGTGGCCGCCGCCTTTCCCAGCCTCGGACGTCAGTGGACAACGTACGCGCCGCCGCGGCCTGGGTCGTCGAGCGGACCCTGGCGACGATGGCGCCGTCTTCAGTGTTTCTCGACAGTGCCTTGGCGCGTTGTGACGAGCGTGACCACCGGTTGTTACGAGAGTTGGCTCTGGGGACACTGCGTTGGCGGAGGCGGCTCGATCACGTCGTGTCGTTGGCCAGCAACCGCAAGTTCGAAGCGATCGAGGCGCCGCTCAGAGCACCCCTGCGGATCGCCGCCTACCAACTGCTGTTTTTGGATCGAGTGCCGGCCCATGCGGTGGTCAACGAAGGTGTTGAGCACGCTCGACGTTTGACCCATCGGGGAGGAGCGAGTTTCACCAACGGTGTCTTGCGACGTATTGCGCGCAGCCCGACCCTCGCGGCCTGGCCGGTTGACGAGGCTGATGCATGTCGGCATTTGGCGATTGAGAAGAGTCATCCAGATTTCCTCGTCAGACGGTGGATCGAGCGTCTCGGCGAGGAGCGCACCAGCCAGCTGTTGGACGCCAACAACCAACCTAAGCCGTTGCAATTATTGGCTTTTCGCGACCTCGGAGGACGCGAGATCTTGGCCGAGTCACTGATTGACGAAGGGGTTGAGCTCGAGCCATCGGCCTTGTCCCCGATGGGACTGACAGTGCGGGCAGGGAATCCGCTACACAGTGAAGCGTTTCGGCTCGGTAAGTTCTACATCCAGGACGAAGCCAGCCAGGCAGCTGCTTTGATCCCTCCGCCGC
>JAJCXQ010000757.1 GCA_029263355.1 Acidobacteriota bacterium | reverse complement strand
AGCGATGGGTAAGATTCGGCTAAAGGACTTGGCTCGCACCATGGGTGTGCCCGAGCAGGACTTGATGTTCAAAATGAAGTCCATCGGGGTACGCCTCGAGGGTCAAGATCCAGCAATCGACAGTGATATCATTCAGGCTATTCTCCAAGGTAAACGGCTACCCCAGCCCCGAGAAGTGATCCTGCGTGACGACTCCGAGGCGCCCAAGGCTGTGGCGCGACCTCGCCCGAGTCGGCCCGCCCCCCAGCCGGTCCGGCCGCCCCGCGGCCGCGCCATGATTCATCGGGTCGAAGATCGGATCCGCGAAATTCCGGTCAAGGAAAAGCCGGAGGCTGCCGAACCAGAAGTTCCAGCTATCGCGGCCAAAGCACCGGCGCCTAAAACCGAACCGAAAGCAGAACCGATTCGCGCTCAGCCGGTCTCGGCGCCCACTACCGGCAAACCGATCGTTTCGAAGAAGAGCGACATCGAAGCTAAACCGGTTGTGGCCGCCAAGCCACCGGCTCCCAAACCAGCTGCGGCGAGTCCAACAAAGCCCACGGAGCAGCCTAAGAAAGCTGCCTCGGCGCCGGGTCGCCCAACAGCACCGGCCCGCCCAAGCGGGTCGCAACAACGCCGGCCGCGGCCTACGCCACGTCCGCCGGTGAGGCCAGGGCGCCCCTCGCGGCTGCCCCCTGGGATGCGCCAACGGCGTGACGACCTCAAGCGTCGACGACCGCGCCGCGGCGATTCCAGCGGTTCGTCAGGGGTACGCGAGGAGATCACTCCGCTGAAGCCCGCTTCAGCACGGGGTCATCGTCGCGCCCAACGCCGGGAAGACAACCCAGCCACCGAAGCCCTACAGTTTAAGACGGACCGTCCGACCGGGCCGGTGACGATCACCGCCAATATGACGGTGCGGGAATTCGCCGAGAAACTCGGGGTCAAGGTCAAAGACCTAATGAAGGATCTCTTCGCGCGCGGCATGATGGTAAACATCAACCACGTGCTGGACCCGGAGACCGCAATGGCTTTGGCCACCGACCTCGGTGTCGAGGCAATCGAGGTTTCATTCGAAGAGGAGGTCCAGTTACAGCATGAGACCACCCTCGCCGACGAAAGTGTCGAGAAGACGAAACGAGCGCCTGTCGTCACCGTCATGGGTCATGTCGATCACGGTAAAACGACCTTGCTCGATGTGATCCGCTCGACCAAGGTGGTGGACGGTGAAGCCGGTGGTATCACTCAGCACATCGGCGCCTACTTGGCCGAGACGGGTGGCCAGCCCATGGTGTTCCTGGATACACCCGGTCACGAAGCCTTCACCATGATGCGTGCTCGCGGAGCCAGCGTCACCGATATCGTGGTCCTGGTGGTCGCCGCCGACGATGGCGTCATGCCACAGACGGTGGAAGCCATTGATCACGCCAAAGCAGCAGACGTTCCGATCATCGTCGCGATCAACAAGGTCGACAAAGCCAACGCCAATCTCGATCGAGTCCGCAAAGATCTGGCCGACCACGGCCTGATGGTCGAGGATTGGGGTGGCGATATCGTCAGCATCCCGATGTCTGCCCTCCAGGGTGAGGGCGTCGACAGCCTGCTCGAGATGATTCTCATCACCTCTGATCTGCTCGAGTTGGCCGCGGCGCCGTCGCTGCCGGCTCAAGGCGTTGTTCTCGAAGCTCGCAAAGAGATCGGACGCGGCATCATCGCAACGATGCTGGTGCAGGACGGCACCCTCGAAGCTGGTGATGTATTCGTTTCCGGCTCGACCTGGGGTCGCGTCCGTTCGATGACCGACGACAGCGGGCACCGTCTGACCTCGGCGCCGCCATCGACACCGGTGGAAGTTACCGGTTTCAATGAGCTGCCGGCGGCGGGCGATGTGTTCCAGGTGTTCACTGACGAGTCCAAGGCGCGCGGAATCGCTGATGTCCGTGCGCATGAAAGCCGTCAACGTGACCTGGCGCCACAGCCCGCCAGGATGTCCTTGGAACAGCTGTTCTCAAAGATGGGTGAAGAAGAAGTCAAAGAGCTGCCGGTGATTCTCAAAGCTGACGTTCACGGCTCTGTCGAGGTGCTGCGCGACACTTTGGAGAAGTTGTCGTCGGAGAAGGTTCGGATCAAAGTGATCCACGCGGCGGTCGGCGCGGTCTCGCTCAACGACGTTCAGCTGGCTTCGGCTTCCAACGCGATTGTCATCGGCTTCAATGTCCGACCGGAGCGCAACGCCACCGCGCTGGCCGAGAAAGAACAGGTTGATATTCGCCTGCACACGGTCATTTACGAGCTCGCTGACGAGGTCAAGCGCGCCATGACCGGACTCCTGGAGCCGACCTTCAAGGAAGTTCACACCGGCACAGCAGAGGTTCGCCAGACCTTCAAGGTACCGAGAATTGGCGTTATCGGCGGCTGCTACATCACCGACGGTATGATCCCACGCAGCGCCGGTGTCCGTTTGTTGCGCGACAACATCGTCGTCTACGAAGGCAAGATTTCGTCCTTGCGCCGTTTCAAAGACGACGTCTCGGAGGTCCGTAACGGCTTTGAGTGCGGTATCGGTCTCGAAAATTTCCAGGACCTCAAACCCGGCGATAACATCGAAGCGTTTATCCGCGAGGAGGTCGCCCCAACTCTGGAGTGAACAGCGCGGCGGCAAAGGCAGCGCATGAACTGCGCGGCAAAAGCCACGCATGAACTGCGCGGCAAAAGCCACGCATGAGACGCGCGGCACAGGCCGCGCGCAGCTCTCTCACCCCTCCCCATCTTTCCTAGCCAGGGCCCCACCACGAAGTTTGATTGGGTCGCGCTCTGAAGATGGAATCAGGAATTCCCGCCCCAGAGGCCGCTCCTGCCGAGCAAGGTCTCGATCTCCCGCAAACTGAAAGTTTCGTCACCATGGTTGTTGGAGTCTCCATCTTCGAGCTGCATTTGCCCGAAGCTCGGAGCTTGAAGCAGAAGCGTAAGGTCATCAAGGGATTGATCGATCGAGTGCATCATCGCTTCAGGGTCTCGATCTCAGAAACGGATTATCATGATCTGCATCAACGTGCGGAGATCTCGATCGCTGCGATCGCCCGCTCCGCCGGCGACGGTGAACGTTTGATGAATTCGATCCGTGACTTGATCGATAGCGAACCGGCAGCGTTCCTCACGATGTGGGACCCCCAATATATGGAGGGTATGCGTTGAACCAACGAACCGATCGCGTCGCCGACTTGCTGCGCGCCGAGCTGGCTTCGATCCTGCTGCGCGATGTACAAGATCCTCGGGTGGCGTTGACCACTATTTCGGGGGTTACCGTCAGCCGGGATCTCAGCCATGCCGAGGTGCGAATCTCGGTACTCGGCGAGGATTCCAAACGGCAAGAGAGCTTGGATGCTCTAGTTCGAGCCAAAGGCTACATCCGCTCCCTGCTGGCTCGGCGGGTCCGGCTGCGCACGGTACCGGAGCTCGCTTTCTCCCTCGACCGTGGCGCCGAGCACAGTCAGCGAATCAGTGAGATTCTGGAGGAACTCGATGTCGACAGCGACGATCCCTGAGGCCCTGGTCGCGGAGCTTCGCGGCACCCGACGCCTGCTGGTGACCAGCCACGCCAATCCCGATGGTGACGCCATCGGCTCGACTTTGGCGACAGCAAAGCTCTTACGCCAACTCGGCCACGAGACGACTGCCTGGCTGCGGGATCCTCTGCCTCGTCTCTACCGTGCTCTGCCAGGCAGTGACGAGATCCACTGCGGCGAGGAGCCGCCGGTGGGCTTTCCGCAGAACTGCGATGCCGTTGTCGTCCTCGAATGCCCGAGTCTCGATCGTACCGGGCTCGAGGACGCGCTGACCGGACTTCCCCTGCTCAACATCGATCACCATCTGGGCAACGAAAATTACGGTGTCGTCGCTTGGGTCGATACCACCGCGCCGGCGGTCGGTGAGATGGTCTACCGCCTGGCCCGTGCGCTCGGTCTCGAGATCGAGCGCGATGTGGCCAACGCGCTTTACCTCACGTTGGTCACGGACACCGGCGGATTCCGGTTCTCGAACACCACCGCAGCCGCGTTCGATGCCGCGGGTGATCTGGTGCGCGAGGGGGCATCACCGGAGACGATTTCGAAGTGGCTGTATGAATCCCAACCGGAATCGGCGGTCCGTCTGGTGGGTGAAATGTTACGTACCCTCGAAGTCCACGCCGACGGCAAAATTGCCACTGCGTGGATGACCCGTGAGATGGCCGAACGTGTCGACGCCCAGCCCGGCGACTCCGAAGGCCTGATCGACTTCCCAAGATCTATTGCCGGTGTCGAAGCGGTGGCCATGTTCCGCCAATTGGACAACGGTTATTCCAAGGTATCGCTACGCAGCCGAGGCCAAGTCAACGTCGAAGAGGTTGCTCGCCGTTTCGGCGGCGGTGGCCATCGGAACGCGGCCGGCTTCTCGAGCCAGAAAGTTGGCCAAGAGCTGGCCGAAGAGACCATCACCGCGCTCGCCGAAGCGATCGGGAGAAACTGATGAAAGACGGTTTGTTGCTCGTCGACAAGCACGACGGTTGCACCTCTCATGACATTGTGGCGTCAGCCCGCAGAATTCTGCGACAGAAGAAGATTGGTCATTGCGGCACTCTCGATCCCGCGGCGACCGGTCTCTTGCTGCTAACCGTCGGTCGAGCGACTCGGCTGACACGTTTTCTCATCCGTGCTCCAAAGGTGTACGAAGGCTCGATCCGCTTCGGCATCACCACCGACACCTACGACACCACCGGCGAGACCACCGCGAGCGGCGACACTGCGGAGCTGACCACCGACGCCATTAAAGCCGGCATGGAACGGTTCCTCGGCGTTTATCAGCAAAGCCCGCCACCCTACTGCGCCAAGAAAGTTGGCGGTGTCAAGTACTACGAACTGGCGCGACGTGGCGAGCAAGTACCAGACACCAAGAAAGAAGTCACGATCTTCGAGCTGTCCATGATCGGAGACTGGCAGCCAGGAGAAGACCTGCGCTTTCGCCTCGGCTCCTCCTCGGGCACTTACGCCCGCAGCGTGGCTCACGAGCTCGGCGAGCACCTGGGTTGTGGTGCAGCTCTGAGCAGCTTGCGACGCACCGCGATCGGCACCTTCCAACTCGCCGACGCCATAACCCTCGAAGATCTGCGGCAGTGGCGAGACGGCCATGACGAGGCTCTGAAATCGGATCCGGAAGCCGATCCTCCTCTACCCGCAGCCTGGATCCCGTTCGATAGAATTCCGCTGCCGTTCGACGAAGTTGTCGCTGACCCTCAACAAGAACGTCGGATCCAGCACGGTCAGAGCATCCTGATCCGCGAAGTAGCCTGTAGCGAAGGCGACTGGATCAAAGTGCTCAATCAACGCCAGAAATTCATTGCTGTCGGCTCGGTTGTCGAGCGAATCGGCACTGGCGACGTCGGCGTTGTCCAACCGAAAGTAGTCTTTCAGTAACCGCTTTCCGGCAACTTGATCAACGCACCACTGGCAAAGGATCGTCAAACGGCGACAAAACTGAGATAATCCAGTGCAAGAAGACGAAAGAGATGTAACAGATCGCAACCAACCGGTTGCCAGACGAAGGAGTTGACCTTGGCTCAGACAGTAGAAGTCAAATCAGAAATCATCGCAGAGTATCGGGTTCATGACACCGATACCGGCTCGTCAGAGGTACAGGTGGCGCTTCTCACCAACCGTATCAACGAGCTCACCGAGCACTTCAAGACCCACAAGAAGGATCACCACGGGCGCCGTGGACTCCTCAAGTTGGTCGGCCGGCGGCGACGTCTGCTCGCCTACCTGAAGCAGCAGGACATCGAACGTTACCGCCAGACCATCAAACGGCTCGGACTACGTAAGTAATTCTTGGACCTGCTCAGCGCACATCGCTAACGGGTCCGCTTCATCGCGAATCCAAAAGACTACCGACCTCAACCGGCTGGGCCAAAATCGCCCCTGACGTGGAATATTGCCATAGCTGCCAGGTTCGAGGGGTAGAACGTCAAGCGCTGATGCTAGCGAACGATGATCACGCAGACGCCTCCGCCGCAGTTGACTCTGCGGCAGATGATCAGTCCGCGGCCACCTGGGTCGTGGAGTCGCATGCGTTGCATGCAGGTGTCTGCCGTCGCTCGGATCGATCCGATTCGACGAAACACGGGCCAGTCCCCGATTATCGAAACAGCAGCATCTCCGCTACGAGACCCGCGACGCCCAAGCGTCGCCCAAATCCTGTTTTAGTGAAAGAACCTATATGAGAATTCAACAATCCCTTGACATCGGCGGTAACCAACTCTCTTTCGAGTCGGGGCACCTAGCCAAACAAGCCGATGGCTCTTGCACCGTCCGTTGCGGCGATACCCTCGTCATGGTCACGGCGTGCATGGCTGGCGACCCCACCATTCGCCGCCCGTTCCTGCCCCTGACCATCGAGTACCGCGAATACAGCGCGTCCGCTGGGCGCATTCCTGGCGGCTTTTTCAAGCGCGA
>JAJCXQ010000756.1 GCA_029263355.1 Acidobacteriota bacterium | reverse complement strand
TATCGGTTGACGCCGCAGTCCTAGGAGCAGTACCGCCTGGAGCAGTGCCCCCTGGAGCAGTGCCCCCTGGAGCAGCGCCCGGCATTTCAGGTCCAGGGGGATCATACGCCGCTACCCTCGCTGCATCCGGCCTCCCAGAGGCCGTTGACCTGGGCGCCGAAGCTTGCGGAGCCGCGGACCGCCGGTTACCCACTGCCGGCCCGACTCCCGAGATCGAAACTTTGGGCGCCGGGTTTTGGAGGTTGCGGAGCAATAACATCACCAGCCCGAGGACCAAGGCTCCACCGAGCACCATCGGCAGCACTCGCTCCATTGTCCAGGCGGACAAACCGCTCTTGCGCCGCAGCACTGCGGTGACCTCCGACAGTCCCAAGTCGGCGGCCTGCTGGATCAGCCCTTCGACGTCTCCCCCTGCCAGTACCGTGCCGTCGTCAGGATCGGTTTGATCGAGCAATAACAGGCAGATCTCGCCGTGGCCATTCTCGATTGCGGCTTCGATATCGTCGAAGGTTGGCGCCGCGCCACTGGCAATAGCCCGCTGGACGACGTCCATATTGCCAACGACAACCGCAGCACCTAGGGCTCCGGCCATGACCCGATCTTCGAGACCGTAGCCCAAGACTTGCCCAACAAAGGAAGGGTCTTCGCTGCGTAACGCGACCGCCAAAATGTTGAGATCGGCTGGCAACGCCCCGACGTCGGCGCTACGAGTGAGGCAATACCTCATGATGTCGATGCGGGCGCTTCGCGTTGCAGCGGTCAAACAATAATCTGGATTGCCACCATGGTCGAGCAACGCTTTACTCAGCTCACGGGCTTTGCGACCGCGCTGCGCCAAGCGGAACATCTCGACGCCTTCGTCCCCCGCGGGCACCCGCGCTCCCGATCGCAGAAACAAGTCGACGACCCTCAGGTTTTCATTCCGGACGGCCTCTTCGAGGGGGCTGTCCTTGGTGGTTCCCGGATTGCCGCCAAAGCTGAGCAACAACGTCACCATGCGGACATCGTCATGGAGCGCCGCGTGGGCCAACGGACTCGGTTCACCGAGACCAATCTCGGCATCCGCACCGTTGCGTAACGCATCGCGCGCAGCCTCGACGTCGCGTAGCTCGATCGCCAAAAACAGAGCTTCCCGTGGGCCGATCGGCTCCGGCGGCGGGACCTCGACCGCAATCGGAGCGGTTTCTGACTCGGTGGCCTCGGCAGGTGGAGTTCGCTGGCCGCCCTCGGCGGGCTGTCCGCGGCGGGGCGACCGGTTCGGATCACGAGGCTCGGGCCCAAAGGCGCCTTCCTGCGCCAACGCCGAAGCCGCGGCCACGAAACCGACACAGAGGAGGATGAGAAGCCGACGGGACATCGCGTTTCAAACTATCATAAAGCAGTGCCACCCGAACCGCTGTCATGACCAGTCTGCCCCAGCTCGAAACCACCGACACGCAGGAACCCGATTGGTATCGAGACGGCGTTCGTTTCCGCTGTCAAGGTCCCGAATGTGGTGCTTGTTGTTCCGGTCGTATGGGCCCCGGAGCCGTGTGGCTGAATCGTGACGAGATGGAAGAACTGGCCGGGCACCTCTCGTTGCCCCTGTCCGAACTCAAGCGACGTTATGTACGACGCTTGGAAGGCCGCTATAGTCTCAAGGAGCGAGGCAACTACGACTGCATCTTCTATCTGGACGGTACGGGCTGTTCGGTCTACGAAGCGCGACCGGGCCAGTGCCGGACCTACCCGTTTTGGGGACGGGTGATGGCGAGCCGGGTGACCTGGGAAATCGAAGCCGAGAAGTGCCCTGGCATCAATGCCGATCAAACCCGGATCGAAGCGGGAGACATCCGCCGTCAGCTCGAGATCGACACCCAGCGGCGAGATCGCAGTTGAGGCGCTGGAGCCGCTTTGATGGACGCACCTAAGACGCCACAGGATGCCGAACCGCGATCTGCGGATCGGTCGGCGGCCCAGCTGATGGGAACCAAGCTGCCCTCACTGGCCGACGCAGGTTACGAAGAATTGCGCGAGAGCAGACCCGCTGGGTTGCTGCGACGCTACCTGGTCACCAACCGGCATCTGATTGGGCTGTTGATGGGCGGACTCGTCGATTACAGCCGCACTCGCCCCAAGACCAAACGCCACGGCCTCCGCTTCCGCTGTATTCAGCTCGCTGCTCTGTTGATGCGGCCGTTCATCAAGCGATCCTTGGTCAAGAAGCCATTCCCGGTGCAATTGCGGCGACGGTTGGAGTTGCTCGGCCCAACGTACATCAAGCTGGGCCAGGTATTGAGTCTGCGGGAAGACCTGCTGCCACACGCGGTGACCGAAGAGCTCAAGAACCTTCTCAGCCGATTGCCGGCCGTGCCCTACGATCGGTACCTTGAGTTGGTCGCCGAGGGTCTCGGACGACCGGTATCCGAAACCTTCTCGTGGATCGAACCGATTCCGGCAGGTTCGGCGTCGATTGCCCAGAGCCATCGCGCGACGACGATCGAAGGTGAGGCCGTAATCCTCAAAGTCGTCAAGCCCGGAATCCGTGAAACCCTCAAGCGTGACGCCACGCTGCTCGGACTCTTCGGTCACGGCCTGCAGCTACTGCTCCCCCGCTACCAACCCAAACGCGTCTTCCAGGAATTCACCGAATACACCTTGCGGGAGGTCGACCTGGTCCGTGAAGCTGACAACGCGGAGACCTTCGCCGCCAACTTCAAGGACGTGCCCGACGTTCGGTTTCCTCTCATCTACCGCCGCTACAGCTCGACGTCCGTACTGTGCATGGAGTTCTTCGACGGCATCCGACCCGACGCCGAGTCCGCCAAACAGCTCACGGAGCAAGAGAAAGATCGCGTCATCGATCTCGGTGTCAGCGCCATCATCCGGATGCTCTACGGTGATGGTTTCTTTCACGCCGACCTGCATCCTGGCAATCTGATCATCCTGCCAGGTCCGCAAGCAGGCTTCATCGACCTGGGCATGGTTGGACGGCTCAACGAGGATGTCCGTCGCACTTTGCTCTACTACTACTACTGTCTGGTCACCGGAGATCCAGCCAACGCTGCACGTTATTTGACCAGCGTCGCTGAACCGGGCCCCGGCAGCGATCCCGATGGCTTCCGCCGCGAAGTCGAAGAGGTCAGCCGGCGATGGCAGCGGTCTTCGAGCTATGAGGACTTTTCGTTCGCCCAGTTGATTTTGGAGTCGGTCTCATTGGGCGCTGAATATCGGGTCTACTTTCCGATCGAGACCGTGTTGATGACCAAGGCGCTGGTCACATTCGAAGCCGTCGGCCACATGCTGAAACCGGGATTCGACGTCGCTGAAGCCTCCAAGGCACATATCAAGAGCATGATCCTGGATCGATTCAATCCGCTGCGCTTGGTCCGTGAGAGCCTGCGCGGCGCCCCCGAGCTCATCGACGCAATGGTCAAGGCGCCGACACTCATCAGTCAGGGACTCAAGCTCATCGAGCGATCCACCAAACATCGCAACGAGAACCCTCTCGCTGGCGTCCGTGGCACGATCTTTGGCGGCTTCAGCCTGGTGGCGGGGGCAATCCTAGCGTCCACCGGCAGCCCGTGGCCGATTTGGGCCCTACTGCTGGTGGTCGGATTGGTCGCGGGTCTAAATAAACGGGAGTGAATCGACGGGCGACATGATACATTCCCTGTTTCCCAAAACTCGGTGAGAAACAGGTTACCTAGCTAGTCTCGAAGATCGCCACGTTATGCGAGTCTTGATCGCTGTCGCGGACACCGCGTCGCGCCGCCAGCTCGAAGACTTCTTTCTGAAGCGTCATCACGACATCACGTCTAGTGAGGACTTTGCTGGTGCGCGTGCGGTCTTGGCCGAGCGCTCCGTCGCAATTGCGCTCATCGCTCTCGAGCCCGACTCCGACGCTGCCCTGCAGCTGATCCGCGACATTCGGAGCTCGGCCGAGGCCACATCACCAGACGTGGGCCAGCCTTTCGTCTTGGCGCTGCCGAGCGCCGAAACGCCGGAGCTGATCCGCGAGACCCTCGCCGCCGGGGCTGACGATATTCTTGTCCCGCCGATCACCCCTGCCAGTCTGCGCCTAAGGCTCGCCATCGGGCAACGTAACCTGGCTCGGCGCCGTCAAGACGCCAACGTCGCTTCCGTCAACCAGCGTCGTTTCCGCACTCTGCTAGAGACCATGCGCGAGGGCGTGTTCCAGGTTGATCCGGGAGGGCGTATCCAGCTTGCCAACAGCCGCATGAGCCGCATCACAGGGTTCTCTGCCGACGAGCTGATCGGCGCCGACGCTGATGACATCCTGGTCTCACCGACCGTGCGAGATCGACTTCCTGGCCAAACGTTGTTGGGCTCGGAAACCCGATCGGAAGAGTACACGTTGCCGCTGGAAACCAAAAGCGGAGCCTCGATTTGGGTCAAGTTGACCGCTGCTCCCATGCCGTTTGCCGATGGCACAGGGTCCGGATCAATCGGCGTGCTTCAAGACATCACCGAACAGCGCAACGCCGAGGAGAGCCTGCGCTACCGTGAGGAGTATTTCCGAGCCCTACTCGAGAACGCCTCCGACATGATTTCGATCCTCGATCTCGAGGGCACTATCCTGTACCAAAGCTTGTCCAGTGATCGTCTACTGGGAAGGAACGCTGCCACCCTGGTCGGACGGGACTTTTACCAACTCTTGCACGAAGCCGATCGCACAGACTTCAACGAGACTCTGAGCCAGACGCTGCAAACCACAGGTTCAACGGCAACCAGTCAGCTGCGACTCCGTCACCACGATTCACATTGGTGTCACTTCGAGTCGGTGTGCAACAACATGACTCAGAATCCGGTGGTTGGCGGCATCGTGGTCACTTCCCGCGATGTGACCGACCGGCGGCGGATCGAAGCCGCGTTACAGCGCGAGCGAGCCCTTTTCCAGCAGCTGTTCCACAACTCGCCCGATGGCATCGTGATCCTTGACGACAAGGATCGGGTCGTCGATGCCAACCGCAGTTTCGTGCGGTTGTTTCAATTCAGCGTCGTGGAGCTCACTGGCAGCCTATTGACCGAGAGAATTGTTCCCAAAGAGCTCCACAAAGAGGCCACCCAACTGTCTGACTTGGTCTACGAACGGCGAGCGGTCGACCATGAATCGGTCCGGCAGCGAAAAGACGGTTCCGCGGTGGACGTGGCCATCCTGGGTTATCCCATCGAGCTGGCAGAAGGGCGGACTGGCGCCTTCGGTCTCTACAGCGACATCAGCGCTCGTAAACAGGCCGAGCGTAAACTCTTCCACGACGCCTTTCACGATGCCTTGACCGGCCTCCCCAACCGAACCCTCATGATCGAGCGCCTGGAGGGCAATCTGGCACGCTCGAAACGTCACACCGACTATCACTTTTGTCTGTTCTTCATCGATCTCGATCGGTTCAAAGAAATCAACGACACCCTTGGCCACGAAGCCGGTGACCGGCTGCTGATCGAGACCGCTCGCAGACTCGAGAGCTGCCTCGAACCGGGGGACACTGCTGCCCGGTTGGCAGGTGACGAATTCACCTTGATTCTCGAAGATGTCAAGAGCGTCGCCGACGTCTCTCGGTCCGCTGAACGAGTCCTCGGTATGCTGAACCAGCCCGTCGACCTACAGGGGAAAAAGATCGAGGTGACCGGCAGCGTCGGCCTGGTTGTCAGCTCCTCCAAATACGAACGTGCGGATGAACTGATCCGGGATGCCGACATCGCCATGTACCGGGCCAAAGCCAAAGGGCGAAGTTGTTATGAGATCTTCGACGAAGAGATGCAGCGCGGCGATGCGGAACGCAAACGCTTGGAGTCCGATCTCGTCTTGGCGATCGAAAACGAGCAGCAAATCCTCCACTACCAACCCATCATCTCCCTCGAGACCGGCCGCATCATCGCCTTCGAGGCGCTGGTCCGGTGGCGGCATCCCGACCGCGGTCTCCTGGGGCCAGACGAGTTGATTCCTGCCAGCGAGGCCACTGGCCTGATCTTGCCCCTCGGCCGCTGGATCTTCGATCGTGCCTTTCGTCAAGTGGTCGATTGGCGGCGCAGGTTTCCTCAACATGCAGAGCTCAAAGTCACGATCAATATCTCGGGCAAACAACTCACCGCAACTGACTTTCTCACCGATCTCAAGACGATCGTCGAAGACACCGGCGCCCCACCGAGCGCGATCGCATTCGAGCTCAAGGAGAGCTTGCTGGTGGATGCCCCAGAGACCATGGCGATCCTATGGCAATTGCGGCGAAAAGGATTTCGGATCCTCATCGACAGTTTCGGCCGGGGCTACACGTCGTTACAAGAGCTCTACCGATCACCGATCGATACCTTGAAAATCGACCGTTCCTTCGTGGCGCGCATGAAGCCAGGAGGTCAAGACAGCGAAGTCGTCAGCGCCGCCTTCGCCCTCGGTGATCGCCTCGGTCTCGAAGTCGTGGCAGAGGGCGTCGAAACGTCCCAACAGCTCGCACAACTTCGCCAACTCGGCGTCACCCAGGCGCAGGGTTTTCTATTCTCGCAACCCTTGCCGAGTAACGAAGCTTCGGCCTTGATCCAACAAGCCCGAACGTGGTGATCCTCGAAGAGCGCCCTCGACTCAAAGGGTGACTACTCGAGTGGCGCCGTTCAATCGCTGGTAAACCGATCAATCGAGGGTGAAATCGGAGACGACCTTCTCCGTGAGGATTCTCCAAGAACCATCCTCTTGTACTAGGTCGAGTCGCTTGACGACAGTGTCTTGATAGCTATCCGATCGGTAGGCTTGGACGAACTCGGCATGAGCGGTCCCGGGCGCCCTAGATCCGATGCGTAGAGCTTCGAGGGTGACTGAAATGTAATTGGGGTTCGAGACCCGAGACCGTCTTCGACTTGCCCACTGTTCGCGGTCTCGTCCTTCCGGCGGCTGAAACTGGCTCGAATAATAGAGCAGATAGGCATCAACTTGCTGCTGGGACCAAGCCTGCGCCCAACCATAGAGCAACGTTTCGATCTCTTCGAAGCTCAGGCCGGTGGTTGCGTCTGCAGTCGGCACACCTTCGGTCGGCTCCCCTGTGACCGAACCCTCGGCAATAGGAGCCCTGGTGGCCACCGCGCCGACCGGGTCTTCTTCCATCGGCTCTCGGGGCAGGGGTTCCAAAGGTACAACCCCGCTTGGCTGTCCGATCGATTCGGAACGCCAGGCCGGGCGCACAGGCTCTTGTGAAGGTAACGGGAATGGCTCGCGCGGTACGATTCTAGCCACGTCCTGACGATCGGCGTCGGCCGCCAAAGAACCTCCCTCCATCGAATCTGAAGAGGTTTCCAGCGACCCGTTCGCATTCGGTACGGGTTCGGCGACCGAGTCGCGGGCTGCACTTCCTTCCGGCTCGGCCTCAGGCTGTTGGCTGCGCGCCGCCGAGGCGACATGGGACTCGCTTTGCTTTCGGTCAGAAGGCCACATCGCCTGCGCCAAACTGCGCCCGTCAGGAAACGAAAGCTGCGGATAGGCCACGCCCTCGATCACCACAACCCTGACGCTGTCATCGTCATCGGAATCAGCGCTCTCGAAGTCGAGAAACACGCTTTGCAACTCTCCCAACGCCACGAATTGGTCACGCACAGGAACTCCTTCGCCGACGACGAAAAACTCCGGGCGACTGGCCGGAGACGAGCTGAAAGCCGTGAGTCCACCGCTCAGCTCGAGGTTGCGATCAGCCACCCGTTGGACGGCTCGCTGCACGTCATCGCCACGATCCGAGCCGTCCCCGAGACCCATTCCAACCTCCGTCGCTGGGTTCGGATAGAGGAACGTCAGGCGGTAGAAGATCAGATCGTCTTTGCCACCGGACGGCGGGTACGACACGTCGCCCAACTCGACAACCGTCCAATCCCGATGCGTCTGTGGCACGATCAAGCCACGCCGCGCGAGTCCTTGCGCTCGATCCCGGCCTAATCGCTGAAGAGTCGCCAGAGCCGCTTCCGGCCCTGTCGCCAAATAGGTGTACACCGAGTTCTTACCCCGTAAGGCATAAATCTCGGAAGGCACCGTAGAACTGACGGCTTTCAAGAATTCGCGGCAAGTCTGCTCATACTCCGCAACGTGAGCCGGATCGATCGCCTCTTGCTGGATCCACCACGTCGAACCGACCCGCTCGCTCGCCTTCACAGGCAAACCAACAAGCATGCAGAGAAGCGCCAACGATACACAGATCGTCGCTCGCACCTCTCCCCTAAGCTGACCTCGGATCATGGCGAATGTGAAAGCTCTACCCTCTTCTCGACCGCTAGTTTCTCGACTCGCTCCAATATCATCTCGAGATCGCGTCGCAAATCAAAATCTGCCCCCTCAGGCTTCATCTCAGACATCATATCGCGCTCCTCGTCAGCCGTCTCCTGGCGAGAGAACTCTGGCAATCCGACACTGGTCCAGACATCTGAATGCTCGTCATGCAGAAAGTCGACATTCAAGCGTAGGCCATGTCTGACAAGCATCGGCTCGATCGACTCACGCCGCGCCAACAGGCTGCGGCGGGTCGCATCGAAGGCATGTTCGACCACCGCCCGCCGTGACGAAAAGCTGAAGATATTGGAAAAGAAGTCTTCGTAATCGTCCCGCGGAGGCTCGATCAAAAGCACATCAGCATTGGGATAAATATTGTCGTAGGCGCGCAATCCCAAACTCATTCGCGAGTGGATCATGGTACGTACGGCTTGCGACAAAACCGCCGGCAGCCCCCGTCGTGAGACCGGCGCTCGCCGCAGGAGATTCTGTTGGACCGCACTCCGGGTGTCGACGGGCACCAACGGATTGATACAGAACACCAATTCTGCCCCGGCCTCCAGGGCGACGGATGCATGCATGGTCTTGAGCAGGATGCCATCCACATAATGCCGACCGTTGATCTCGACCGGCGGATAGAGCCCCGGCAACGCGGTAGAGGCCTGAACTGCGACCGATATCGGGGCGTGGGGCCATCCCAGATAGCCGAAACGCATCGACTCACCGGACTCGAGGTCGGTGGTGACGACGGTCAACTTACCCGCCAGCTGCTGAAAATCATCGGTTCGGCCTTTGATCGAGAAGATGCGGGCGACGTAGTCGCGAACCGGATCGTTGTCGAAAATGCCAACCGGCAGACTTCGCCCGAGAACGGTCAAAGAATCAACCAGGCGCTTTTCTTTCCGCGTCACATAGGCAGCGAGTGCGCCCCCCAGAAGGCCCGGCGCCTGCAGGACCCGTTTGGCGATTTCCTTGACTGCCGGCTTGAAGAAGATCTCGGGCCGGAAAGGATGTTCATCCGGCTCACGCTTGACGATGGCTCGAACTTGCTGGTCAGTACGCAGGCCGTTGGCCAGGCACGCGGTCAGAAAAGCTCCAGCACTAACCCCGACGAAAACACCGCACTGCGTCAAATCAAATCCATCGATCGCCTCGTCGAGGGCTCGCATGGCTCCGATTTCATAAATCGCGCCGCCGGGAGCTCCGCCGGCGAGCGCGAGCCCGATCGGAGGAGCCAGCGCGCCAGATTGGGAAAGATTGCGCATCGCTGGCTCCTCGCGAGGTTAGTTGGCCGTTGATTTGGCGGCCGTCTTGGCACTCGCTCTAGGCGACTTTTTGGCCGGCTTCAACTGCTCGACCACCGCGGTCAGCTCCTCTACCCGGCGGGTCAGGGTCGCGATCTCGTCGCGACTGGGAACGCCTAGGCGGCCGAGGGCCGCGGTCACCGCGTCGTCGACGCGCTCTTCGACCTTGTCCCAAGTCCCCCCCACCCGCTGCTTGGCTTCATCGGTTGCGTTATCAACGGTGTCTTTGACCGTGTCTTTGACCTCGACGTAACGCTCTCGTCCACGGTTCTCAAGGCTCTCGCCGCGCTCGACGAGATTCTTGAAGAGCTTGGAGCCTTCCTCCTCGGCTGCCGCAAGGGCTCCGAGGCCCGCGAGCCAAATCTTGTTGGCGCTGTCTTTGACGTCAGCTTGGAAATCTTTTTTGTCGCTCATGATTTTGTCCTATCTTTGAATGATGAGTGGATGAATCGAGGTCGATTACGACACGGCTCGGGTTTTTAAACCCTCAACTTCCTGGGTGAGCTTCTCGATGCGATCGATCAACTGATGGACCTCGCCACGATCGGGAGCTCCGAAACGCTGCAACGTTCCACCCAAGGTCGATCCGACTTCCCGCTCCACCCGGTGACGCATCGCGTCGACCCGAGCGGTCAACTTACTGACCCTGGCGCCCAGGATAGGCCGCTCGCGTTTTTCAAACTTCTGCCCGCGACCGACGAGATCCGAGAACAGGCCCTTGCTGCGCTCTTCGACACTATCGATCGCGCCCAGGCCGGCCAGCCACATGTTGCGACCGACACCTCGCATCTCACGTCCCAGGTTCAGCACCGGAGCCCACGGGGCTCTGCCGTCGCCAGTTTCTTTCATCTCGGTGTTCATGGTTCTATTCTCCGAACAGCCACTCAGAGGGCTGATTGTTTACAGTTCTAACCTTGCTTAGTTAGCGGCCTCGGTCTCTGCGGTCTTCTTGACAGCGGTCTCTTTGACGGCAGCCTCTTTGACGGCAGCCTTTTTGACAGTGGCTTTCTTGGCAGTGGCCTTTTTGACAGTAGCCTTTTGGGCGACAGTCTTGGCCGCAGCCGGCTTGCGCACTGCCGTCTTACGAGCCGCCGGTTTGCGGGCGGCAGGTTTGGCGCTCGAAGCCTTGTTGGCCACCGGCTTAGTAGCCGCTGGCTTGCGCGGCGCAGGGGCCACCGGTGCCGACCCAGTCTCGTCTTCCAGACTACTCAACGTTTGCTCGAGCTCGCCGAGACGATCGCGTAGATGCCCCATCTCTTCTCGCGCCTGACGCACCGGCGCCAGCCGATCCATCGACGCCTGGACCAACCGATCAACCTTACCCTGCACCCGCTCAACACCGGTCGCGACCGCCTTCTCACCGGCACGCACCAAGTCATGGAGCAATTCTGACGGCAAGAACGAGGTCCCACGTTTACCTTCGTCGAGGATGATCTGGGTCAGGATCTGCGCCGTGACGTCCCCTGACGTCGCGTTGTCGATAACCTTGACCTCTTGGCCAACCCTCACCCACTTGGCGATGTCTTCGAGGGCGACGTAGCGGCTCTCTTCTGTATCGTAAAGCTTACGGCTCTCATACCGTTTGATGATTCGAATCATGCTTACCCCCTGGCGCTCGACCAGTAACGCTCTCACTGAGAGCTAGTTCAAAGTGCGGAGGCTCGCAGTCTCTCAGAGCCTTCCAGCTCGCCGCGAATTGCCGTACCGCGGCGTCAACAGCACTAAATTACCGCAGCGCGGCAAAGCTGTCAAGGACTTTCTTGCCGTAATGCGGCATAGAGCCGAAATAGCTGGAAACATACGAAGATAGATGGTTAACGAGTCTCAATATAGTGGCCTGTAATTCATGCCGCGGGGCGTCAATCGGTGATGACGCTGCGGCGCGGCACACGCGGCGACATGCCGCGTCACGGCATAGAGGGTTCAAGTCTGGCAACGGCGGATGAAGCCCCACTAGTCACCCTGTGGTGAAAGTGCTCCGCACTCCCCCCTAACTGGATGAGCTGCTAGTGATCCTCCGGGGGTGTTGGCGGTTCATTTGACAATTCCAATTGTCAGGCGACACGGCGTTGGTCAGACGCCTCGGCCTCAGAGACTGCAGCCTCTTGTACTTGCGCTCGCTCCGCCCGAGGGCCACCGAAACGTTGGTAGAGCACCGGCAGCACCATCAACGTCAGGAGCGTCGACGTGACCACCCCAGCGACGACCACCACCGCCAGCGGGCGCTGCACCTGCGAGCCAACGCCGGTGGCCCATACCAGCGGCATGAGTCCCAGGGCTGTAGTGGCGGCGGTCATCAACACCGGCCGCAGGCGCAACTCGGCCCCCTGGAGGATCGCCTCCCGTCGGCTCCGCCCATCAGCCTCGAGCTTGGTGAAAAATTCGATCATCACCAGGCCGTTGAGAATCGCGATACCGAAGAGAGCGATGAAACCCACCGCCGCGGAGACCGAGAGGTAGAGGCCGAACAACTTGAGGGCGATCACACCGCCCACCAGCGCCAGCGGTATGTTGACCAGGATCAGAACCACGGGTCGCACTGAATGGAAGTTGATGTAGAGCAGGATGAAGATTAGGAGCATGGCTAATGGCACCATCACCCGGAGCCGCGCCATGGCGCGCTGCTGCTGTTCGAACTGGCCGCCCCATGTCGTAAAGTAGCCCACCGGCAGCGTCATCTCGTTCTCGAGGAGAGTACGGGCCTCGGCCACAAAGCCACCGATGTCACGGCCGACGACGTTGAGCTCAGTCACGATTCTCCGCTTGCCGTCCTCGCGCGAGATCTGCGCCGGCCCTTCGCCGAGCTCGATAGTGGCCACCTCGGAAAGCAGAACCCGCTCGCCGCTGGGGGTTACCAAAGGCAGACCACGCAGGTTTTCGACCTTCGAGGTGAAGCTCTCGGGCAGGCGGACCACGATGTCGGTGCGCCGATCCCCTTCGGGCACCGTGGTCACTACCCGACCGCCCATGGCGGTCTCGATCAGCCCCTGCACCTGGGCGACGCTGATCCCCAGGCGCGCCAGACGGCGGCGGTGGAGGCGGATCTCGAGGTAGCCCAGACCCTCGACCGCCTCGACCTTGACATCGACGGCGCCGTCGATCTGGCGTAGGAGATCCGCCGCCTGGACGCCGAGTTCGGCGAGCTGGCCGAGGTCGTCGCCGAAAATCTTGACCGCGATCTGAGATTTGACCCCCGAGAGCAACTCGTCGACCCGCATCTGAATCGGCTGGGTATAGCCGAACTCGACCCCCGGGATCTCGGCCATCCGGGCGCGAATCGCCGCCACCAGCCCTGGCTTGGTCGCCGCGGTTGTCCAATCGGACCTCGGCTTCAGGATCACGTAGACGTCACTCTCACCGACGCCCATGGGATCGGACGAGATGTCCGACCGGCCGGTGCGACTGACCACGTGAACGACCTCCGGCAGCTCCATCAGCGCCGCCTCGATCTTGCGTACCGTGTCGAGGGCCTGGGGTAGCGATACCGACGGCAGCTGGAACGGCTGCACGACGATCGATCCCTCGTCCATCGACGGCAGAAACTCGGTGCCGAGGGTCGGGAAGATGAGCGCCGCCACCAACAGCAGCGCCAGCGCCACGCCGGCCACCCAGCGGGGATGGTCGAGCGCCCAGCGCAGCTGTGGCCGGTAGATCTGGCGCACATAGTCAGCTGGATGGCGAAAGCGCCCGGTCTTGAAGATCGGTACCCGCCGCAACAAGAGCGATGACAGAGCCGGCATCAGGGTCATCGACAGCAGCAGCGCACAACCCATGGCGATCGAGATGGTGTAGGCCAGGGGCGCGAACATCTTGCCTTCCATACCCTGGAGCGACGCGATGGGAAGGAAAACGACGATGATCACCGCCACGCCGAAAAAGATGGGTCGGGCCACCTCGGCCGCCGACTGGCGCACCATGGCTAAGCGGGTGTGCGGATCGTCACTCTTGTCGCTGAGCAGCCGAACGGTGTTCTCCACCAATACGATGGCGCCGTCGCCGAGCATGCCGATGGCGATCGCGATACCCGACAGCGTCATCAGGTTTGCTGACAGGCCCACCAGTTCCATCGCCAGGAAGGTAGCGAGCGCCGCCATCGGCAGCTGCAGCGCCACCAGCAGTGCCGAGCGCGCGTGTCCCATGAAGAAAAGCAGGACCAGCAAGACCAAGACCGCGCCCTGTAGCAACGCGTTCTTGACCGTTCCCAGCGCCGTCTGCACTAGCTCGCTACGGTCGTAGAACGGCACAATCTCGACGCCATCGGGCAGGCTCGCCTTGGCCACCTCCAGCTTCTCGCGAATTCCGGCGATCACGTCGCGCCCCGAGGCGCCGCGCAGCATCAACACGATGCCGGCGACCGTCTCGCCCTGGCCGTCGCGACTGATAGCGCCCTGGCGGATCTCGGAACCGATCGCAGCCTCGGCCACCTGGTGCAGGAGAACCGGCACCGAATCGCGGTAGGCCACGACGGTCTCGCCGAGGTCCTCGAGGCCGCGCACCCAGCCGTCTCCGCGCACCACGAACTGCTCGCCGCCTCGTTCGACGTAGGCGCCGCCGACCACTCCGTTGTTGGCAGCGACAGCGTCTGCGAGGTCTTCGAGGGTGAGGTTGTAGCGTCTCAAGGCCGTTGGGTCGACGATCACCTGGTACTGGCGCACGAAGCCGCCGAAGCTGTCGACGCCGGCGGTGCCGGGCACCGTGCGCAGGATCGGGCGCAGAACCCAGTCCTGGAGGCTGCGCAGCTCCATCAAGTCGAGCGTCTCGCTTTCCAGGGTGTACTGGAAGACCTCTCCAAGGCCGGTGGAGATCGGACCAAGACTCGACTGGGCGCCCTTCGGAAGCTCTGCCCGGGCGGAGAGCATGCGCTCCATCACCAACTGACGGGCGAAGTAGACATCGGTACCGTCTTCGAAGACCACCGTCACCATTGAGAGGCCAAATTTCGACAGCGAGCGAACTTCGGTGGAGTGCGGCAGGCCGGCACAGGCCTGCTCGATGGGATAAGTCACCAGTTGCTCGATCTCGAGCGGCGACAGCGTCGGCGCCTGGGAGATGACCGTGACTTGGATGTTGGTGACGTCGGGAAAGGCGTCGATCGGTAGGCTCAGGAAGGCGCGGACGCCGCCGAAGACGAGGAGTAGCGCTAACAACATCACCACCAGACGATGACGCAGCGATAGGTTGACTAGTCGTTCCATGAATCTCTCCCTAGTTTCCGTCTGCTTGGCGCAGCAGTGCCGATTTCAGGAGGAAGACCCCGGCGACTGCAACCTCCTCGCCGACTGCGACGCCCGCCAGGATTTCGTAACGGCTGCCATTGAAGCGCCCGACGTGCACCGGCCGTGCTTCGTAAGTCGAGGCGCCGGCGTGAACGAAGACGTGATCCTCGGCGCCGATACGAATCACCGCCGACTCAGGCACCGACGGTGCCGCCGAGACTTCACCGCGAATCAGCGTCCCCTCGACGAAAACGCCCGGCAAGGTGAGCGCCAGGCCCTCGGTGATCTCGGCACGCAGGGTCACGGTGCGGGTCGTCGGGTCGACCCGCGGAACGCGGGTGATGATCCGCGCCCGGCCTGTTTGCCCCGGCCGGCCCACGGGACCGAATTCGACGACGTCGCCCGGCGCGGCCCGGTCGGCCTGGTCGGGTGGCATCTGCAGCTCGAGCTCGAGACGCGCCGGGTCACCGAGCACCAAGAGCGGCTGGTAGCGCTCCACCCAACCGTGGGTCTCAACCTCGAGATCGAGGACCGCGCCGGCCATCGGCGCACGCAGTGTCATCTGCGGGTGCCAGTCTGGGGCATCGAAAAGTTTGGCCACCTCCTCGCGCCGAAATCCCAAGTGCTCGAGCTCCGCTTCGACCGCGTCAATGTCGAGCCTCGCCCCCAGCGCGTATTGACGGCGCTGTTCGAGCTCGAGGCGGCTGAT
>JAJCXQ010000755.1 GCA_029263355.1 Acidobacteriota bacterium | reverse complement strand
CCGGAAGTGTCGCTGTTGACAATGCCGACGGCGGTGTTGAACTTTCGGATGCCGGCGCGGAGCTCGGTCAACGTATCTGTCGGAGAGTAGCGCAGCAAATGCCACAAGCCGACCCGCAGATGAGCCTCGTGCGTCCACTCCTCGAACGGCAGAGTGCAGTCACGGAATCGTCTTGCGATGCGATCGGTGTGGGCTTCCGGCATGAAGAGAGGCTCGGCAGCGTTGGCGTGATCCGTTGGTCAGCGGCATAACCACCGACGCCGGCAGGCTACCACGGTGCTCCGTGCGCAACCTTTGTCCGCCACTTTCCGTATCGATAATCATTCCCCTCACCATCTAAGGGGAACGACTCGGGAGAACCACTCGGGAGAACTACAGTTGGCGACGCATCACAGCAGCCTCAAACTCATCCAGGGAACCGTGGACATCTTGATCCTCAAGACCCTGACCCAGGGTCCTCATCATGGGTACGGAATCTCGGCCTGGATCAGGAGCCGAACCGACGGCGACCTGGGGATCGAAGACGCGGCGCTGTACCAGGCGCTTCATCGCCTGGAGCACCGCGGCCTGGTGATCAGCGAGTGGGGCCTTTCGGACAATAACCGGCGTGCGAAGTATTACGAGATCACCCCCAAGGGGCGACACCAACTGACCGAAGAGTCCGCCACCTGGCAGCGTTATGCCCGGGCCGTTTTCACAGTTCTCGAAACGGCATCGGGGTAGAGAACGATGCGGCGAGTACGGGGCGTACCCCTGCGATTCCGCTTCCCTTGGCGCACCCGCAGCGAGATCCGCCGTGAGGTTGACGAGGAGTTACGTTTTCATCTCGACCTGCGGGCTGAGGAGTTGGAGCGCGACGGACTTTCGCCACAGGACGCTCAGAGTGAGGCGTTGCGGCAGTTTGGAGACTACGAAGCCACCCGCAAGAACCTCGCCAAGCGTGGACGCTGGGGTGAGCAACAGACAAGGAGACGCATGATGTTCGAGGACTTCTGGCGCGACACACGGTATGCCTGGCGTTCACTGACTCGCAACCCTGGATTCACAGCGATCGCAGTTGTGGTCCTCGCTCTCGGCATCGGCGCCAACTCGGCGATGTTCAGTGTGATCAACATGCTCCTGGTGCGCCAGGTGATGGTCGAAAAGCCCGACGAGCTGCTCGGCGTCTACAGCCAGAACATCGAACAACCCGACTCCTACAGGTCGTTCTCCTATCCCGAGTATCTCGACATTCGCGACCAGAATCCGGTCTTCACCGACCT
Organism: Acidobacteriota bacterium; assembly: GCA_029263355.1. Taxonomy (GTDB): domain Bacteria; phylum Acidobacteriota; class Thermoanaerobaculia; order Multivoradales; family J023; genus JAAELT01. Next base: position 2,075 of record JAJCXQ010000755.1, on the reverse strand, counting down.
GGCGGCCCATACCATCTCTATCGTAGGAATCGCCGAAGGTGACGTCACCCGGCGAGTCATGGCAGGACTGGTGTCGACCAACTATTTCGACACCTACGGGGTGCCGGTTGGGCGCGGGCGCAGCTTCGAGGCGGCAGAAGAGAGGCCCGGTAGTAACGTACCGGTGGCGGTACTGAGTTACGACTTCTGGGTCCGCCGCGGCATGGATCCGAACATCCTCGGCTCTACCTTGCGCGTCAACGGGCAGTTGGTCAACGTCGTAGGCGTCGCCGCCGAAGGCTTCACCGGCTCGACGGCAATCTTCTCACCCGAGCTGTGGCTGCCCCTCGGCCTTTACGAACGTGTCGCCGGCGCCCCGGGTGGCGGCACACCCACCTCCTTGGCAGACCGGCAGTCCAACGCATTGATGCTCTTCGGTCGTCGCCAGGAAAGCCTTTCGACGAGTGACGTCGAGACGGCTCTTCAGACCCTGGCCGATCGCCTCGAGACGGCCTACCCGTCCGCCGAAGGCGATCGTCAGACGTTGGTGGTGGCGCCGTTGCCGCGGCTGGGGATCTCAACCGCCCCCCAGCGCGACAATCCCCTCGCCGCCCCCGCGGTTTTGCTGACCGCAATGAGTAGCGTGGTGCTGCTCATCGCCTGCCTCAACCTGGCCAACATGTTCCTGGCACGCGGCGCCAGCCGCCGCAGCGAGATGGCCATCCGTCTGTCGCTAGGGGTCGGCAGGTCGCGGCTGCTGCGACAGCTGCTGACCGAAAGCCTGCTCTTGGCGTTCGTCGGCGGCGCCGCGGGCCTGGTCCTGGCCTATTGGGGGACCAAGTGGTTGATGTCGTCCTTCCTGACTCTGCTGCCACTCGGAATCACCCTCGTCCTCGATGTTCGCCCGGACCTTTGGGTGATCCTGGCGACCGCGACGACGTGTGTTCTCGCCACCCTGTTCTTCGGCTTGGGCCCCGCCTGGAAGTTGACCGGCGGCGATCTGTTGGCGGGGCTCAAAGAGGGTGTTGGCGATCGTGGCCTGGGCAGCGGCCGAGGACCCACCCTCCTGGCCCCAAGGAACCTGCTCATCATCGGCCAAGTTGCCCTATCCCTGGTCCTGCTGACCGCGGGTGGTCTGTTCATTCGCGGCGCCCTCGCCGCCGCCCGCACGACCCCGGGCTTCAGCCTCGACTCGAGTCTCCTGGTGGAGCTCGATCCAAGCCTTCTCGGTCACGACGAGCCGCGCACCCGCGAAATTTATCGCCAGGTGATGGAACGGGTGCGCTCGCTGCCCGAGGTCGAAAACGCGGCCTTGTCATCGATCGTACCGTTCGGATCGGTGACCATAACCCGCAGGGTTCAGATCGCCGGCCCCGAGGATCCTGACGCCGCCGTCGTCTCGCACCACTACATCGTCGGCGACGACTACTTCGAGTCGTTACGGTTGCCGTTGCTACAGGGGCGGGGCTTCACCGCGACGGAGGCGGCAGTCGACTCGGGCACTCCGGGCTCTGGCACCCTGGTGGCGATCATCGACGAGCCGCTGGCGGACCAGCTTTTCCCGGACGCCACTCCCCTTGGCCAGCACGTCCAGATCGCCAACCCAAACCCAGGCGGCGAGCCTCTGGTGATGGAAGTTGTCGGCATCGTGCCCGGGTTGCGGCACCAGTTCTGGGACCAGAATCCGTCGCCCCACCTCTACGTGCCTTTCGGTCAGTCCTACTCGACCAACATGTTCGTCCACGTCCGGGTCGCTCCTAATGCGGGCAACCAGACGGCTTTGTTGGAGACGATTCACCAAGAGATTCGCGCCATCGATCCGGCGTTACCGGTGTTGGCTCTCAAGACCATGCTCGACCATCGCGACGAGAGCCTTTTCCTGTGGCTGGTCCGTGCGGGCGGCAAACTGTTCTCGGTCCTCGGGATGCTGGCGCTCTTCCTGGCGCTGGTCGGCGTCTACGGCGTCAAGGCTTTTGTCATGGAACGGCGGACACGGGAGATCGGTATCCGTATGGCCCTGGGCGCGACCCGCGACAAGGTCGTCTGGCAGTTGGTGCGTGTGGGCTCATTTCTGACCACCATCGGCCTGGCGGTTG
>JAJCXQ010000754.1 GCA_029263355.1 Acidobacteriota bacterium | reverse complement strand
AGGATCCAGATAGAAGCACCCTGAATCACCACAAAGCCGGCTGCCAGAAGCCCACCAAGCAGAACTTCGCGCCCCACCATGGGATCGCGAAAGCGACCTGCCAGTATCCGATTCCAGGCGATCAGTCTTTCCGGCCACCGGCGGCGCAGGAAGGGCTCGAGCGCCAGGTAGACCACACCGAAGTAGGCTGCCCAAAGCAAGGCAAAACTCAGTGCCCTCTGAAAGGATTGGAACTCGCCCGCCGAGCTGCTGTGATGGGCACCGAGAGCCCAGCCGAGAAGCTGACAGGAGAAGACCAAAGCCGATAGCCGGACCGCTCCGCGCTGGTCGGCCCGGCCACTCGCCACGTGCCGACGCGCCAACCACGCTCCGGCGAACAACGTCAAGGTCCACATCGGAATAATGAAGCGAAAGAGGGTAATGGCGAAGCTCCCGAGGTTGGGAGCCATGCGGCCCCGGGCTCCGTCCCACTGCTCAGCGATCTCGAAATAAACCGGCAAACCGCGGAAGGATCCGGCTTCGACCCGGATTTCGAGCTCGGGGTGCTCGCTGTAGGAGCCCTTCCAAGCCAGGCGCTGATCGGTCGGCAACGGTAGCTGCCAGCGCGGCTCGGTGGTCTCGAAGGCGGGCAGATCGAGACTCGCCTCGGTGAAAAATCGCTGCCAGGAGATCGCCAAAGGTGGCGCTGGACCGGAGCCCTCGGCGAGGGGCGGGGCGGCCAGCCAGCCGACCAGTCTGCCGTCGGGATCAAGCTCGACCCTGGCCATTCCCGGAGCGTCGAGAGGTGGATTGTCGGGACTCGCAGTCCAGCCTGATGAAGGGTGCAGGGGGCTCGGGCTCTGGCGGTACCAGAACGTCATCACAGGCGGCGTCCCTTGCCTGACGGCTTCCAATCCTTCCGACGCTGTGCTCGTCGCGCGCAGATGGTCCAAGTAGCCGCGACGGACCCACCAGCCATTCTGACGGTAAGCACCGTCCCCGATCCCCGCGCCGCCGAGCTCGGAGGCCAGCGTCGCGGCGCGATCGGCGAGCACTTCGGGCGACTTGGCCAGCTGCACGAGGCTGACCAGCTTGAGACGCTCAGCGAGCGGGACCCAGGCCACAAGCAATATTATCAAGCCAGCGAAACAGGCAAGGGCGATCCGCGGCTCGAGCGCCCCCTTCTTTGGCGCCGCCGCCACCATCTCAGGTGACGGCGTCTCGCCGGCCGCCAGCGCCGCTGCCAGCGGGTCCCCCCCAGGCAACGCCGCCGACACTTCGAGCGCCGACGACAAGCGCCTCGCGGGGTCCTCCTCCAGACAACGCAAGATCACCGCCTCGACCACCGGGTCGAGCCCTTCGACATGGCTCGACGGACGACTCGCCTCACCATGCCCACCGCGCGCCATTAGAACCTGCCAGTCCTCGTTGCGGAATGCTCGCTGACCGGTGAACATCTCATAGAGCACCAGCCCGAGAGCATAGAGATCGGTCTGGACCGACACTTTGCCGGCCGTAATCTGCTCCGGCGCCATGTAAGCTGGAGTACCGGCGAAGGCGGCTTGGTCTTTGAGCTCGTCGACCACCTGGGCAAGGCCGAAGTCGGTGATCTTGGCTCTGCCCTGGCCGTCCACCATGACGTTGGCCGGCTTCATGTCCCGGTGCAGCACTCCGCCCTCGTGCGCCGCTCCCAGCCCGGCACAGATCTGACGCGCCAGCTCAACCGCTTTGTCCCGCGGCAGGCGACCGATGCGCTTCAAGAGACTCGACAGGTCTTCGCCGTCGATGTACTCCATCGACAGGAAGTGCAGACCGCCAGCCTCACCGATATCGAACACCCGACAGACATTGCGGTGGGCGATATTGCGCGCCACCCGCACCTCGCGGTGGAAGCGCGCCAGGGCCGCACCGTCGAGCGACAACTCGGCAGGCAGGAACTTGAGCGCCACCGGCTCGCCGAGCTTCAGATCCTCGGCGCGATAGACCTCACCCATGCCGCCACGGCCGAGCAGGCCGACGATCCGGTAGCGGCCGACGAGCACCGTGCCAGGCACGAAACGGGCGCCATCGAGGGAATCCGACGAAGGCGGCGGCGCCGACCCCGGCCCGGGCTCAGTCAGCGTGCGGGTGCCGTCTTCGCGAGGTGGGCCCGCGGGGGTGTTGGAATCCTTTTTCATGTCAAGCTTTACGGAAACTGGGATGAATTTACTGCGAGCCTGCGACCGGGTCAACGTTTGACGCCCGGGCCTCGGCTAACCGATCGACCGGAGTCGACCGAGTGGACGGGAGTCGACCGGAGTCGACCAAGGGTCGACCGGAGTCGACCAAGGGTCGACCGGAGTCGACCAAGGGTCGACGGGAGTCGACCAAGGGTCGACCGGAGTCGACCAAGGGTCGACCGGAGTCGACTGAGTTCTCGACCGGCGCGACGGTTTGTAGGTAGTCGTAGATCGCCCCGAGGTCGTCCTCGGTCATCCGCGCGAAGTCGGACCAGGGCATCGGCGTGTTGTCCTGCGGCTCAACATCGATCGCAGATCCGCCGTCCCCGGCGAATGCCTTGAAGATGCCGATGAATTCGTCGCGTGACCGCCCTCCCAGGCCGGTGGCGTGGGGCGTCAGGTTGGCCGAGTGCACTTTGCCGAATGCGCCTTCGAGCTCATGGCCGCCTGCAAATGCCATCCCAGGCAACGGCTCCATCCGTTCGTTCCTCGGCGTGTGGCAGAACTCACAGCCGCCGACTTTGGCCAGCAGCTCTCCTTGGCGCACCGTGTCGGCCGAGTCGAGGCTCTCGACCGGCGCATCGAGGGGCTGCGGTATGGTCTTGATGAAAAAACTCACCGGGAACGCGACGTTGGTCGCGGGCTGCGGATTCTCGATCGGTGCAAGGGTTCGCAGGTAGGCGACGATCGCCGTCGCATCCTGGTCGCTGAGATGTCGGTAGACATGGTAGGGCATCATCGGAAAGAGCGCTCGGCCGTGGCGGTCGACACCCTCGCGCAGGGCGCGCAAGATCTCGCCGTCGCTCCAGCGGCCGAGGCCGGTCTCGTCGTCGGAGGTGAGGTTCGGCAAGCGCAGAGTTCCGGGGAAACCCTGCTCCGGAGTCAGGCTTTCGCCACCCCCCAACCATGAGCTTCGCTTCGCCGGGCCACCATAAAGCGTCCAGTCGCGATCGGTGTGGCATTGCATGCACCCGGTAACGTTCTCCACCAAGTAACGCCCGCGCTCGACCCGTTCCGCGGTGGGTTGGATCGTCACCTCCGGCGCCGGCCGGTAGGCCGGGCGATAGGTGCCGACGAAAGTGGCGCCGACAGTGATCGCCAACGCCGTCAGGGTCAAGGCGATCAAGAGAATCTTGCGGAGGAGTCGCTTCTTGGGGCGGCGGATCGGCGCGTCAGTCTGTTCCATGATTAACTCCTGGCTTGATGCAAGCGCTACCGATACGGCGGCGACGCCTGCTCGTTGGTCTCAGCCGCAGCGCCGGGGGCGCATTGATTGGCAGTCAAGCCTCTATAAAGCAAAGACCCTGCCAGCCGTAAGGCGCTGATTTCAATGGACCTTCGCGGCCTTAGAGTCTCAGGAACGAGACTCACGCCCGGTGGCAGGCCGACACAGTCTCAGCGGTGAGACTGCGGTTGCCCCAAGCCGGTCACACTCGCGGTCTCGAGCGCCCAGCCAACCCCACCGGGTTACGAGTCGGTTGCCAGCCCCAGCTCCTTCACCTTGCGGTAGAAGGTGGCGCGGGAGACGCCGAGCTGGTCGATGGCGCGGGCGAGATCACTGCCGGCAGCAGCGAGGGCGGCGCCAAACGCCTGGCGCTCGGCGCGGCGCAAGTGGGCGTCGAGGGTGAGCGGCGGCGGCGCGTCGAGATCGAGGGCCGATCGCACGCGCTCCGAGAGGTGCTCGATGCCTAGCGGCTCGCCGGGGTCGAGCAGCAAAACAGCCTGGGCGATCTCGAGGCTGAGCTCGCGGATGTTCCCCGGCCAGGCATACTCACACAAAGCGCCCAGGGCGCCGCGGGTCAGCCCCGGACTGGCAACCCTAGCGCGCTCGAGCTGGCGGGAAAAGAAGTGGCCTGCCAACTGCGCGACGTCTTCCCGCCGCTCGCGCAGCGGCGGGATACGCGCCACGTGGGCCGCCAGACGATGGTAAAGATCCTGGCGAAAAGAGCCCTCTTCGACCCGCTGCTCGAGGTCACGGTGGGTTGCAGCGACGAACCGCACATCAACCTCGATTCCGGCGTGCCCACCAACACGGTAGACCTGGCGCTCCTCCAACGCACGCAACACCTTGGCCTGGGTCTCGGGCGCCATGTCGCCGATTTCGTCGAGGAACAGCGTGCCGCCGGTGGCTCGCTCCAGCAGGCCCTGGCGGGCGTCGACACCGGTGGCGACACCGCGCTCGATGCCGAACAGATCGGCCTCCAGCAGATCCCTGGGCAGCGCCGCGCAGTTGAGCGCTAGGAACGGCCCGCGATGTCGCGGTGAAGCGCGATGGATGAAGCTCGCCAGCACTTCCTTGCCGGAGCCCGACTCGCCGCGGATCAAAATCGGCACGTCGCCACGGGCGACCCTAGCGACCCGCCGATAGAGCCGGCGCACGTCAGGGGAAAGGCTCGCGGGTGACGGCAACGTGACCGCTTCGGGCGCGTCGTCCCGCGGCCGAACGTCGTCGACCGAAAGCAACTCCCCGGCCAGCTCCAAGACCGGCCGCAGTTGCGCCGTCCGCGGCGCGATCGGCCCCCAGAACCTAAATCTCCAACCGCCGAGGGCGGTCTCCGAGTCGGCCGGACGGTCCACCGCACTGCCGCCAGCAGCCGCCAGCACCTCGTCTCCAGGCTGGTCACGCAGGATCTCCATGCGCTCGATCGGCAGCTCGGCAAGCCAGGCCGCGACCAACTCCTGGGCGACAGCGACGCCACCCGTCGACCGACGGCGTAGCAGCGGCCCGAGACTCCGGGTCAGCCGCTCCTCGATCGACAGGCCGAGGGTCGAGGGGTTGGAGCGATCCGGCATTCGCGGACCGGCGATGGACCGGCCCGCAGTGATCGCAATCCCGGCCAGGGCCGGGTCGAGCACCACAAGGTCGGCGGGGAGTGAGCCGAAAGACAATCGCTCGCCGCCAGCAACGGCCGCGCGCCGGACACGGCGTTCCCCTACCCAGGTACCGTTGCGCGAGCCAAGGTCTTCGATCACCGCGCCGCCGTCCTCGAGCATTTCGAGGCGCGCGTGGTGGCGCGACACCCCCGCGACCGGCAATCGGATCTCGGCGTCGGTCGCCGAGCCGACGACGTAGGTCGCACCGGCCTCGAGATAAAAATTGCGCACCGGGGCGTCGGCGTCACCCCGGATCTTGAGGCAGCAGGCAGGCTCGGAGCCGCCCTTGCGCGGGTTGGTCATGATTCCGGAGTATAGCTGCCGACGCCTCGAGTGATGGCAGGCACCTATCAGTACGGCCTGTGGACGCATCCCGATCGAGCACAGAATTCGGGTCCTTCGACGTTCCGAGACCTATTCGAAACGATCAGCAAATTCGCGTGCTTCTTCCTCAATGTATTTGACGAACCGCGCAATATGTAACCCATCAGCCAACGCATGATGAAAGTTAACGAAGAATGGCAGCTGGTAACGGTCTCCGACGAGTTGCACCTTGCCAAACGCCAGGACCGGGATGCACTCATCCGCTTTCCGAGTGATCGCAAAACTGGTGAACGCCATCCAGGGAAGGATGGTGATCGATAACAGATCGTCCTTTACCAGCTCACCTTTTTGCTGGCTCGGAAAGTCGTTCAACGAAGGGACCTCCTTGGCCTCCGACAGGTCGGCAGCCGCTTTGGACGCAAACGTTGTGAAACAGGCGTCATAAGTCAGGGTGGCCAGCCCGAAAAGATCATTGTCTCCGAGCACGGTGACGGAGGGGTGAACCACATCGTGCTCCACAACCTGTTCGTCACGTATGCGCTGTCGCATCTCGGGTACTCGGTTTGCCGCCTTGGTGATGACATATACCAAGACGACGGTTGGCGAGGCGTCGGCACGGGCGCGGTGGGTCCATAGCTCCGTGACATCCAATTGAACACAGATATTGACATGAGGAAACGCGAGCCCACTATAGAGGCGAAAGTGCTCGCACCGAGGCCAGGTCTCCAATTCGATGATACGTATCATTGCTGCGTTTGATCCAGGTCTCGACCGCGGATTAGTTGATGTAGCCGAGAGCGCGCAGCTTCTCGAGCTCCTCGGGGGCCATCTCCGCATCCTCGGCCGGCGATAGCTTCACCGCCAAAGCCGCGGTTTGCCATTCGGCGATCAGTCCAGCCAGGCGTTCGACCACTTCGGGGTGCTCGGCAGCAACGTCCTCTTGGTCGAGCGGATCCTGGTCATAATCGTAAAGCTCCCGCATTGCCGGCACCACTCCTGACCAGTGAAGCACCAGCGGAACATTGGTAAGCTCGCCATAGGTGCTGCTGCCGTGGAAATGCCGACCGTGATCGAGAAACTCTTCACCGTGATCGGAGGTGAAAGCGATCACCACGTCATCCTCGAGGCCAAGGTTCTCGAGGCCTTCGAGCAGGCGTCCCACCTCGGTATCCATCGCCCGAATCGAAGCGTCGTACCAGTCGAGCTCGTGACCGACGAAGGCGTCAGCATCAATTTTGGCCTCTTCCAGCTGAGCGGTGGACGGCAGGTGCATGTATGCCTTGTCCATCTCCTCGAGAGCCTTCTCCAGCTCTTCGGAACGTTTGTCCTGCGCCGCATTCTCCTCAGCGGCTTTTTCCCAACGCCGTGGCGTGGTCAAGGTTTGGGTCAGAAGCGGCGTGTGGTCCTCTCCCTGGCGGACATCAACACGAAAACGAATCGGGCCGTCATCAATGGTTCCGAGGTGAACCTCCATCCAGGGTCGCGGTGGCACGTCGACCTCATAGAGCACCGTTTCCGGCGCTCGGGTGACCAGCGTCTCGCGGTAAACGTCCGACAGGCCGTGGAAGCCGATGCCCGACGGTATCCTAGCGAGCTCTTCGCGCCGAGTGATGAAGCGTATCGACTCCATCTCGAATTTTGCGCCCGCGGCGTCTTCCAGAATCACGACGACAAAACTCGACCGACCGAGGGACGGAGGCGGAGCGGTGTGAGTACTGGTCAATGTATAGGTCTTGAAGTCGTCTCCAGCCTCAACCACGGTGGTATACCGCCACCGCGTTTCATCCTTCCAATCCTCAGGGTCCTTGATCTCCGGCTTCAGGCGTGCCGGAACCATGTGCAGTTTGACCTCCACGGTGGACCGGAGCCGGATCTCGAAGGCGTGCAGGAGATCTCCCTGCGCGAGGTCGTCGGGCTGCGCCAAGGTCAGGATAGCCAAGTCGCTGTTGATCTTGCCGAGCAAGTGGCCGTCCCCGATCTTTAGATCACTCACCTCGTGGGCCGCTTCCCAGCCGAGAGTCTCTTCAGGCTCCTTGGGATCTTGGACGGTCGAGGTCCCATCAAAGCGCAGAACCGTTGGCTCGATCTCCACCGACTCGACCGCGTCGACAACAACAGCATCGGCAAACAGATCAACTAGACGGACAGTGGTAAGCTGCTTCGCCTCGCCGCCACATCCCGTCACCAGAACAATCAGGGTGACGGCGGCGACCAGGCCGTGAAGAAATGGCGGCGGCTTGGGCATATCAATCCTCCAGGGCTCCACTAATCCTGTCACAGGATTGCCACCGAACGAAGGTAAGGCCCCGTGTCGCCTGTACACTCGCCATGCTCTCATCGGCCCGGCGATGCCAGAGGCCCCAACGCACCGTATACTCTAAGGTGCCATGGCTGACGCCCCGCTACTCATCGGAGATCGGACGGTCGATGCCCGAGTCAGCCTGAGTCCCGAAGGGTGGGCCTACTTCGCGACTCGATCGAGACTGCCCTCAGTCGAGCGGCGCCAACGATGCGGACAGATCGTGGTAACAGACGACCTCGCGGGCGAAGTAGTGGCTGACGATGGAGTGGCGGGAGGGCTCGGGGTCGCGGCGCGGGCTGCCGCCGTGGAGCAGGTTGGCGTGCCACAACAGAAGGTCGCCCTTCTTCGGAACATGCTCGACGCGTTCGAAGTCGGAACGAGGGATCAAGTCTTGTACAAATGGCTCGTAAACGTTGTGGTAGCCACCGTAAAAGTCGATCAAGGCTTGCCGTGGACTAATGCCGACGTCGGCACCGAGAAAATAAGGCAAGCGGTGGCTACCCGGGTAGTAGACGAGGGGACCTGAGTCAGGGTGGATGTCTTCGGCGGCGGTCCAGGCTCCGACCAGATACCCCTCCGGGTAGGTCGCCATGTGGATGGAGTCGGAGTGCTCGGCCTGCTCGCTACCGAGGTAGAAGGCGATGGTCTGGAAAGGATGAATATCGCGGCCGAGGAGCAAGGCAACAAGCTCGACGGTAGGCGGATGACGCAAGATGCCGGCGAGCTCGGGGACGTGCTTATGGAGGTTTTGGAAGCGTCCTTCGTAGTCGCCGCCCTCGGTCATCAAATCAGGGCTGAGGGGGATGACGCCGCTACGCACCGCGTCGTCCACAGCTTGCCAGGCGCGATCGACCAGTTCGAGGTCGTAGAAGCCTTCGAGGTGGAGATAGCCGTGCTCGATCCAGTGTTCGCACCACGCGCTTTGGCGTTCACTGAGCTCACCGTTGGCGAGGCGCTCGGCGACCCGCTCGCTAGCGTCGGGACGGTCGAGCCAAGGCACTGGCCCACTGCGCGGGAACGCTTCGCGGCGAAACAGTGGCAACGAGCCCAGGTCTATCGGCTGGTCGGCAAAACAAGGCATCTCCGCGTAGGCGGCGATGAGGTCGCGCAGTTTGCGTCGGCGCCACCATTGGAGAACGCCGAGGGGCAAACGGTGGCGCAGGAGTGATTTGATGTCGAGCATTACGAAAATAGTTTAACCATCTGGTGAGACTGGATCAGGTCGACTTTGCTGACGGGCCGCAGTGACCATCAACAACAGACCGCAGAGGACGGCAACGGCGGAGACCGCCAGGCCAGCACCGAGGCCTCGTGGTGGTCGATTGACAGGCAGTGGCGTTGCACGCGCCCCTGGCAGTTCGTAGAGACCTACGATCGGAGCTGGGCCGCCGGCGAGGAGACGGGCGTCGGGCACCGGTTGGCGCATCAGAGCGAAACGGACTCCGGCTTCAGCGAGGGCTTTCCACTGGTCGGCTTCGAGGTCGCTCGGAAAACTCCGCTGGTCGGTAGTGACGTAACCCATGGCCCGCAGCCGAGCCATCTCCTCTGCGTTTTCGATCACCACGTAAGAACGTGGGTCACGGACGCTCAGCCAGGTGCCGAGGTTGGGCGGCAGCACACCACGACTGGCAATGACGCGAAATTGTTGGCCCGGGTCGAGCCGACGAAGGGTGGTGAGGGGTGACGGCGCGGGCGGCAGCTCAGCAGCTGGTACCGCCGGCAGGTAACCGCACCCGAAAGCCACCAGTTCACCGAGGGCAGCAGCGGCAAACAGCAGACGCGCTTTCGAGCCGCGACAGGCCAAAGCGATACCAGCGAGCAACCAGGTGACGCCCGGCAGTGCCAAGCGTCGACGGGCGGTGGTAGCGGCCAAGTCGAGATAAGTCGGCAGCCGCTGCTCGTAGACAGCAACCGGGTGAGGCAACAAGCCTCGGGTATCGAGGGTGACGAGGCCGGCGCGGGCGACGGACTCCATCACCGTCCGCGCCGCAGGGATGGCGGGCGTCGCGCCGATGAGCAACAGCCCGCCGCCCACCGCCGCCAGCGCCGCCGCCAATCGTGGGCGTGGGCGAGCAGCCGCCAACAGCAGAGCAGGACCGGCGGCAGCGGATCCGAAGAGTACAAAGCCGACAGCGCGGTAGGTCGGCAGGGTGAGGTCGAGCAGCGGTAGCCGGCCCACAATCTGTTCGACCACCGGCGGGCACCACGAAAGGAACAATGCAACCCCACCGATCGCAACGCCCCTCCTGAGCGCGACCGGCAACTGTCGGCCAGCGAGCCCAAGGGCCAGCAGCACGAGAGCGCCGAGGTAAGAGCCTGTACGCATCTGGTAGCCAGCTTCAGCCGGGGTGAGACGCGACAGATCGAGCTCATCAGCCAGCGGCCCGCCAAGCCACCCAGGTAGTATCTGCGCGGCCACCGCCGGGGCTCTGAAGGCATGAGGCTCCTGTCGAGCGCGCCACTGGGCGGCCTCGCTATCGCCCACCAGGTAGAGGAATGGAACGGTGACAACCGCCAACGTTGCGAAACCGGTCGCCGCCGTTACAGCACACCAGCCGAGACGGCGTCGAGAGTCCCGCGGCGTATGCCAGAGCAACATCACAGCGATCGCGATGACCGCCATCGCCAAGGACTCAGGATGGCCGCCAGCGGTGGCGCCTGCCGCCGCCAAGATCGTGAGAGCCACGGTCCTGGCGGAAGGGTTCTGGGTCAACCGTATCAACCCTGCCGCCAGCCAGGGCAGACATGCGGTGACGTTGGCGAGGGGATGCATCGCCCAACCGATGGAATAGGCGGAAGCGAGATAGACACCGCCAGAAAGTCCAGCTGCAGGCCGGGTGGCGCCCAAGGTCCGAGCTAGGAACGAGGCGCCGAGCCCAGCGCACCACAGACGCAGGAAAACAGACAATGCCCAGCCACGTTCCCCCCACAACAGGCGTGGCCACGTGAATGGAGAGAATATGGCGGCCTGCGGGTTAGCGAACAGCGGGGCGCCTTCGCCAGCAAAACGATCGACCCATGGCGCATCGCCGTTCGCCAGATGACGCCGGATCTCGGTGTCCCAGGGCACGAACTGGACGATGACATCAGACAAGGCGCGGTTTGACACCGACCGGCGGACATCGGGATCCGGCTTCCAGAGACCGAACTCCGCCACCAGGTCGAGGGGCAGCAGGACATGCCCCGGGACAAACCCTCGCCAGGTGAAGGTCAAGGCCGCAAGGGCCAACAGCAACGGGACCAAGGCATGCTTCAACATCAAATGTCATACTAGCATTTACCATCGGCCCGTGTCAGGCAACCAACGGGAACCGGACAGGCCAATGAGTGCGCTAGTATCGGCGACGATGACGAGCTCAGTCGTCCCGAAGCTCATCGGCGATTTGATCGTCGTCGAGATTGATGACCGGGACCTTGAAACTTCCGAGGTCATCAATGAAGCGAAGCTTGGGCAGTCCGGCAATTGCGGCCGCTTTGCCGAGCGACAATCGGCCTATCTCGAAGAGCTTCACAGCCAATAGCAGTCGACACTCTTGCTCTAGCTGTTCCGGCGTCGAGCCGGTGGCGACCAGAATGTCTTCGCCGTACGGGATGTTCAGCGCCTGCATTTGTCCTCCGGCTGACTATTTCAGATTTCTACCTCGTACCGACTATAGCAGCCGTCCAGACCTAGTGTGCCAGCCGTTTCGGCTGGCACCATAACGATCGAGCACGTAAACTTGCCGGCCTCTATGCGGGAAGATCCAGCCACTATTCTGTGCCGCCAGGTAGCGGGAGAGCTCTTGAACCGTATCCGTGACGATCGCGCTCGCGCTTCGGTGCAAGTCGCGGAGTTGCTGGGAGTCATCGAAGACCGCTTGCTCGATCCCGACCTCCAAGTCGTCTCGATGCTCCCCGGCGTGAAGATCGACAAGAATCTCATCACCCTATTCAACCGAGAGGTTGGGCTGACCCCGTGGGCCTACATCACTCAATGTCGGATGGAGGTCGCCGGTCGCATGCTAGCCAGCACCGAGGACATCCCGGTGTGGCGTGTGGGTACAGCGGTGGGTTACCTGACGCCCAAGAGCTTCACCCGCGTTTTCAAAAAATGGACCAAGCTCAGCCCCCGTGAATTCCGTCTCAGGTCCGGCAAGCAAGCAGCCAAGCCCCCCTTGCCGCGAGAGCTCCTGAAGCCGGACGAGATCCAACGCGCCGTCCGTGGCGACCTGCCGCCGGCTGAGGCCGCGGCCATAGCCGGTCGGCTGGGGCGCCTGCAGGATCAGATCCTGTCCAACTATCAACTTTCGAGCGCCGCCATCCCCAGAACCGAATCGATCGAGCCGATGATGGCGCGCAACGTTTGGCGCTGGATCAAAGACCAGCCGGAAGCGACCCAGCAGGCTGCCATCGAGAGTCAATCCGCTGCCTTCCGCACCCCGGCGCTGTTTCATTTGTTGTGTACCAAGAGCATCGCGGCCGGACTCGAGGACGACGTCCTGGGGGCGCAAATCTCGGGACTCGCACTGATGTGTCTCCCGGCGCTCATCAGCAAGCTGACAGAGCCAGAAGCCTGCATCATTTTGATTCGCGGACATATCATCGCCGGCCTCGCCATGCAGCGCTGCGGCAAAATCAACGACGCGCTCGAGTACTACGGCATGGCGAACCGGATGCTGGACGTCTCCGCCCAACCTGGCCATCTCGCCTATCCTGCGCTCACCATGGAGCTCTGCCTCTATTGGGCGATCCTCGAGCTCGAGCG
>JAJCXQ010000753.1 GCA_029263355.1 Acidobacteriota bacterium | reverse complement strand
TCGGTGACGCTCGAGTCAAAATCCTCGACGGCTATTATGCTCGCGATCAAATCGCCAGCCTCACCGCCACCGCTGACGCTTACATCTCCCTCCACCGCTCCGAAGGTTACGGCCTCACCCTCGCCGAAGCCATGGCTTACGGCAAACCTGTCATAGCCACCCCTTACTCCGGCAACAGCAACTTCTTCGACGCCAACACCGGATATCCCGTCCACTATCGGCTGGTCGAGCTCGAGCGCGACGAAGGCCCCTATCGAGCCGGCACCCGCTGGGCCCACCCCGATGTCGAGCACGCCGCCCACCTCATGCACCAGCTTTACGGGCAGCGTGGCAAGCCCGATCCGATCGTCGAACAGGGACAGGCGATGGTGCGCGACACGTTGAGCGTCGAGGCCGTCGGTCGGGTTTTACGGGAGCGGTTTTCGACGGTTCTAAGGAACGTGCATCGGCAGGCGCCGCGCTTACCGTCGGTGGGTTGAGCGAGCTTGGCGATTCAGCCGAGCTGACGAGTTGCCTTCGACAGCCGGACGTAGGAATTTCGGGTTCTCCGGTCAAAGTCGCAACACCAGAAGGACCAGCATCGCAGCTGCCAGGCATGCGAAGACAGTCCTGATCGTATTCCACCGAGTCCAGCGTGCTTCGAAGTCGCTTCTGGCGTTGACCAGTGCCTGCCCGTCAAGTGCTGAGATGTCTAGAGTCTGCAACTGGTTGTTCAAGGGCACGTTGACAGCGAGGGTCGGCAGCTGGACAGCCACAAGATAGATGACAGACGCGGCGATGAGGAGCTTCTGCTCGGCTCCACCCAACTGTCGGACTCCGATCAAGACGGACAGTACGAGTGTGACGACGGAGCCGACCCACACCAGCATGAAGGCGGGCTGATTGTTCTGAATCACGCGATCTATGGCTTGGAAGGCCTGGAGAAACTCGCGGTCGTTTAGCTCGCCGATGCCTGGCATAACGACGGCAGCGAATGCGAAGACGAATCCAGCAACCAGGGAGCACAACAAGGTGGCCAAGGTCAGTCCAGTTTGAAAGGTATCCATCAGATCTCCTCTCTATCGACTCGGTCGGTGACCCTGCTTGATGACGCGGTCCCCCATACGCCGGTGGATTCGACCTCACGGGCGTAGTCCGCGAAGTCCTTGGGAGGACGCCCGAGCGCACGCTGAATCCCATCGGTCAGATGAGCGTTGCGGCCGTCGAGCACGGTCGAGAAGAGGTAGTCCATGATCCAGACGACATCTTTCGGTGCTTCGGACTCCCTGACCCCATCGACGAATGCCCCATGCGGGATCTGAAGATAAGTAATCTTGCGCGCCGTCGCCCTCGACAACTCGGCAGCAACATCCGTGAAGCTCATGAGCCGTGGACCGGTCACTTCATACACTTCCCCGGCATGACCGTTCTCCGTGAGCGCAGCGATGGCAACTTCGGCGATGTCGTCGACGTCGACGAAGGGCTCCATCGTGTCGCCCGCAGGCAAGGTGATCTGATCCGAACGAATCATGTCGACGAAGGCACCCTCAGAAAAGTTCTGGTAGAACCAGCTGGCGCGAACGATCGTCCACTCCATCCCGCTCTCCTGAACGATCCTTTCGCAGGCCTGGGCCTCAGCTTCACCCCGACCGGACAGCAAGACCAGGCGCTGGACGCCGTGCCGCTTGGCTCGGTCGACGAAGGCCTGGATGGCGTCCGTCGCGCCGGGCAGCGCGAGATCCGGAGCATAATTCACGTAGGCCGCCTCGACACCTTCCAAGCAGGCGTCCCAGCCGGCGTCGTGGTTCCAATCGAAGGACGGGAACGCAGAACGGGACCCGATACGGACGGACACGCCCTTGGCGTCCAACCCAGCGGCGATCCTTCGTCCTGTCTTGCCGGTGCCGCCGAGGACCAGCGTAAGTCTCTTCGTTTCAGGTGCTTCGTGTCGAAGATTATTCATGTCTTGCTCCTTCGCAGTGGTGGTTGCGTGATTGCAAGAAGAAACTATCGGCCGCACCAGGAAAGAGTCTTGCCCGGAGGCGCCAAAGATTTGACGAGACGCGCCAACTCGCGAACCCGCACGATTCACGGTCACGAATCGACGGTCCGCGCGCCGCTCAGGACGCAGTGCGCCGCTTAGGACAAGGAGGACTGCGAGTCGATGCGGTAGGAGCGCGGCGTCTGTCCTGCCCAGCGCTTGAAGGCACGCGAGAATGAGCTCTGCTCGGAGAAGCCCGTCATAAACGCAACTTCGGCCAGCTCATAGTCCGTCTGCTGGAGAAGACGGTTGGACAGTTGGCGCCGAGACTCGTCGACCAGCGCCTGATAGGACAAGCCTCGATCCGACAGCCTACGTTGGAGCGTTCGGCCGCTCATGCCAAAGTGCCTCGCCACGTCGGAGATGGCCGGCACACCCTCGCTCAGGGACTGAGAGATCCGGATCTGAACTCTACGTTCCAGCGAGCTGTCGTCTTCCAACTTCGACAGCTCCCTCTCGAGATGCGTGTCGAAGAAGCTGGAAATGCTCTCGTCGCCAAGCTTGTTCGGCGTCTGCAGGGCCTCATTGGAGAGATAGACCGCGTCCCGGTCCGATTCGAAGTGAAGTCGACAACCGAAAAAAGCTTCGTGGTCCACCAAGGAATGCGGTGCCGCGTGCTTGAAGTGTACGGCAAGCGGAGTGAGCTCTTCGGTCGAAGACTGGCGACTGATCGAAACGATGCTGGCGATAGAGGCTTCGTTGGAGAGCCTCATGCCGAGGCGTCGCTCACCCTCGCGATGCAAGAGCATGAACGCACCGCCGTCGTCCCACTCGACTTCGTAGGTCGACACGCTCGTCAGAACGCGCGCAAAACGCTCCGCCCGTTCGCAAGAACCCCTAAGATCGGTCGCCGATTTCCAGGCGAGACCGAAAGCGCCGTAGTCGTCGCAACGCATCGCGGCGCCGACTCTCAATGGAATTGTAGTGGGGTTCCCGTCAACTGAGGCAAGTCTCTCGAGGAAGGCATAGTACTCGGTGTCCGATACCATGAACGAGGGATCCACCGGGCTATCCGGCTCGATGCCGAGCGAGCTCAACAAGGCAGCCTTGTCGACGTGCTTGTCGGCCTCGCCGACCACTTTCCTTACAAAGAGTGACGTGATCTGTCCCATACCATGCGTCGTAGAGTCGTCACGTTCGAATGCAGCCGAGCGCCGCCTTGACAATACCAGTGCGCAGGGCGAAGTCGATAGACGGGGCGACCGTCAGCCTTCGCCCCGGGCTTCGTAGGTCGCCCAAGCGACTGGGCTTTCGCGCAGAGTCATGGCTCTTGGTATGGACAAAAGCGCGTGTCACTTGATCTCTTGGAGAAGATCCAGCCCCCGCCCGTGGGCGGGGCCGCCTGGATCTGCTGGATCTGTGGGTTCTGAATCGAGCTCAGAGCGCACTCGAGCCGGTCAGTTACCGCTCTGGGGCCTTGCGCTATCCATCCATTCAGTGGTGTCCCCGCTCTCGAACCCATCCGAGAAGACTCCCGGAATCAGCGACGAGAAG
>JAJCXQ010000752.1 GCA_029263355.1 Acidobacteriota bacterium | reverse complement strand
AGCCGGGGTTGGCGGCGGCGGTGCTAGAGCGCGCCAAGTTCACCGATCCCACCAACCCCTTTCTGGTCCAACTCCTGGCGCGGGCCTATCAACAGCTCGGTGACATCGCGGCGCTGCGCCAGGAGCTCGACCACTTGCTCGCCATCGCCCCCGAGCACTTCGTCGGCCACTTGATGCTCGCCGAGCTCATGGCAAGCGAAAGTGACGACGAGGGAGCCCTGCGCGCCCTCGAGCGCGCCCTCGAGCTCGATCCCAGGAATCAGGCCACCCGCTTGGTCCACGCCTACCGCCTGGAGGATCTGGGGCAAGACCTCGAGGCAGCGGCGGCTTACCGGGAGTTGCTGGAGCTGGCGCCCGGGCACATCCTGGCGCGCAACGGCCACGCCACCCTGCTCTACCGTCTGGGTGAGGTCGACGCCGCCATCGACGGCTGGCAGCGTTTGCTGCGCGATCAACCCTTCTACGCCCCGGCGCACCTCAACCTGGCGGTTGTGCGTCACGACCAGGGCCGGCTCGAAGACTCTGAGCGCCACGTGCGCCGCGCCTTGGAGCTGCGCCCGACCTATGGCCCGGCCCACCAGCTCCACGCCTTGAACCTGGAGCTACTCGGCGCGCCGGCACAGCCGCACTCAGCAGGTTAACGAAGCCCGCGATCTGTCGATCGTCGAAGCGCGATTCTTCGAAACCGTGATCAAGTGAGGGACAGCGCCCAAGCAGCTGCAAGGCACACCGAGGCGATGACGGTGCCGGCGATTGGAATCGCAAACCAGTAGAGCACTGCTAAGCCGACATAAACCAAGCTGACCAACATCAGCGCGAAGATGAGCCCCGGTGACACGATGAGCACTCCCGCATCGAGCCCCGCCAGGAGGCAGAGGGTGCCGACGAGTAGCGCGGCGATGCTGTGACTGAAGTTGAAGCCGACCCAGGCGTTCCACATTGTGGTGCCGCCGCGGGCGAGTCGCACGTTCGAGGTCGCCATCGCCTCGATGACTGCCGGATCGTCGGGAACGATGCGGCGTGGCGAGCGGGTGTCGAGGAACGTGTAGAGCGCATGAGCGCCCCCGAGAGTGACGTAAATGGCGCCACTGAGGATGAGTAGAGTCTCGATCACACGGTACCTCCTGTCCTTCGAGCCATCACCCATGTACCTTACCAAGTTTCCTCGTCTTGGCGGGTCGGCGTCTCGCCAGCAGGTTTAGAATAGGTGTCCGCGAGACAATTGTTTCTAGTTTCGGGCCCTCCCAGCCCAACTTCATATTCAGAAAGGCAGAATCAACGCCAATGATCTCAGCAATCGAGGCCCTCCGACGCCTGCAGGCCGGTAACCGCCGATTTGTTGCTGGCCACCGACGCAGCAACACAGCGAGCCCGCAGCGACGTGTCGAGCTGGTGGCCGACCAGGCGCCGTTTGCCGTCATTCACGGGTGCTCCGACTCGCGGGTGCCTGCCGAGATCGTTTTCGACCAGGGTCTGGGGGATCTCTTCGTCATCCGGGTGGCCGGCAACATTGTGGCGCCGTCTCAAATCGGGAGCGTCGAGTTTGCCACCGAACAATTTGGAACACGACTCGTCGTGGTGTTGGGTCACAGTCGGTGCGGTGCGGTCAAAGCAACACTGGACGAGTTGCAGCGGCCGGCGGAGAGCCGATCGCCCGGATTACGCGCGGTTGTCGACCGTATCAAGCCAGCCCTGGAGGGGTTGCGCGCCGACCTGTGGGACGATCCGGATGCTTTGTCTCAACACGCAGTCCGTGCCAACGTTCGTCGTTCCATCGAGGACTTACAGAACGGATCCGAGACACTTCAACGTTTGATCGCAGATGATGGACTGCTCGTGGTGGGTGCTGAATATTCGTTGGAGACTGGGGTCGTCACGTTTTTCGAGGGTGTTCCGCCCACGGTAGGCTGAACCGTCTGAATCGATCGGACGGTCGGCCACTGTCGGTTCGATCGATCAAGCCTTCTGTCTTCGTTGTACCGTGCGAATGGCCTCGTCGAGGGCATGGAGAAAGCGTGATCGATCCTGTTTCTGAAAAGGGGCGGGACCACCCGTCGCGATGCCAACGTCGCGCATCTGGGAGAGGATTTCACGACTGGCCAGAGCGTCGCCGATCATGTCTTCGGTAAAAGCCCTGCCCTTAGGCCCGAGGACGACGGCATCCTTCTCCAGGCACCGTGAGGCTAAAGGAATATCGGCGGTGATGACAATGTCGTCTCCGCTGACGTGCTCGGCGATCCAGTCGTCCGCGACGTCGAGCCCGCCGCCGACCACGATCAGCTCGATAAGCTCATCAGGCGGCGT
The DNA here is from genome assembly GCA_029263355.1 of Acidobacteriota bacterium. Lineage (GTDB taxonomy): Bacteria > Acidobacteriota > Thermoanaerobaculia > Multivoradales > J023 > JAAELT01. The sequence continues at coordinate 7,591 of JAJCXQ010000752.1, read as the reverse complement.
TTGCATCCAAGAGTTCGACACCAGCTTCACCCGCAGGCCATGTCGCCGGGCCACCCGGTAGACCTCTTGCTTCACAGGGCAAGCATCGGCATCAACAAAGACGTCAGGCATGGTGGATGTTGGGGTCGAGGGTTCAAGTAGCTTTCGGGATGGTAGCAGACTGAGCTCAATGAGCAGAGCGGCCCAGCGTTGGAGGACCAGATTCGGGCGGCAGATTCGGATAGCCGGCCGATTGGCTTTTCAGCGAGAATGAACCGTTGCGATCCTAGACTTACGAACTGTCACGGAGGGCTCGCCGATCATGCGACCCGCAGACCTCTTGCGCTTGCTGTTGCTCTCCGCCATCTGGGGGGCGTCATTCCTATTCATGCGGGTGGCCGTTCCAAGCTTCGGGCCGCTCTCTCTGATCTTTCTGCGGGTGGCCTGCGCCGCGTTGTTTTTCTCACCGCTGCTGCTGCGCCGGCAGGCTCGTGCTGAGCTGGCCCGGCATCGTCGAGCTTTGGCGATCATCGGCGTCTTCAATTCTGCGCTGCCATTCAGCCTGTTGGCGTTCTCTACCTTGAGCCTGGAGGCGGGGTTTACGTCGTTGCTCAACGCCACCACGCCGTTGTTCGCCGCCGCTGTCGGCGCGATTTGGCTTGGTCTCGGCTTGCGCCGTGGGCAGATTTTTGGCCTTGTTCTTGGATTCGCGGGAGTCGCGATTCTGTCTTGGGGACATTTCTCCTTCGGCGCCGGTGGCGCCGGCTGGGCCATCATCGCTGGTTTGATAGCGAGTTTGTCCTACGGTGTCTCGGCCCACATTGCGAAACGCCACTTGGCCGGCGTGCCGTCGGTTATCGTCGCAGCTGGCAGTATGATCTCAGCGGCGGTAGCGATGCTGCCTCTCGGGCTGTGGGCCTGGCCTACCATCGTGCCACCGACTTCCGCTTGGGCCTACGCTGTCATTCTGGCGATAGTTTGCACCGCCCTCGCTTACCTATTGTACTTCAACCTGATCGCCCGCACCGGCGCCACCAACGCGTCGACGGTGACGTTCATTGTTCCAGTGTTCGCCATCCTGTGGGGCAACATGCTCCTCGGTGAACATTTGACGCTGCAGATTGTCCTGGGAATGGTCGTGACCCTGTTGGGGACGGCGTTTACGCTCGGCGTCTTCCAGGGCAAGAAGCCTGAGCCGACCGGCTGACGGTAACCAGCAAACCATCGCTCGATCGCTGACTGGATTCGAGGAAGCCACCTGCCGGGAGCGCCGGCGTCTCGCCGGCTTGGTCGAGACAGTGAAATCGCCTGATGAGCCCGCCTGCTCTTGTCCCTGGGAAGCAGTTTCGGGCCCACTAGTCGCCGAGAATCTCGTTCCACTCCAAGCCGAACCGAGCCAGATACTTACGCAAGCGGTCAGCATCGTTCGCCTGCTTCTTCTTGAGACGCGACGCCGCAAACAGCTCGCGTCCCGCCTGGGCCAGGAAACGCGATTTTCGACACACGCGCACCACTTCAGCCAACTGCACTCGATCGAAACGGTCGAGCTCGAGGAGTCGTTCGTCGCCGAGGAGGCTGGCTAGCAGGCTGTCATCAGCGAGCTGAACGTCGTCTTCGTTGCCTGCCGAGAGCTGCCACCCGGTCCGCAAGCGAGCGACTTCTTGCTCCACCCCTTGGACGTTGATGCGCCCTCCAGGAGCCAGGGTCGCCATCCGTGTCACCGCCGCATTCAGATCGCGAAAGTTTCCTGCCCAAGCCGCCTCGGGGGAGGTGGCGAAGGCCAGAAATCGCTGTCGCGCCTCTTTGTTGAAGGTCACCCGTGATCGTGCACGCGAGGTGAACTGATCGAGCTCGTAGTCCAGGTTGGGCTCGATGTCCTCGCGACGTTTGGCAAGGCCTGGCAGGTGGTAGGTCCACAGATTGATGCGGGCGAGTAGATCTTCACGGAATTGTCCTCGGCGCACTTGCTCGCCGAGGTGACGATTGGTGCCAGCGATGAGTTGGAAGTCGCTTTCGACTTCTCGATCCGAGCCCATCGGCAGGAAACGTTTCTCTTCCACCGCTCGTAATAACATGGCCTGCTCGTCGAGTCCCAGCTCGCCGATCTCGTCGAGAAACAGCAAGCCGGTGTCGGCGGCTCGCAGCAGACCCTGGCGATCTTGTAGCGCTCCGGTGAAAGCGCCTCGTTGATGGCCGAAGAGGGTCGACAGGGCGGCATCGCCGCGTAACGTCGCACAGTTGACTTCGACGAACCGACCTGCAACCTGTCGCCGGGTTTGTTTGAGCTGGTAGATCCGTCGTGCCAGGTGAGACTTGCCTGCGCCGGTTGGCCCGGTGAGCAGGATCGGCTCCCGGGAGCGGATCGCGACTTGTTCGATCTCTGCGATCAACTGATTAAAGGCCGTGTTTTTTGTGTCTATACCGGCCTTCAGTGCCGTTTGACCCTCTTCCTTCTCGGTCGCGAAGCGTCGGGCAATCAAGTCGTAACGTGAGAGATCGAGATCGATGACTCGGTAGCGGCCCGGGCCCTTGCGGTTCGGTGGTGAGGTCTGCACGAGCTTGGCTGGGAAGTGCTTCGACTCGGCGAGCAAGAAGAGGCAAATCTGGTTGACGTGGGTGCCGGTGGTGATGTGAAGCAGGTACTCCTCCGCCTCCGGATCGAAGGGATAGGCGAGAGCGAAGTCATGGAGGGCGCCGTAGACTTGCTCAAAATCCCACGGGTCTGCGGTCTCGAGGGCATGAAGTCGGACCTCGGTCTCGGGCGAGACAGATTCGATGTCTGCCTTCACTTGTTCCGAGATGTGCCGCGAATTGTTGGGGCCGAGCAGCTCCAATCGGTCGACGAGGAAGTCTTCGTGCTGGAAGAGGGAGACCGTCGGTCGCCACTTCTCCCAGCGCTCAGGGCCGGGTTTGAAGTCCAGATGGACACCGACCAGGCCCAGGATGACGCGCTTCTTGTTCATATCCAACATTATAGATCCCTATCTCATGAGATATGAAACCTGGATCTAAGTGAATCGTTGGCCACCGAAATCCAGCGCAGCGAGTGACCTTTGTCGTCATGTAATCAATGGTTTGCATGTCGATCTGTGAGACACGTTCGAACTTGGCACGTCCCGTGAAAACTCACTGGAGCGTACGGGTTGAAAACTTCGAGAGTGAATTTGGTTCGATAGGAGATGTCACCATGCCAAACCAGGACCCAGTTCCGCCTTTGATCGAGACCGGTGAGGCCACCGCGATGTTGCCGATGGGTGGTTCGATCAAACCGATCACCGTGATTGGCAACGCGGCAATCCGGGCAACGTTCGACGATGTCTGCCTGCAGCAGGCGCGCAACGCTCGCAGCGCTCCAGGTGTTTCCGAGCTTGTCCTCAATCCTGATGCCCACCGCGGGTACGGTGCTCCGATCGGCTGCGTGTTGGTGTCGCCAAGCCACATCTACCCAGGGCCGGTGGGTGTCGACATCAAGTGCTCGATGAGCCTTTTGCAGCTCGCCTTGCCGGCAGAGGCCATCGCGGGTCGACGGGAGCGCCGCGCTTTGATCGATGCGATTCTCGAGCGGGTGCCCACTGGCGCCGGTCGTGGTCAAAGAAATGCTCCAAAGTCGCGACCGGTGGACACAGAGCTGGGCCGGCGGGTGGTGGTGGAGGGAGCCTCGCGCAGTGTGTGCGAGGCACTCGGGATCCCGCCCCATTGGGCCGAGCGTTGCGAGGACGCGTTTCATCTGGGTCACGACGACACCGTCGATGCCCTCGGGTCGCGTCTCGACCTGCTGCTCGCAGGGGATTATTTCCCGCGTTTCGCCGACAAAATGACCCAACTGGGCTCCTACGGGGGCGGTAATCATTTTGGAGAGTGCGAAGTGGTGCATGTAGCCGAAGGTGAGCAGGAGATCTCCGAGGTGTTTGGTCTGCGCGATGGGCACGTTGCGTTCTTGTCCCACTGTGGGTCACGGGGCTTCGGTCACAATCTGGCTATGGATCAATTCAAGACCTTGCAGCATAAGTTCGATGCCTGGGACATTCCGCTGCCGGGGAACGATCGACAGTTGGTGTACGCACCACTCGGAACGCCGGAGGCCAACAACTATCTGGACGATATGGCCCTTGGCGCCAATTTTGCCACCGTCAACCATCTCTTGATCAATGCCCTCGTGCTCGAGGCCTTCCAAGAGGTGCTGCCGGGTATCGAGGGCAACCTGGTGTATTTCATCAGCCACAATATTGCGCGTCGGGAGGTTCTCAACTCGCAGCCACAATGGGTTCATCGTAAGGGCGCCACACGGGCCTATCCGGCAGGCCATTTTGCGTTGCGAGAGACACCGTTCGCGTCCACCGGTCACCCGATCCTGTTGCCTGGAGATCCGCAGAGTGGCTCAGCGGTGATGGTGGCCGAAGCCGGCGCCGAACGCTCTTGCTTCAGCGTCAACCACGGTGCGGGGCGGGTGTTGGGACGTAAACAGGCGTTTCGCACCCTTGATCAAGCCGCCGTCGATCGTTCGTTCGACGAACGCGATATCCTCTCCAACTGTCGAACGTATCCCCGAGACGAGGCGCCGGATGTCTACAAAGACTTCGAGCAGGTCTTGAGTTCGGTCAAGCAGGCCGGGCTGGCGCGCGAAGTTGCCCGGTTGGAGGCCCGATTCGTGATCAAAGACGCATCCAAGGCGGACGACTGATGCTGAACATCGATGGAGCGTTCGGAGAGGGCGGCGGCCAGGTCCTGCGTTCGGCCGTCGCTCTTTCGATGGTGACCGGGACTCCCATTCGGATCGAGAACATCCGTGCTGGGCGGCGTAAGCCAGGGCTGATGCGTCAGCATCTGACGGCGGTCAAGGCCGCGGCACAGATTTGTAATGCTCGCCTGCAAGGCGATCACATCAAGTCGACTTGCCTCGAGCTCGAGCCGGGAGAGGTCACGGCTGGCAACTACCATTTTGCCGTCGGCACCGCCGGTAGTACAACCCTAGTTTTGCAAACCGTGTTGCCAGCGTTGTTGACGGCGCCCGGGTCATCGACGCTGGTACTCGACGGCGGGACGCATAATCCCATGGCCCCGCCGTTTCCTTTCCTCGCTGAGTCCTTCGTGCCTCTGATCAACCGCATGGGACCTGAAGTCACCGTGACCTTAGAGCGCCCGGGATTTTATCCCGCGGGTGGCGGGCGGTTGAGGGTCGAGATCTCTCCTTGCGAGAAATTGCGCGGATTGGAGCTGCGAGAGCGCGGCAAAATCCTCTCCCGCAAGGCGACCGCGCTGGTAGCGCGGGTACCGCGGCACGTTGGAGAGCGCGAGCTTCGCTTGGTCCAGAAGAAGATGGGATGGATGCCGTCGGAGCTTCATCTCGAAGAGATCAACAACGCCCTGGGGCCGGGTAACATCCTGGTGTTGCAAGTGGGGAGTGAGCAACTCACCGAGACGTTCATCGGTTTTGGGGAGATTGGCGTCCGGGCCGAGACGGTTGCCCTGCGAGCCGTGCGGCAGTTGCGGCGCTATCTAAGGACGCAAGTCGCCGTCGGTGAGTATCTAGCGGACCAGCTGTTGTTACCTTTGGCCCTCGCCGGGAGTGGCTCTTTCACCAGCCACCCGTTGTCCCGTCATGCCATGACGCAGGTCGAGATCATCCGCAAATTTGTCGATGTGCCGATTGAGGTCGAGAGGTCGGGGTCGGTGGCGGTGGTGACCGTCGGATCAGGCTAACGATTCTTGCTGACTTGCGCCACGGCCCATATAAACTCGGGCTATTCAGGCCGGCAGGCGAGGTCTCCGGATCCTGTGAATTACTTTGAACTGAATTCCCCAGGAGATCCATATGGAAGATCCAACGAAGAACGATGCTGCGGATTCTGAGCTGCAGTTCGACCAAGCCGAGTTCGGTGATCCAGAGGCTGGGTTACAGTGTACGTCCTGCAGCAAGCCGATCATGGACACCTACCACGAGATCAATGGTCACGTGGTTTGTGAGTCGTGCCACGAGCAAACGATGGCACTTCGCACCGGTGGGAGTGGTCTCGCGCGATTCATTCGCGCCACCGTGTTCGGTGCTGTCGCGGCCGCCGTGGGCGCAGGTATCTACTACGGCATTGTGGCTTTGACCGGCTATGAAATAGGGTTGATTGCGATCCTGGTGGGCTTCATGGTCGGTTTTGCGGTGAACGCCGGGTCCCTGGGTCGAGGTGGCTGGAGCTATCAGCTCTTGGCGGTTCTGTTGACCTACACCTCGATTGTCTCAGCCTACGCGCCGCAAGTTGCCGAAGGCCTGCGCCAGATCGATCTCGAAGCGCCAGTGGTCGACACGGTTGTGGAGTCCGAGGGAGTGATCCGGGAGAGCACCACCGAGGAGAGCGCCGCGGAGGAGAGCATCACCGAGGAGAGTACGCCGGGTGAGTTCGACGAGATGGCGAGTGAAAACACCGCGCTGTCGTCGATCGGATTCTGGATCGTGGTTGCCCTGCTGTCGTTTGTGGTCCCGTTCCTGTCGGGATTCCAGAACATCATCGGGATACTGATCATTGGCTTCGGCCTGTGGCAGGCATGGCAAATGAATCGCAAGCAACCGTTTGAGGTCACCGGTCCCTTCCAAGTCGGCGCCGTGTGGGCCGGCGATGGTTGACGGGCAGGAGCATCGGACTTGTGGTCGGTGCGGTACGGAGATTGCCTTGCGTCTCGCGAGTTGCCCGGCTTGCGGCTGGTTGGTCCACAGTGACGAGCTGCGACGGCTGGCTCAGGAAGCCGAAGCCGCCAGCCAGGCTGGCGATCTGTCGAGCTCCTTGACGGCATGGCGAGAAGCAGTGGCTTTGCTACCACCGGCTTCGAAGCAAGCGGCAACCATCTCAGCCAAGATCCAAGCGCTGAGCCGCCAGGTCGACGCGGGGGCAGAGCAGTCAACGCACGAGAATCCCACCAAGAAGCGACCCTCCTGGGCCCAAGGTGGCGGCATCTTGGTGACCGTCGGTCTTCTGGCTTGGAAGCTCAAGGCCGTTCTTGCCTTTGTGCTCACCAAAGGCAAGGTGCTGTTCCTTGGCCTCACCAAAAGCAGCACCTTGTTCTCGATGTTGCTGTCGGCCGGAGTCTATTGGACCCTTTGGGGTTGGAAGTTCGCTGTCGGGATCGTGCTGGCGATTTACGTACACGAGATGGGGCATGTGGTTGCCCTGCGGCGTTTCGGCATCCCGGCAACCGCGCCGATGTTCATTCCCGGGCTCGGCGCCATGGTTCGGCTGAAACAATATCCGGCTAACCCGACGGAGGACGCCCGGATCGGACTAGCGGGCCCGATCTGGGGCGTTGGATCAGTGGTGGGCGCCTATCTGATTTACCTCGCTACCGGCTGGGCGAGCCTAGCTGCGATTGCCCGCTTCAGCGCCTGGATCAACCTCTTCAACCTGTTGCCGTTCTGGCAGCTCGACGGTGGTCGCGGCTTCCGCGCCCTCGGTCAACGGCAACGCTGGTTCGTTGTGGCGGCATTTGGTGTGATGTGGTTCGTGACCAAGGAAGGGCTGCTGGCGTTGCTGTTGCTGGTGGGGGGAGTGAGGACCTTGTTCGGCAAAGCGCCCGAGGCAGAAGATAGTACGACCCTGTGGCAGTTCGTCGGCCTAATCGTCGTGCTGTC
>JAJCXQ010000751.1 GCA_029263355.1 Acidobacteriota bacterium | reverse complement strand
ACGGACCATCTGACTGAACCCGCGGACTTCGGCGATAGTCCAGGTCTGTGCTTTCGTCAGAGGCTGGAGAGGAGTTGGCGAGTGCCGCCACCAAGTCTTCCTTACGGATCGAAGACGGAACAGCGATCTCGCGCCTGGCGGCGAGTCCCAAGAGCTGAGGTCGCGTCAGGCGATTCAGGTATCCATGATCAGTGAAACTTGTCATGAGCCGCTCGCTCGGTTGTTACAGATATCCATCAAATCTCCCATCGCACCTGAATTCAGCTCGTCACTCTGTCGGCGAAATACAGTCGGCGGAATACATACCGGCTACCGTACAGGGTCGCGACAGATGAGCAATGTCTCGTCTGTTTTGCGACTTTCTATATTTCTTCCGCATCGCGGTATTTCTTTCGGTCAAGTGTTTCTTCCGAATCGCGGTGAGTTATTCCGTCTCGCTGCCTTCGTGGCCTCAGCTGGCTGAGTTTTAACGCCTCATTACCGCCATTGTAAAGCTGGCTCTTGGAGGCTGTCAACTAGAAACCTCTCCGTCAGGGGAGCATCTTTCTTCGCCAAATCAAGTTCGGCAGATCGGACTAGCCCAAGACGATTGGTCTGAAAAGAACTCTGCCGGTGTGTGACCGGAGAGTGATAGTCAAGCGACCTTTGGCTTCCGGAAGCGCACTTCGATCGATGTTGACGACGTAGTGCCCGTTCAGAGCCCGGGTGAGGCGTTTCACGGCTTGGGAGGAAAAGTGAAAGGTCCTGTCGTAGGTACCCCCGGTGTGAGATGCGACCTGTTGAAGACCGAGCTCCAGAGAATGACTATCGGCCTGGCTGACATCGAGAACAAAGACGGTTGCGTCGGCAGCATCCAGGGCTCGCACAGCAGGCGCGTAGTCTGCGGTCATCTGAACGATCCCACCGTTGTATTGGCCCAAACCCCAGCCGAGATAGATGATCTCTTTCTCTCCAGGCATCGGGGCCAGTGCGTCGGCGATGACCTCCAACGCACGTTCCGGACTGGCGACATCTTTCGCCGCACGGAAGTTGAAATGCTCATTGAGCGAGTCTTTTCGGCCACGGCGAGCTGTCGGCAGGCCGGTACTGACCGCTTGCTTCAAGGTCTCGAAGGTAAGCTCGCGATCACGCGAGAAGTCCTGCCACAACTTGAGATGAGAATCGAACGACAGAATTGCCACTCGATCGTTGGGATGCAACGATTGCAGCAGCTGTTCTATATCGGGCAGCAGCTTGAGATGTCCTTTGAGACGGCTGGGCGCGAAGTCGATCTGCAGAAAAAGCACCAATGTCTTGCCAGGGGCAGAAGCCGGCGATTCGATCATGGTCAGCCCGCCAGAATGCGCTATCGTTCGTGCCTCTGCCAGGTCACCTATCGGTATTTCTGCCGAGTCTTGGTAAGAGGACGACCAGTCCAGTGATTGGATCGGTATCTCCTGGCGACCGATGCGAACGAGGAGGTCTGCAGGTTCGAGGCCAACGACAGGTTCGCCTCGTGCATCGACGATACGAGCAACTACCGAGAAAAGAGAGACGGTGATCTCCTCGGTCAGCCCGAGATCTAGCCACGACTCGCCAGTGCCCGGGTCGCCAGTGCCCGGGTCGCTAGTGGCTAGTTTGCTAGTTGACTTGTCAGGTTCCCACTCCGCGACCTGGCGAGCGCCCTCTGGTAGCTGAAACTCACCGGGCGAGTCTGTAATCGGATGGTGCCTGACGTGGATCGTCGTCAACTCTGCCGAAGCTGGCGCAAGGTCGTCTCTTGAGAGACTGTCATCCAATGCGCTCGCAAAGATCGCCGCTCTGTCCTCCAGTCGAACTCGCACCTCGCGAATCAGGCGAGTGTCGCGGTCGATCCACAGCTCTCCTTCGATTGAGCCTCCCATACGCGAAGTCAAGAGCACCCAGCAGCTTGCATCGCCGCAGGGCTCGGGACCTTCGACGACGGCACCTTCAGGAGTCGCGAAAGAGGAAACGTCGCCGGCCAGAGCCAGTGGTACAACCAAGGCTTCGAAGCCGCCTTCGCCGAATCCGGTGGCGAGCTCCGCCGCGAGCGACGGGATTGACTTGTACTGTTGGAACAGGCTTCTGAAGACGTAGCTCTCTTCGCCATCATTCCAGAGCGTCCGCTCTTCGAAACCGTGTTCAGTTTCGCCGTGGACTCGCCACAGGTATCGGTTGTCAGCCCCTACGTTGGTTTCAAAGAAGAGTAGGGTCGAAGTTGCATCGCTGCCCTCGCCAACAGTCTTCTCGATTTCCCCTAGATCCTGGTAGGAGTCGAGCCCGGCATAAGTCTGTTTCAGTTCCTGAAGGAGATCGAAGGCACTGGGTGGTTCGTCGGGCGTAGCCGCGATCAGCAGGCCTGAAGCTGCTAGCGAAACTGCCACGGCGGCGGAGCGTCGTAGAGCCACGAGATTGATGCTCCTTTCGAGGAGGAAAGCGTTCTAGCCTTTGCCCCTTAGCCGCGCAAAGGGCTCGGCGAGTATCCCAGGTATGCGGCAGGGTTTGCCGCTCGAGCGATTGACCCAGATGTGCTCTGTGGCCCCCCTAGCGAGGATTTGTCCTTGGTGATCCACTTTGTAAGCGAAACGCAGCCCTCGGCTCTGGAGACGTTCGATCCAAGAGGACACAGCGACGGTCTGGCCATAGGTTGCAGCTTTGAGCAAACGGGCCTCGACCCGGCTCACTACAAGGTAGTAGCCAAGCTTTTCGATGTCGGCATAGTGATAGCCAGTCTCGAGGCATAGCCGGGTGCGTGCCAGCTCGAACCAAACCGGATAAACCGCATGATGGACGACACCCATCTGATCGGTCTCGGCATAACGCACTTCGATCATGACTCGGCTTCGCAGAGGCTCAGTCATGTCAGATCTCTATACAGACGAAGCGATCCTAGCCTGGCAGACTGCTCAATGCCCGGCCAACGCTGAAGCATCAGTTGCCCTTCAGCTTCTCCTGAGCCAACCGCTTGTTGTTGGCGGCCTCGCGGTATCTCTTGTTGATCTTCAAGGCCCGGTTGTAGTCTTCGATCGCCTTTTGAAACATCTCGGCTTGATAGAAGCAGTTGCCGCGGTTGAAGTAGGCAGAGGCCAGCTTTGGATCGATTTCGAGCGCGGTCGTGTAGTCAACGATCGCACTTTCGAGCTCGCCTTTTCGTTGGTATGCGCCAGCACGATTGGTGTAGACGAAGGCGCGATTTGGCTGCATCTGGACGGCTGCGGTGAAGTCGGCGATCGCATCATCGAAGCGTTTCTTTTCGAGGAAGGTCAGGCCGCGGTTGTTGTAGGCCGAGAAAGAGCTGGGGTCGAGCTCGAGGGCGCGCGAGAATGCGACGATCGCCGAATCCAGCTCCCCCTTGCTGCGGTGGAGTCCTGCTTCATAAAGAAGCGTTGATGCTTGCTGTTTCCTAGCTTCGGGGTCAGTAGGGATTGAGGAAACCGGTGGCGTAGCGGGAGAATCGACCGGTCGAGGAGGCGCTACGGGGCGCGTCGTTGGTGCTGCAGGCGGTCGGATTGCTTCAGGTTTCGGTGCCATCTCGGGTTTCGGTGCCATCTCAGGCTTCGGTGCCATCTCAGGCTTCGGTGCCATCTCAGGCTTCGGTGCCATCTCGGGCTTCGGTGCCATCTCGGGCTTCGGTGCCATCTCAGGCTTCGGTGCCACCTCTGGCTTCGGCGTCTCTGGAGGCTTCATTGCCTTCACCGGTTCCGGCGCCATTTCAGGTTTCGCTGGTCTCGACGGCTCTTCAGGCGGTGAAGCTGCGGGAGGCGATGCTGCCGGCTTTGAAATCGGCGGTGCCGGTGGTGCCGCCTGGGCAGAAGGCGGCTCGGGAGCGCTTGGCGGAGCGTTTGCTACAGAGGGCTCAACGACGGGAGGTGCAACCGGGGCCGTCTGGGGAGGGGTATGAGTGACCTCGTGGACTGTCGTGGCAACCTTGGGTGCTTCACTCGCCGCCGGGGCAGGTGTCGGCGCTTGTGCTGGCGGCGACGCTGTGGTCGCTGGCTCCGGCCGTGTTTGGGCGGCCGGAGGAGGGGTCGGTGGCGCTACCTCGGCTACTCGAACTGGCGGACTCGGCAGCGGTGGTGGCGCGTTCTTCAACGCTTGAACCGCTCCGGCGTAGCGTCCTTTGTCGACGGAGGCGTTGTTGCTACAGCCCGCAACAAGGCAACAGACCGCCACAAACAGGGTCAGGGACAAGGCAAGTTTCCGTTCGGCGCTCATCGTCTCCGGCTCCTTGTGACATGGCTCCTCATGATCGGCTTCTCCTCAGATCATAGGTCACCCGCCCTCCCTTGACAACGACGAGCCGTGGCCGGCGTTACTGACGGGACAGGTCGCGGGTTGCTAGGTCTGAGCCTTCTCTGTCGACGATTTGCCGGTGATGGCTACTCCTCAGCCTCTGCCGAATGTCGCAACAACACTAGATCGGGTTGATTGATTGCGGGGTGAGGCCAAGAAAGCTACGGTCTCGGCAATCGCCTCGACCTTGGGCCAAGTCGTGTAGTCGGCGTCGGGCATCGCGCTCCGGTTGGCTGGCGTGTCGATGATCGAAGGAGCGATCGCGTTGACCCAAATCTGGCGCGCCGCGAGCTCCTCGCCAAGAGCGACAGTGAGGGCAGCGACCGCCGCCTTGCTCATGGTGTACGCCACCATGCCGCTCCCAGCACGCGGCTCGAGCGCTGGTCGCGAGGCGACATTGACCAGGCGTCCACCCGGCGGATCCTGAGACCGCGCCGGCATCTTCTTGACCGCCTCGCGGCAACACAGGAAGGCGGTGGTGGCGTTCATACTCATCATACGTTGGTAGGCGGTGAGGCGGGTCGATTCGAAGTTCGACATGTCGAAGCCGCCAGCGCAGTGGATAGACGCCCAAAGATCGGGAAGGCCACGGTAAAGCTCCTCGACAGCTGACTCTTCGGTGAGATCGACCGGTAGCTCGAGATGGACACGGGGGTTGTCGGCAAATCGAAAAGCTGCGGCTTCTGCGGGGTCGAAACATGGGATGTGGCACGTCGCCCCGGCCTCGAGTAGGCGTCCAACGACGGCGGAGCCCAGAGCTCCGGTTCCGCCCGAGACCACTACCTCAAGGCCTTCATATTCGAGTGACATGGGTCGCTTCTCCGGGTTGGGCGGTCATTGTTGGACAGTCGTTTGACAGCGGACCACAAGGATCGTTGCGGCGCTGGCTCGACTGCGTGCGCGAGACCTCGATGATCTTGATTTGTTAGACGATCAATTCTATCAGGCTGTTAAACTCAGGTACCGTTCGCAGCCAGAGGGAGGTCTCACTTGATACCGAATGCAGATCAACTCGAAGCCATCTCTCACATGAGAGAGGGGAATCTGACCGAGATTCCGTTTGCGGTCTTGCTCCAAGCCCTTGCCGCCCATCAACGATCTGTCGTTGTGGAGATTGAACGCAAACCACTGAAGAAAGAAATCTTCTTAGAAAAGGGAGTGCCGGTCGATTGTCGGTCAAACCTGCTTCACGAGACTCTGGGGCGCTTCATGGTGGCGCGCGGAGACATCTCGGAGAAGGTCTATCAGGATTCGTTGGCGAAAAGCGCGGCGCGTGGTCTCAAGTTCGGCGAAGTGCTGATCCTCGACGGCTTGATCAACGCTTCAGAGCTCTATCGAATCCTGCAACAGAACCTGGCCAAGAAGCTGCTCGATGGCTTTACTTGGCGCAGCGGCGACTTCCGTTTGATTCCGGAACTCCCGCAGATGGAATCGACGCTCAAGGTCAACACCGCCCAACTGGTCGTCACCGGCATTTCAAAATTCGCGCTCGACGACGAAGTCAATGAGGCGGTCGGGCCGTTGGTAGGTAAACGCCTCTTCATCCATCCCGACCCGACCTGGTCTCTCGACGAGATCAGGATGGACCCGACCGAGCGACGTTTGACGAGTCTGCTGTTTCGCGGGAAGCGGATCGACGAGATGGCCGCTGAGACCACAATTCCCTTCGATAAGATCATGCGGCTTCTTTATGCGCTGGCGGTGATCGGTATCGTGGTTCCGGAAGACAGGATGCCAAGCGAGGCAGCGGAGGCCGAAGAACTGCCGATTATCGTCGAAGAACCCGTCAGTGAGGATTTGCCGACGGTTGAGCTGGACGAAGAAGAGCTCGAGAAGGAGCGCAATGAGGTCATGGAGGCGTTCCTAGGCCATCGTCGGCAGGATGCTTTTGATCTCTTGAGAGTGACCGACCAGGCGACGATGCCGCAAATCGAGCGCAAGTTCATAGAATTCTCGCGCCGTTTCGCGCCTTGGCGTTTCGAGACCCCAGGCCTGTGGAACCTAGTGGAGAAGGCTGAGGCCCTTTTTCTCGCTGGCGGCCATGCCTTTGGCGAGCTCGCTGATGTGGAACGTCGCAACAGCTTGATCCTGCGTCGTCGTACTCTAAAGGCTGGCGGCTCTCGCAAGCCAAATCCAGAGCGCTTTGCGATCAAGTCACAGTTGCTCGATCCTGAAGTTCAGTTCGCCAAGGGAGCGGCATTGATGCAAGCAGGTGAGCACCAGGAAGCAGCGAAGCAGTTGCAGTTTGCCTATGACTGCGATCCTCAGAACAGCGCCTATCGATCCGAGCTGGCCTATTGCAAGTTTCTCGTATCGCCGCGCACTGAGGCTCAGTCAGCGCTCAACGAACTCAGGGAAACTTTGCGAATCGACCCCAAGTGTGGATTGGCGGTTTACTACACTGGCATGATCTATGCTGAAACCGGCGACTACGAACAGTCGGAATCTAGGCTTCGCAGCTCGATACGAATGCTGATGCCAGATCGGCGTCCGATTGAAGGTCTCAAGATGTTGCAGCGCAAGCGCGGGCGTCGATCTTGACTCGAAGGCTCATTTGAGAGCGAGTAGGGAAACGAGTCAAGACCCCCCAGCCTCGGCTCGAGGGCGTCGGGCAGTCATCTGAATCTCCACGAGTGCATCCGGGCTCATGAGGACCGACCCGACCGTCGCTCGGGCTGGTGGTGGTGACCCGACGACCTGACGGTAGATCTCGTTCATGATTCCGTAGTGTCGGATATCAGTGAGGAAAACAGTCGCCATTTCGACGTCATCGAAGCCTAACCCGGCGGCGGCGAGGGTCGCTTGAAGGCGGTCGAGGGCTGTCCGAGTTTGAGCCTCGACGCCCTGCGGGTAACCTTCGGGGCCACGGCCGACCATACCTGAGAGAAAGAGCCGGTCACCAGCTTCAATGGCGGGTGACAAGGGCCTTCCGCTTGCCTTGTAGCCTGCGGGTGCAACCTGCTTGTTGTGGCCGCCACGTACCGCTCGGCATTGGATCTCGATGTCCAAAGAAGGATTGACCAGTCGTGCTCGGACAGTGGCTCTCGCCGGCGGCAAATTGGTGAACGAACGCCCATAGGCTTGGTTCATTGCGCTGTAGTCTCGTGGATCCGCCAAGTAGACGCTACAGGCGACAACATCTTCGAAACTCATGTCGGCTGCGGTTAGAACCTTGCCGATGTTCTTCATGACCTGAAGAGTTTGCACCGTGATGTCGCCGGCCACCAGTTCGCCGGTCGTCGGGTCGTTGCTCACCATGCCGGCGACGAACAATGTGTCACCAGCAAGCTTGCCCCAGCTGAAGCTCTTGGCGGTTTTCGGCCAGCCCTCAGGAGAGATGGTTCGGATCTCGACTCCGGGCCGAGCGGCGATCATTGCGATCTCGGTGATGGCACCGGGAATGGCGATATCCGCTTCGACGGTCGTGCTCGTCGGCAACACATGTCCTAGGTGCTCGCTATAGACTTCCGCCATGGCTGGGAAGTGTCGGGAGTCGGAGAGGAAGACGTTGGCGTCGAGAACCCGACTGAAGTCCATCTTCGCAGCTTCGAGAACAGCCGCGAGGTTGGCCAGGGTCTGGCGTGTCTGAGTTGCGACGTCCCCGGTCACTTTCACTGTTCCCGGTTGATTGCCGATTGCGCCCGATAGGAACAACAGATCTTCGGATGCGATACCGGGACTAAAAGGGAGTCCGAGATCGGTTCCCGGAGGCGCAATGATCTGGCGTTGGGCGTCGGCTGGGGTGGTCCAGAACGTGGCCAGCAACCCAACCAGCAGCCAGCATGTCAGGCGATGGGCGCTCGAAGCGGTCAAAACCATGGCGCTTCCTTTCATAGGGTCTGATCAAGGGGCTGATGTGATCAGCGGGGCCGCACTTCAGATCCCTTACATCGATCGGTCCTGTGAGAACGGTTACGGTGTCGAAGGGCCAGCTTACCCGCTCGTCACTGAGCCCGGCAACCGTCAGCACTACCAGCTCCGAGTCTGAACCAAAGTGCCCCTCCATCGTATAATCCAGCGACCTTCGAACCGTCATCAAGTTCTCGACCCGCTCGAGCGCAAAACCGGTGCCGAAAGACGGTGACCACGGAAGGAGTTCGGATGCTTCGGCGAATCGGAATCGTTTGGACTTTGCTGTTTTGGGCCGTCCTGGCGACGGAGGTTTTGGCCCAGGCGGGGGCTGGCGTCGCAGAGAGCGACCGGGCTGACCTTCCAGCAGTCAGCGAGGAGGCGCTCAGTCCGCGCAACGCAAATTACGAGATCGATGTACGACTCGATCCCAAGGCCAAGACCCTTGAGGCTCGACAGACCCTCGTGTGGCGCAATCTCCAAAGCACCGCCACAGATCAACTTTGGTTTCATCTCTACTGGAACGGCTGGCGCAACAGCCGCAGCACCTGGATGTTGTCTGGGCGGCTGCGTAGTCGTCGCAACGCCTTACGAAACCCGAAGCCAGAGGACTGGAGCTCGATCGAGGTCGATCACATCCGAGTGTTACCGACTGTCGTGACGGGGGAGGGAGAAGAGTCTCAACCCGAGAGCTGGCTAGCAGCTGACCTTTCCGGAACGGCACGCTACGAGGCGCCGGATGACGGAAACCCGGACGATCGCACCGTGATGGTTGTCGATTTGCCACGCGCCGTGGAGCCCGGAGAGACGGTTCACGTCGAGCTCGAGTGGCGGGCCAAGATTCCTCGTACCTTTGCACGCACCGGAGCCCGAGACGATTTCTTTTTCATAGCTCATTGGTTCCCGATTCTCGGGGTCTACGAACCTGAGGGCTGGAATTGCCATCAGTTTCACGCCAACACCGAGTTCTTTTCCGACTATGGCGTCTACGACGTTACGATCACCTTACCTGAGCGTTTTGTGCTGGGCGCTACCGGACGTGAGGTGGACCGTCGAGCCAACGACGACGGCACGGTGAGCGTGCGCTATGTGCAGGAAGATGTCCATGGCTTCACCTGGACTGCCAGTCCAGACTTCATGGACCTGCACCAGCGTTTCGAAGTGCCGGGTCTGCCACCGGTCGATATGCGTCTGCTGCTGCAGCCTGAACATTCACAGCAGGCAGAGCGGCATTTCCATGCCACCGCCGCCACTCTCGAGCACTACGGCAAATGGTATGGCGCCTACCCTTACCGCCAAATCACGATTGTCGATCCCGCGTGGGGTAGCGGTGTGGGCGGGATGGAGTACCCGACGCTCTTCACTGCCGGCACCAGTAACTTCAGCCCTTTCGGTGGAGGGCGGCCGGAGGGGGTGACCGTACATGAAGCGGGGCACCAGTTCTGGTACGGCCTGGTCGGCAACAACGAATTCGAGCACGCCTGGCTGGACGAAGGGCTCAACACGTTCTCCACCGCTCGGGTCATGGATGAAGTTTACGGGGCTTCGAGGTGGGTCGAACGTTATCTGTCGCCGCCAGGTACACGGATCCGTGGCTTCCTGCCGATCATGTTCGACGATCTGCGGCGTGGCCGTATGGTATCGGGCAACCGCATGGATCGTGCCGTCAAGTCGACGGTACGGACTGCTGATCCGCAAAGTACGCCGACGTTCCGCGCCTTTCCTCCGGAAGCCTCCAACCTGAGTTACGGCAAGACGGCGCAATGGCTGGCGACTCTCGAACGTCATCTCGGTTGGGAGACGCTGCGCGAGATCCTTTCCACCTTCTTCGAACGGTATAGGTTCAAGCATCCTCGGCCGGAAGACTTTTTCGCCGTCGCCAACGAAGTCAGTGGACAAGATCTCTCGTGGTATTTCGATCAGGTCTACAACCGCTCGGTGATCTTCGACTATGCCATCGACTCGGTGAAGAGTTTTCCGGCAGCGGCTCGCGGACTCGTCGAAAGTGCAGACGGCGGTTTGGTGTTTGTCGACGGTGACCGAGGCTCAGATGGGCCGCGCCTGTTCCGAACAGAGGTTGCAGTCCGACGCCACGGCGGTGGCATCTTTCCTGTCGACGTACAGTTGGTTTTCGAAGACGGTTCCGAGGTCCGAGTTCCCTGGAGCGGCAAGGAACGCTGGACGCTGATGGTCGAAGAGCGAGCCTCCAAACTCGATTACGCGATTGTCGATCCTGATCGGGTCCTGTTGATGGATCTCGAGTACACCAACAACAGCCGATTACGGAAGCCTGATCACCTCGCTGCCAGGAAATGGACTTCGAAGTGGATGCTCTGGTTGCAGGACTTTCTGTTGACCTTCACCTTCTTCGTTTGAGGGGCCATGATGAAGACGACGTTGTCAGCGATCCTCTACGGCCTGCGGCAAGCGGGTGCAGTTCCTAAGCTCCTACTGCTGCTTTGGCTGACCAACCTGCTTTACGCTGTGCCAGCCTCGCTACTCATCGGTCAAATCCTTTCAGAATCGTTTTCTGAAAGCCGGGTCTCCTCGAATATGCTCGAAGGTTTCGATCTTGGCTGGCATGCCGAGTTCGAGTCCCAGGCCAGCAGCTTGGGGGAAACCTTCCAGCCACCACTCAGCGGACCTGGGCCAGTGCTTGGCAATCTCGAAGCCTGGTGGAGTGGCGAGCTTTTCACCGACCATCTCGGGTTGGTTGCGCTGGGCTTGGGGTATGCAGTCCTCTGGGCCTTTCTGCTCGGCGGCGTGCTCGATCGACTGGCCTCGCCGTCGGAAGCCTATTCCCTCGAGCGCTTCTCGCGGGCTGGAGGTCGACTCCTACCCCGATTCGTCGGCTTGGCGGTGATCTCAGCTGCGGTCTATTGGGCGGTCTACGAACTCGCGCGCCGTGCCTACGGTTGGATCGAGTCGGCGAGTCGTGAAGTCACGGAGGAAAGCACGATCTTCCTTAGGGTCTTACCCGTCGCAATCCTCACTGTCGGAATGCTCATCCTGGTACGGATGATTTTCGACTACGCCAAGATCGTCATCGTCAGCGACAATGACACCTCTGTGCCGCAGGGGCTGCTGGCCGCGTTACGCTTCGTTGTCCAATTCCCGATGAGAGCACTGACCGTCGCATTCGCTTGGTCGGCTTGCAGCGGGTTCTTCCTTGGCTGCTATGCCTGGTTGGCCCCCGGCGCAGGGCAGTCGACGATGCTCACGATCGTTTTGGCATTCTTGGTCGGCCAGTTGTATTTGGTGGGTCGTCTGGTACTGCGGGTTGCGCTCCTTGGCAGCCAACTGCGCCTCTATCAGGCGTCCTAGCCAGATCCCGACGATTCAGAGAGCGGCTGATCCCCCTGGTTGCGCGGTCCGCCAGGCTTGATCTGGTGCCGAAACCAGCCTAGGAATCGGTTGAGAAAGTTCTTGCGGGAGAGGAACGATAGAACTGGCGGCCGTCTCACGCCGAGGCGGTGGGACAGCTCGACGAGCTCTGGGTGGTCCGCATCGATCTGGAGTCCGTCGAGCACGGCAAGAGCGGCGAGATGCCGGTGGCGTTTGGACAAAAGTGCGGTTTGGGCCAGATTGACATAACACTCAGGCTGATAGAACTCGAGCTTGACAGCATGTTTGCAGAGCTTGAGTCCTCTCTTCACTTGGCCTTTTTGGTGGGCGAGGCCGTAGCCGAGGTACGAATAACACAGTGCCGGAACGTCACCACGGCCGGCGCGCTCGGCGAGCCATGCGAGATCAACCAAGCCGTCCTGCCAGTCTCCCTGGCGGCAACGCTCGAGACCTCGTTCATAAACTGACGTTAGGCGGCTGCGCTCGACTCGACTGACCGACGACATCTGTCCCCCAGATCCTGCCCTGTCGTCATTCTTGGAATGTTCCCCAAGGATACTCGCCCGGCGGTAGAGACACAATGATCGTTTGATGTGAAGTTGGTTGTTTCAGTCAACGTGTGGCCACTCTTCACTGATCTCGGCAGAAGGCAGGACCCAACCGGTAAACTAAGTGTCCGACGATGGACGCCTTTGTTTATCAGTACGCCGTAGGGACGATCGTTTTCCTCGCCGGCTTGGTGGTCGCGGTTCGCCACGGCTACGTTGGCCTGTCGGGACTGGGTTTGAAGAACCTGTTGATGCTGAGTGGCGTTTTCATGGTCTTCTTTCTGGTGCAGGGATATCTGCAATACGGCCCGATGGAGGTCGCGGATCCAGTGCCCTATGATGGCGGCTGGCAGCGTAGCGAGAGGATCGGTACGCCCCTCGACTACGGCATCATGGTGGCGTACTTCCTGGTTATCTTGGCGATCGGGACCTGGTTTGGGCGGCGCCAACGAACTCTTAAGGACTTCTTCTTCGGCGGCCAACGATTCTCCTGGTGGTTGATCACCTTCAGCCTGATCGCAACGGTGGTGGGTTCGTATAGCTTCGTCAAGTACAGTCAGGCCGGTTACCGCTACGGAATCGGTAGCGGACAAACCTACTTGAATGATTGGATGTGGCTGCCGCTGCTCATTTTCGGTTGGCTGCCGATTCTGTATTTCTCGCGGGTGACCTCAATCCCCGAATACTTCGAGCGACGCTTCGATCGCCGAGTACGAGGGTGGGTGACGGTCTTCATCCTGGTCTACCTGATCGGCTACGTTGGGGTGAATCTCTTCACCATGGGCAAAGTCTTGAACATCTTGCTGGGTTGGCCGATCTGGACGTCGGCCTGTTTGGTGGCGACGATCTCGGCGATTTATGTGACAGCTGGAGGGCAGACCAGCGTTATCATGACGGACCTGTTCCAAGGTTTCATGCTGCTGGCGACCGGGCTTTTATTGTTGTTCGTCGGCGCCTCCTATCTCGGGGGCTTCGATGCCCTGTGGCACCATTTGCCGCGTCAATACCGGTTGACATTCCCCAACTTCAACCAGGATCCATCGTTCCCTGCGGTGGGCATCTTCTGGCAGGACGGCATCGCCAACACGTCGATGTTCTACTTCCTTAATCAGGGTGTGATCATGCGTTTCCTGTCCGCTCGTTCGGTTGCGGATGGGCGCAAAGCGATGTTCGCTGTTGTTCTGATCTTGATGCCGATTGCCGCGATCGTGGTCGGCTGTGGAGGCTGGATCGCACGTGCTTTGGTGCATGCCGGGGCGCTGCCGCCGGATATGGCTTCTGACGAGGCGTTCTTTATCGCCTCGGAGTTCTTGAGCCGGCCAGGCATGTTTGGACTTATTCTTGCGTCGTTGACGGCCGCCTTGATGTCGACGGTCGATACTTTGATCACCGCTGTTGCGGCAATTGCGGTCAACGATGTCTACCGGCCTTTCATCCGCCCTCAGGCCAGCGAGGACGAGCTGCTGAAGGTGGCGCGAGTGTCCTCCGTCGCGGTTGCCGTCGTAGGTATCTTGATGGTGCCAGTATTCATGGGCTTTCGCACCATCTACGAAGCGCACGGCGCCTTTACCGCTGCGGTGACGCCACCGTTGGTTGTGACGTTGATGTTGGCGGTCTTCTGGCGTCGGTTCACGCGCCGCGCCGCACTCTTCACTTTGGTCGGAGGCATGGCTGCAATCGTTTTTTCACTTTTTGTTCCGGAAGTCATCCGACCCTTCGCCCATGGCGTGCCGATGACAGAGGCTGGCGACGGAGTGTTCGCGGGCATGGCCCAGTTCAAATTCATGCGCGCCTTTTACGGTTTGTCGGTCAGTCTCACGATCGGTGTCGTCACGACGTTCTTGAGTCGTCCAGAGTCTGTAGAGCGACAACGCGGACTGGTTTGGGGCACCATCGCCGAGGCGATCGAGAGCTACAAAGGCTCGCCGGGTCGCGAGGAAGAGAGTCGGAGTACTCTGGCCGTTGTGCGCCAGAGCGCAGGGGCCGTCGCGGGCCCGGGCGAGGACCGGCTACAAGGGCAGGCCGAACTGCCGGTAGTGCGGTTGTCCCCCACATTAGGGCAAACGTTGGAAACCAAGCGTGGCGACTTGGTCTACATCTCGGATCGTCGATGGTGGCTTGGCGGTTTACACTCAGCACACGCGATTGTCGGTGAGTTTCTCTCGGATGACGGCGAAGACTCCGTTGTTGAGCTCGGCCCGGAGACGTTCGATGCTATCGTTGTTCCTGGACGCGGGTCGGAGTCCCTGGTTGTGACCCGGCTAGTTTGACGCGGCTAGTTTGACGCGGCTGGTTTGACGCGATGCATGGATCTGATACCGACTCCGAGTTAGAGCTGTCCGAGGGCTACTCGATCTGCAAACCCGGCGACCTGCTGGCCGGGCGGTATCGGATCGTGCGCTTCATCGCTCGCGGTGGCGCAGCGGAGGTCTACGAGGTCGAAGATCAGGAGCTCCGGCAGCGGGTCGCTCTCAAAGCGGTACGTCGTGAGCATCTATCGAATACGGTGGCGATCGAACGCTTCAAGCGGGAGATCAACCTGGCTAGACAGGTCACCCATCCCAATGTCAGCCGTATCTATGAGTTCGGCGTCGAGCGTCGTGGACGCGAGGATCTGCTGTTCCTGACCATGGAGCTGCTCGAAGGGGAAACGCTGCATGACCGGATTCGTGAACGGGGG
Source organism: Acidobacteriota bacterium (assembly GCA_029263355.1). Taxonomy (GTDB): domain Bacteria; phylum Acidobacteriota; class Thermoanaerobaculia; order Multivoradales; family J023; genus JAAELT01. Next base: position 20,032 of record JAJCXQ010000751.1, on the reverse strand, counting down.
CCGCTCACGGTTGAAGAGGCACTGCCCTTGGTGCGACAGATGGCGGCAGGTCTCGAGGCAGCGGAGAAGGTTGGGGTCGTTCATCGAGATTTCAAGACCGGCAACGTCATGCTGGTGCCGTCCGACGGCGAGGAGAGTGGCGTCCGCGCGGTGATTGCCGACTTCGGGATGGCGCGCATGGCGAGCGACGAAGGGAGCCAGATCGTGACCGGTCAGGATCTGGTGGTTGGCTCGCCAGCCTATATGGCTCCCGAGCTGGTAGAGAGTGGACCGATTTCGGCCGCGACCGACATCTATGCGGTTGGGGTTGTGCTCTATGAGATGCTGACCGGCAGATTCCCGTTTCAAGCTGAGACCGCTTTGGGTACGGCGCTCATGCGCCTGCAAGAGAAGCCGCCATCACCGCGCGAGTTTGTTCCGGATCTCGACGAGCTTTGGGAGAAAGTGATCCTGCGTTGTCTCGAGCGTGATCCCTCGAAACGTTTTCAGTCGGCACGCTACTTGGTGGATGCGTTGACCGGTGAGGCGCCGGTCGCACCGCCGATGGCAGGTAAACGGTTGGTGCTGACGGCGGCTCTCAGCGTGGGAGTGGTTCTGGCCTTGATGGTCGGCTGGCGCGTGCTTCCTGAACGCCAGTCGACCGGTGACCAGGACGTTGCGGCAGTGGTTGCGAGCTTCAAAGCCCGACCGTCGATCGCCCTGCTAGGGTTTCGGAATCTTTCCGGACGTGAGGACTCGGCATGGCTGTCGACCGCCTTGTCCGAGATGTTGGCCATGGAGGTCGCGGCGGGGGAGGCGGTGCGCGTTATTCCCGGCGAGAACGTTGCCCGCACCTGGATGGACCTCGGTCTCGGTGAAACCGACGATCTGGCTGCGGACACCCTCGCTCGAATCGGAGAGATTCTGGGCAGCGATCTCGTGGTCGCGGGCAGTTACTTGCTGGCCGGCAACGCAAGCGAGCGCGAGATTCGGCTCGATCTGAAAGTAAGAGACGCCACGACCGGTGAGACCTTGGTGCGAGTGAGTGAGCGGGGGACCGAAGCCGAGGTCTTGAATCTGGTCGAAACGGCGGGGCATGCGTTGCGTGACGGGTTGGGGGTTGGGGTGATCTCGCCTGCCGACGCGGCGGCGGTGCGGGCCTCCATGCCCGGTGGGCTGGAAGCAGCGAAGCTCTACGCTCAGGGATTGGAGAAGCTGCGACGCCACGACGCCAAAGCGGCTCTCGAGCTCTTCGAGGCCGCACAAGACAGTGATCCCGAGAATCCGATGATCCATTCGGCCCTGTCAGCTGCCTGGGCCGCATTGGGCTACTCGCCGAAGGCGCGCGAGGCAGCGAGTCGAGCCTTCGAGCTCTCGGGTGACCTCAGTCGCGAAGAAAAGTTGTGGGTGGAAGCCCGTTATCGTGAGATCAATCGCGATCGCAAGGAAGCCGTCGCCATCTACGAGGTCTTGTGGGGTTTCTTTCCGGACAACCTGGAATACGGGCTGCGATTGGCCAAAGCCCAAACTTCGGTCGGTCAGGGTAGCGAAGCGCTGAAGACCGTCGCCAGGCTGCGCGCCTTGCCGACAGCAGCCGGCGACGGGCCGAGGATCGACTTGGCGGAAGCCGCCGCGGCACGATCGTTGGCGCAGTACCAACTTCAGCAGGAGCGGGCCGCCGAGGCGGCGGAGAAGGGGAAAGCCCTTGGAGCAAGGTTGCTGGTGGCGCGAGCCCGCGAAGTCGAGGCCGGGGCATGGCGTGACCTCGGTGAGCCGGACAAGGCGATGGCAGCCTACGAGGAAGCTCGGGCGATTCATGCTGCGGCCAACAACCGGGGGCCGGTAGCGCGAGTTCTGATCGCGGTCGCCAAGATTCACCGTTACCAGGGGCGTTTCGACAAGGCCAAAGAGCTCAACGAGAACGCCTTGCGGGTGGCGCGTGAGATCGGAGACCAGGGCTCGGTCAAACATGCACTCAATACCCTGGCGATCATTCTCCGGCAGCAAGGACGATTGGGCGAGGCGCTGCGGATGCATGAGTTGGAGCTCGAGGCCAATCGCGAGATCGGCGACGGCCGGAGCGTGCAGGTCGCTTTGACCTCTTTGGGTACTGTTCAGAGCTTATTGGGACAGCTTACCGGCGCCGCCGCCAACTTCACCGAGGCGCTCCGGCTGGGGCGCGAATCGGGCAATATGCGCTCGGTCGAGATCAACCTCAACATGTTGGGAGAGGTTCTGGTTGATCAAGGGCGCCTCGACGAGGCTCGCCAACACTTCGAGGAGGCGCTGGCGACCAACGGTGAGACCGGCAGTCCGCGTGGACGCGCCTACTACGTGACGAACCTTGCAAGTGTTGACCTGGTGGCCGGCGACTTGGCGGCTGCTCGGGCCGGCTTCGAAGAGGGCCTATCGATCCGCAAATCGCTCGGCGAGACAACGAACATCGCATATTCGTTGTTGTCGCTAGGACTGTTGGCCCTCGAAGAAGGGCAGCCCGAGAAGGCGGGGGAAATGGCGCTCGAGGCAGCGGAACAGTTTCAGGCGGGGGGTCAGCCAGACGCCAGGGCGCATGCGCTTTCGGTGCTTGCGAGTGCCTTGCTTCAGCAAGACCGGAACGACGAGGCGGCTTCTGCGATGGTTCAGGCGCAGGCGGAGCTCGCGGAGAGTGAGAACCGGGGCGTCCGTGTGTTGGTCGCGATGCGTGCCGCCGAAGTAACGGCAGCGGCGGGACAAACGACCCAAGCGGTTTCCGAATTGGTCGACATCGCCCGCGAAGCGCGAGCCATCGGCCTGGTTGCGCTAGCTCTCGAAGCCGAGTTGATTCTCGGCAGACTAGAGCGAGCTGCGGGCGCAGGTCAGGCAGGGACCAGCCGTCTCAAGGCGGTAGCGAAAGAAGCTGAACGCCGCGGATTCCGCTTGCTCGCCGCCAAGGCCAGTCGTTAGATCCCAATGGCTTGAAGACCGGCCGTGCGTGCGACTCAAGACTCAGCCGGTAGCACGTAACACGCCGCCTCGGTGGCGTTGCGCACCAGCAGGTGACGACCGGCGAGGGCTGGGGTATTCCAACTCTTACCTTCGATGGCCTGGAAGCGGCCAAGCTCTTGATGCTGCTCCGGGTCGGCGGCCAGCATCACAACGTCACCCTTCTCGGTCTGGACGAGAAGCAAGTCACCAACCAGGAGAATATGGCCGTGGCCATAACGACCGCGCTTCCACCGCCGTTCACCATCAACGAGATCGAGGGCGACGAGGGTGCCATCATCGAGCCCGTAGAGGATGCCATCACGATGCACAACTTGGGTGAATTTGGCTTTGAGGCGTCGTGTCTCCCAGATCACGTCTGCCGCCAGCCGGCCGTCGGATCCGGCGGCGATCTGATAGAGCTTGCCGCCGATGCCGTAGCCGGTTGACACGAAGAGGCGGTCGCCGGGGAGTGGTACAGGCTGCGAGGCTCGTTCGGTATTGCTCGGCCACGGTGCTCGCCAGAGGATGGAGCCGTCGGTTGCATCGTGGCCGACGAGATACACCTGGTTGATCACGACGACCTGGCGGCGCCCCGCCAGAGTTGTGGTCAGCGGCGAGCTGTAAGAGGCCATGTCATTGCCCCCCGACCATCTCCGCTCTCCCGTCAGCTGGTCGTAGGCGACCAGCGATCGTCCTGCCGAGCCGCCGGCCATCACGATCACCAAGTCGTCGAGCAGCAGAGGTGACGCACTGACGCCGTAAACGGGAAGCGGGGCTTCGTTGTCCGTTATGATGTTTCGCGACCAAACGAGCTGCCCAGTCTCGAGCTCTAGCGCGTCGAGCTGGCCAGCAGCATCAACCGCAAAGACGCGACCGTTGCCAATTGCGGGAGTCGCTCGCGGGCCAGGACCGTCCATCACGCCGCCATCGAATCGAACCGGATACTTATGTGCCCATCGCAGAGCTCCGGTCTCGAGCTCATAACACGACGTCCACTCCTCGTCACCACGTCGCTCTCCGGTCACGGCAAGGCCGTCGACCACGGCGAACCCGGACCAACCGGCGCCGATGGGCTGACGCCACAGGAGTTGTGGAGGATTGGCGGTCCAATCGCGGGCCAGGCTGGCTGCCGGTAAGGTAGCGTTGCGGTCGGGGCCGAGGAACTGCGGAAAGTCATCTGCCGACAGGCTGTTTCCGCTAGCGATCGGCGCGACAGAGGTGGCGGTCGTTGCGGAGTCGGCCGTCGACGCCGCCCAGCGCCACTCCAAGACCGGGATCAGGTCACCGGTCACTTCACGCAAACGCAGAGTGGACGCGCCGACAACTCCCAGGACGATCAGGGCGGCGAGTGACATCAGCCTCACTCGGCCCGGCAGGCCAGAGAGCAAGAACCACCACAGAAGCAGGCCGATGATCGTTAGGCCCGAGGTGACGATGGTCGCGATCACTTGATCTTGACGATCCGGCGCCTCGCCAGACCAGGTCCAGAGCAAATAGGCGGCGGCGATCAACAAAATCGTGGCGGCAGGCCACCAGCGGATCTTCATAGGTGATGGACCTCGTGCGTCGTCAACGGCCGGAAGCTTGTTGCGCCGACTCGCGATTCAGATAATCGATCAGCACGCGGGACATCACGCGCATGCCGACCGTGACCGAGCTGTCATCGGCCAGGAACGTGGGAGTGTGATGGCCGCCGGAACGGGTACCGGGTTTGACCATGCCAAGGCGAAAATAAAAGCCGGGTACCTGATTGGAGAATTCGGCGAAGTCCTCGCCGCCCATCGTCGGTGGCACCTCGACTACATTGTCTCTGCCGACCACCGCTTCCAACGAGGGAACGGTGAGTCGAGTCAATCCCGGGTGGTTGATCGTTGCCGGGGTCACCCGTTGATATTCGAGCTCATAGGAGCCGCCTCCTGCCCTGGTAATGCCTTCGAGGATCTCGTTCATCCGCCGCTCGACGGTGTTGCGGATCGCCGGACCATAGGTCCGCACCGTGCCCTCGAGGAGGACCTCGGCAGGAATGATGTTGAAGCGTTCTCCGCCGCGGATCACGCCGACCGTGATCACACTCGGTTCGAGGGGTGGCAGATTGCGCGAGCGGATGGTTTGGAAGGCTTGCACCACCTGGGACGCCATCACCACCGGGTCGATCGAGAAGTGGGGGGCGGCGCCGTGGGCTTGTTTGCCTTGGATCTTGACTATGAAATGGTCAACGGCAGCGAACGCCGGCCCGGAGGTGTAGCCTAGCTTGCCAACCTGCATCTCAGCGAAAGTGTGGAGCCCGAAGATGACCTGGGGTTTGGGATTTTCGAGGGCGCCTTGTTCGATCATCATCGAAGCGCCACCTTCTTCGCCAGCGGGGGGCCCTTCTTCCGCTGGCTGGAAGATGAATTTGACCGTGCCCGGGAGCTCTTCACGCATCGACGCTAGCACCGAAGCGACACCCAACTGGACCGCGGTGTGGACGTCGTGTCCGCAGGCGTGAGAGACGCCAACCTCCTGCTCGAGGTAGTGGGTCCGTACCGTCGACTTGAAAGGGTAGTCCGTCTCTTCGGTCACCGGCAGAGCGTCCATGTCGGCGCGGACCGCGATCACCGGCCCCGGTCGGCCACCAACCAAGAGTGCAACCACCCCGGTGTGGGCTACATCGGTGCGGACCTTGAGCCCGAGATCGCGCAAATGCTCGGCGACGAGTTTGGCGGTTTCGAATTCACGGTTGCCGAGCTCAGGATTCTGGTGGATCCGTTGTCGCAGCTCTACGATCTGAGGCGCCAATCGGCCGACCGCCTGTTCGATCTTTTCGGCTTGTCCATCAGCTGGTGAGGTCAAGCCAAACATCGCCAAAACGATCATAGCCGGACCGATGATGGTCGGCATGCGTAGGGTCGAGAGCCCCATGTTCCTACTCCTCGAAGGCGCCAGCATTTATGCCGACATTGAGATTGTCGATCAGGACGCGAATGGTAGCACGTGGGTTCGGACGACGAATGATACGATCGACCGCTCGGCTGTCCCTGGCGGCCCTTCTATTCGCCATCATTCGCACCGCGTTCGCGGCTATTCCCCCTAGAGCCTCTCGAGGAGCCATCGATGAAGTCCAAGATCGCCCTGTGTAGTGTCGCTGTGTTTGTTGCCAGTTTCGCCAGTGTCAGTAGTGCCTGGGCTCAGAGTAGCTCCGCCACAGGAGTCTTGACTCCAGAGATGCTGGTTGATCTCAAACATGTCAACGATGTGGCCCTCGACCCTGGCGGGGACGTTGTGGCTTACACACTGAGCGTACCGCGAGCCGAAGACGATGAGCCCGGCAGCTCGTACTCGGAGCTCTGGCTTGCTCGCGTCGAAGGTGGCGAGCCGCGACGATTTACGGTTGGCAAGGAGAGCGTCAACTCGCCAGCATTTTCCCCCGATGGGCGTTGGGTGACGTTTCGGGTCGAGCGCAAGAAAGAGCGTGATGGCGTCCAGATCTACTCTATCCCGGTCGACGGTGGGGAAGCGCGAGCGTTGACCGAACACAAGGGGTCGGTCTCCTCCTATCGCTGGTCTCCAGACGGAAAATGGATCGCCTTCGCCGCCACCGACGAGGATCCAAAGGACGTCAAAGAAGCTCAGGAAGCAGGCAAAGACTGGGAGGTTTTCGATGAAGACCTGAAGTTTCGCCACCTCTGGTTGCTCGAGGTTGCAACCGGCAAGTCGCGACGTGTTCTTGGTGACGATCTCGACGTCACTGCGATCGACTGGAGTCGCGATGGCGCAACACTGTTGTTCCAAGCCAACTCGACTTCACGAATCGATGACGAAATGATGAACTCTCGCATCTATTCCGTACCGGCGGAGGTCAGAGATGGTTCTGCCAAGGTGCTGACGGAGACATCGGGCAAGCTGGGTGGGATGGAGGTTTCACCGGATGGCCGGCAGCTGGCGTTTCAAGCCGCGGTCAGCCGCAACGACCCGTTAGCCCAGAGCGTCTTCCTGGTGCCGGTTGGCGGGGGCGAGAAGAAAAATCTGACTCCCGAGTACGAAGGCAGTGCCGCCCGGATTACCTGGTTGGATGACTCGACGCTGCTCCTGCTGGCGGTCGAAGGAGAACGGCACGTGTTCCATCGCCTCGACGTCACGAGCGGTCAACGCACGCCGGTGCCTTGGCCGCAGCTGATCGTCGATTCCATGGACGTGGCTGGTGATCGCTGGGCGGTCTCTGCGGATTCATCGCAGTTTCCGTCAGAGCTTTTCATCGTCGGGCCGAACGGGGATGCCCCGCGACGGTTGAGCCACCACAATCCGCAACTCGACGGCGTCCGGTTGGCGCGTCAAGAGACGACGCAGTGGAAGGGGGCCGACGATTGGGCCATCGGTGGTGTCCTCACCTACCCGTTGGACTACCAGGAAGGGCAACGTTATCCCCTCGTGCTACAAGTCCATGGCGGCCCCGAAGGTGTCAGTCTCGACGGCTGGACCACTGCTCCGGGGTATCCGGTACAACTATTGGCAGCCCAGGGATTCATGGTGCTGCAGCCCAACTATCGCGGTAGCCAGGGCCGCGGCGTCGCGTTCAGCAAGGCAGATCATGACGACCTAGGTGGCAAGGAATTCGACGATATTCTCGCTGGCGTCGATGCGCTCATCGAGCGCGGGATGGTCGATGGCAAACGGGTCGGCACAGGCGGCTGGTCCTACGGTGGCTACATGTCGGCATGGGCAGCGACCCGTTGGACTGATCGCTTCCAAGCCTCGGTGGTGGCCGCTGGACTCACCAATTGGATCTCCTTTGCCGGTACCACCGATATCTCCCATGAGATGTCCCTCGTCCATTGGAACTCCTATTGGTTCGATGAGCCCGAGTTACATTGGCAACGTTCCCCCATGGCTTACCTCAATCAGGCCAAAACCCCGACTCTGGTGGTCACGGGTGCGGAAGATGTGCGTGTACATCCCGAACAGGCGATGCAGCTCTACACCGGCTTGCGGATCAAGAAGGTGCCGACGCAGCAAGTTCACTATCCGCGGGAGCCCCATGGTCTCAACGAGCGCGCCCACCAGCTCGATTTCATTGAGCGCACCCTCGGCTGGTTCGAGAAGTACCTCGACGTGCCGTTGGTCGGCGGCGTCGAAGAACGTCGCGACTGAGCCCTAGCTAGATCGCATCCAAGAACGCCGATTGTCCGGTCGCCCCTTGTTGACTGCGCGCGCAGCTGCGTAACTCGCCTCGGCGCCTCAATGTCCGCCAACCTCATTGGTTACAATGGTTTGATGAGCGAGAAGCTGTTCTCTTGCTCATACATACTCGCCGCGTGCTCGCTCTACAGGGGCCTCCCTAGGAGGCGAGAAACGGGTTTCTGGATGGACTCTAGCTAAGAATCTATGCGGGGTCGTTAGGTCAACCCTCGAAGATGCCCTTGGGCATGTGCATGCTGACTAGCACGTGGGGAACGTCAACGACCTCGGAGATCTTGAGGTCGCCGGCCAACGAGCAGAGCACGTAGGCTTCGGTGCGGTCCATGCCGCGCTCCGCCACCAGGTAATCGATCATGTAACGGGTGGCCTTGCGGGCGGCCTCGTCGATGGTGGTGGCGAAGGCGGTGACGGCGTAGTAGTCGTCGGTTTCATACTCTGGCTCGGCGAGCTGCCGGCCACCCTTGATCAGCTCGATTTCGAAGACGACCCTCATCGGCGCCTCGATCGCGGTGCCACAGACCTCACCATCACCTTGCACCGCGTGGGTGTCGCCGATCGAAAACAGGCCGCCCTCGACGAACACCGGGAAATAGACCGTGGTGCCGACGGTCATGTATTTGTTGTCCATATTGCCGCCGTTGGCGCGCGGCGGAATGGTGGACAGCAGCTCGTCGGTATCGGGGGCGACCCCCATGACGCCCGGGAAGGGGCTCAGTGGCAAGGTGATGCCGTCTAAGAAAGCGACTTCGGTGGCGCCTTGTGCGAAGCTGAAGGTTTTGAGATAGGCGTCGGGGAATTCTTCCGCCAGGAAACCAAAGCCGGGGGAGACCGAGACCCAACCGTAGTCGCCGAGCTCGATCTCGAGCAAGGTGACTTTGAGGACGTCACCGGGTTGGGCGCCCTCGACGGCGACCGGGCCAGTCAGCGGATGAATCGGGTCAAAATCGAGGGTGTGGACAGCTTCCACCGTCGAATCAACCGTGAGCTGACCGTCTGAAGCTTCCGCGGTGTAGGTTTCGATGATCGCCCCAGAGGGCACCGTCAAGACCGGAGGGATGGTGCGGCTGAATCGGTTGTGAGTCTGATCCGCGGTGAGCGAGAACTGCGGCTCGATGTTGACCGTGGCTGCCGCAGCCGGCGTGTCGTTGTTCGGTGTGTCGAGAGCCTGCTCAGAGGCCGGGGGCGCGCATGCCAGAGACCACAATATCAGGAGCAGAGTGGCAGCAAGGGCGTTCGAGACATCGTTCGAGCGTTGCAGTGAGGTCTTCATCTTCGAGTCTCCGGGAGTCTGGCAAGCATCTGGCGGACGTCGGTACGCCCAAACGAATCGAGAAGTTGGCGGCATCATAGCCTTCCGCAACAGGACCGGCCAAGCAGGGCCGGAGGGCAGTGTTATCCGAGATTGAGTCGCCAGCGGTCGCGCGCAGTGTCGCGATCAACAACCCGGACGGTCACTGAGTCACCCACCGCCCACAAACGTTCTCCCGTCTTGAGGTTTCTGAGGGTCATCCGATCGCGACCCTGAGCGATTCGGTCGGGATGATGCTCCTGCAGGTGCTGGATGTAGATTTTGATGTCGATCGGAGGATCGTCGAGCCCGACGTGTACTTTGGTGCGCGAGATACCGAGCACCGTGCCCGGGCGTCGGGATCGGTGTTCGAGCGGTTGCCGTAGATCTTCACCGAAGAGTTGGTCGAGAACGCGCCGGTTGACCTCTTTGTCGAGCTCGCGCTGGGTCTGCCGCGAGCGGTTCGCCGTCTCGACCACCGACTGGCGCAACAGCTCGTCGGCATGCCGGTTCTGTTCCGTCGCAGCCGGCGAGTGGCCCTGCTCGAGGGCTAGTTTTTCCCAGGTTTCTTTGTGCACGAAGATGCCGACGATCTCGCGCATCGGGGCGGTGAAGCGACCGTAAACGTCAGCTCCGACGCCGTAGTGGGCCCCGGGCGCGGTGGCGAACATCGAACGGCCGCCGACGAGCATCGCTTGACGGTGAATGGAGCGGGCGATCGGAGCCTCGGGGCCGCTCTCTGGCAGCGAGCGCAAATAGTCGGCGAGACTCTGCTGCCCACGGCGCCACTTCCAGACGTCATCGGTCAATCGGCGCAACCGGATGATGCCATCGATCTGGCTAGCCAACTCGTCCAGGCGCTGGGTGGTCGGCGGATCATGGAGACGAAAAATCGGCTGTACGCCATCGTTCGGCGTGTCGCCGCGAAGTAGAAAACGAGCTCCCTCGATGTTGCACAGCAGCGAGATCTGCTCGTTGTAACGCTCGACGTCGAGGCGGGGATCGGTCATTGCAACGTAACGCAACCCCTCGTGGCCAGCGAGAGAGACCGCAATTTCCTGTCGCCGAATGGCGACGATGTCGCGCGATTCGGCGAGGGCAAGGCGCAACCCGCCCACTTCAGCGAGCAGCTCGAGACTTTCGGTGATGCCTGGACCATCGTCGGGCAGGTCTGCGCCGGGAGCCGGCGCTCCGTCATAGAACGCCTGAACAGCGTCGTAGGAGGTCTTGACGCGGCTCCGCACTCTCCCCCGATGAATGCGGGTGGCTTCGACTCGGCCATGAGAATCGAGCTCAACTTCGAACACCATGGCTCGTCGGTCGACCTGTGGATTGAGGGACACTGTACCCTCAGACAGCTCCCGCGGCAGCATCGGGATGACCAGACCCGGCAAGTAGTAAGTCGCGCCGCGAGCCAAGGCTTCAGCGAAAAGGGCACTACCCGGCTGCACACACCATGCAGGATCCGCAATTGCGTACCACACCGTCGACCCACTGCCGCGTCGCGTAATAAAGAGCGCTTGATCGAGGTCTTTGCTGTGTTCCTCGTCAATGGTCACGAAGGGCAGCTGGGTGAGATCGATCAGCGTCGGATCGTCGACTCCCGGATTGGCGACAACGAATTCGGTCTCGGCCATGACTTCGGGGCTGTGGAGCGGTTGTAGACCGCGCTTCGAAGCCAAGGCATAGAGGTCGGCGAGAGCGCTGCCCGGCGCCGCCAACTCGTCACCAACGGGCCTGGCGACTCCGCCTTCGAGCTCGAATAAGCTCCAAGACCCTGGTGCGAGATCGACCGATATCTCGCCAGCCACCATGGGCCATCTTCCCGCCGCTTCGTCGAATGCATCGTGCACCTGGCCGTCGGATTCGACGCAGCTGATAAAACGTTGAGTTGCAGCTTGGGGACGACTCACCGCCCTATCGTAGTGTGCCAGTCCCAGGACAAGTCAACCCAAATGTTGAATCTCGACCGTGTATCGAGCTCTGGCTTCTGCCGGCCGTGGTCTTCAGTCCCGGCTAGAGAAGTGTTTGGTCCTACTGCTGATCTTTTCTACTCACCCGGCTCGACGCCCGGCTGGCGCTGGAGTTCTTGGAGCATCTGGTCGACCTGCCGTACCTCTTTTGTTCAGCAGCGTTCTGCCGGCGCTTTTCCTCTCTGTCACAGTTCCCATATACAACAGAACGGGCGGGTCCGAAGACCCGCCCGGGTGTTGATCAAGATCGCGGGGCGCGCTCACTCGCTAGTGATGGCGCGCCCCGCGGAGGGTTACGGTGCGGGTGCCGGCTCACCACTGTCAGCAGTGTTGGAGTCGGTGTCCCGGGACGATGACCGAGTGTCGTCGGTCGACGGTTGGTCGGTCGACGTGTCATCGCTTTGAGTACGCCGCTTGGGACGCAACGCGAGCCGGATCCGGTTGGCCAGATCGGGCCGACGAGCGAGCAGGTAGAAACCCGACACGATGCGGCTACAGGCCACGATCAGTTGATCATGGTTGTCTATCGCGTCTTGTTTCGCCTGCTGGCTAGTTGCTGCTGAGCGTCGTTGAAGCTCGACGGACGTGATGACCTGCTTGAGGCCGGTCACCAACGGTTCGAGCTCGTCAGCTAGCGTCTGCGGATCAACGGCGATGGATGCCGTCGACGCTTGCGGTAGCCGAAGATCCGGCGACCGCAGCCGACTCAGCGTGTGTTCGGCTTGACGCCACAGGAGATCCGGCTGACGACCGGTTTCACCGTCGATGGCGACAATTTCGACCGCACGCTCGAGGCCGAAAAGCCCCTGCACGATGAGGCGGGCGTTGATCAGTTTTTGGCGCACCGCCTCCACCAATTGATCGCGCTCCATGCGGGGCGCAATGTTGTTGGCCAGCTCATCAAAATGAGCCTTGTCGGCGGCCACCATTTTCTCGAAGCTCGCCTCGACCATTCTGTTCAGCACACGCTGAAGCAGAAGAAAGTCGAAGATGACCTCGCCTTCCTGGAGGAAGGGACCGGTGCGCTCGCCGATGCTCGGCGCTACGATCCGGCTGAAGCTCTCGAGAGCGGACTGGATCGTGTTGGCCAAACGTTGACGAAGGACTACGAGTCTGGATGCCATGTGTATCACCTCCTTTCGATTGAGGATCTCGAGGGGTCTTGTTGCCATCACCAGGCAGCGGTTGAGCTGCCTGAGAAGGTGACCCGCCCGAGGGTCGCGGGGGTGTCCCGCTTGTTGTGCCTATACTCGTGGCGCGAACAAGATTCACAGGTTCAGGTGAATTGTTGCTTTTATGGCGGCTTAGTTCCGTAAACTAGTTGGGATGAGCTTCTCGATGCAGCGTCGATCTCAGGCCGGTCCGGCGGATGCCGATCTGCCTGATGTTGACCTTCCCGATGATGGCGGCGCCGATGATGGCGGCGCGGTCATCGGTGACCCCGCGGTCATCGGCGACCCAGCGATCCATGATCGCGCCGATGTCGAGCACGTGGTACAGTCTCTCCGGCGAGCTGACGCCCTGCGGTTGCGTGCCGCTGCGACCACTTTGATTCGTGGCTTTTACATCGATCGCGTGCAGCGTGATCACGACGACTTGCTCTCCGAAGCGATCAGCCGTTTGTTGTCGGGCGAGCGCAGCTGGCGGCAAGGGGTCGATTTTGTATATCAGCTGATCCAGATCATGCGCAGCATTGCCAGTGATTGGCGAAGGCGGGTCGTATTCCGGTCCGAAAAGGGGGTGTCTGAGCAGCGCGAGGCAGATCTACCATGGACAAACACCGACGCCAACGGCCCCTTCCGGCCCTTGCCAGCGCTAGAGTCGACTCCCGAAGCTGCGATGATCGCTGCCTCCCAAATCGCGTCGATCAAATGGAAGTTCGCGCAAGATCGCGAGGCGAGCGCGGTTATTGCGGGCCTGGAGAAGGGAATGACCGGGGCTGAGATTCAGCAACAGACCGGTATGTCGAAAAGACAGTGGTTGACAACCATGCAACGGATTCGGCGTAACGTTCGCCGCTGGGGAGCTCGTGATGAATGAGCCGCACGACGACGAAAAGAAGCTCGAGCGGATCGTCGGCGCCGCCGTCGAAGCGGTCGTCGAGTCGTCCGAAGAGGAGATCGAGGCTGAAATTCGTGCTTCCGGGTTAGACCCGGATGTGGTGGCCGGTGAAGTTCAAGACCTCTTGCGGGGCGCCGTTGAGAAACATCGTGGGCAGGAGCGCCTCCGCCGCTCGCGCATTGAGTACGAGGCTCGCATCACCAAGCGGTCTGCCGACGAGATCAGCCTACCCAGCACGCCGCAGGCCCGGCGGCAACTTCTAGCGCAGGTGTTCCGTGCCCAGCCGCAGACCGCTGGCATGCTCACCATGCAGTTCCGCGACCTTGAAGACTTGCCGGACGAAGATGTCGCCAGCTGCCTGCGCCAGCTCGCCGAGCTCGGAGCACTGGCCGATTTGTCGAGCGGTTGACGCGGTGGCGCTGGGGCATCAGCTTTGGCCGAAGCCAGAAGATCTCTTGCGGCAATTGGGGATCACCGACGCAAGAGAGATCGAGCTCGAGGCGATTGCGCAATACTGTGGCGCGACCATCGTCTACGAACCCCTCCATGGCTGTGAAGCACGTCTTCTAGCCCACCGCGACCGTGCGATCATCACCGTAGATCCCGACTCCCATCATCACCGGAAACGTTTCTCCGCCGCCCACGAGCTTGGGCACTGGATGCTGGATCGTCATCAGGCAGGCTTCGCCTGTACTCAAGCGATGATGGCCAAGAGTTGGTCAACCGCGTTAGATCGGCAGCGGCAAGTTGATCCGGAAGCGCGGGCGAACCGGTGGGCAGCCGACCTGCTGATGCCAGAGTATCTCTTCGGGCCGCTGGCCGAAGACAGTGCGATCACCCTCGACGCGGCGCGCGATCTGACACGCATCTTTGGCACCAGTTTGATCGCCACCGCCCTGCGGCTGATACGTTTCGGTAGCGCCTCCAGCATGCTCATCTGGAGCCGGCCCGGACAGCGCTACAAGTGGTTCCGAAGCAGTCCCCGCTTTCCTGCGGCGCTGTGGCCGCGCCCCGAGCCAGGTCCTGAGACGGTGGCCTATCGGTTATTGCGCGGTTTCAAGGAGAAACGCGGCCCGGCGTTGGTCAAATGGGATCAGTGGGTCGACCTGCCGAATCCGTGGCAGTCATTCGTCCGCGAGGACTCGATGCGAATGCGCAACGGCGAAGTGTTGACTCTCCTCGAGTGGGACGATGAAACGCCGCTCGACGATTTCCTAAACCAGCAGCCGCTTGGACGTCGACACTTGGTGGGGGAGAGAGGGAGAGCATGAAATATCCGGGGCACTTTTCGATTCGCCGGCCCAGCCCTCCTGTTCCATCTCCTCTTTCTACTTATCTTCTTAGTCCCCTACCTGAGCCGAGCCGCATACTGGAAAGGGGTCAACACCGCCCAGGAAACCGCGGCCACGGTCCAAGCCGCCGCGGACCGACGCCTTGAGCAAAGCTCTGGGGTCCTCGAGGAGCAAGCCGATGCCCCCCAGCCCCCTCCACTAGTAGATTGAGCATGGCGCAGTTTCGGAGCGTGTAAGGTCTGAGTATTTCTTGCCTCGCGCCTCGGCGCCAACGGATGTCTATTCACGATTGTTCGAACATTCATTCAGCGAACGTTGGTTCCCCTCTTGCGGGTCGACTCCGACTCGGCCCAGTGAGCCCGTCGGTGTCGTGACGGGGGGAACTGGTCAGTCTCGTATAATGTGTGTCAGGTGGCCCGATAATTGCTTCTTCCGGGTCACTACCCCAAGTTCCGAGTCTGTTGTAAACGAGGGTCCATGTCCAAGACGATGAAGTGGCTGCTTGACGGTGACCCAGCCGTCGTCTGGCAAGTTCAGCGTGACTTGCTCGATCGGGCACCATCGACTTGGAAAGCAACACGTCGCAGGGTCGCGAACGAAGGTTGGGGGGCACGACTCCTGTCGTTCCGTTCGCCGAGTGGGTTATGGGGCGGCGGACTCTACAGTCCGAAGTGGACCTCGACCTTCTACACACTTCGTCTCCTCACGCTACTGGGCCTTCGATCTGGCAGCGCCGAAGCGGTTGCGAGTTGTCGCCTGCTGCTTGACGAAGGGGTAACCGAAAGCGGCGGAGTCTCGCTCTGGAGCTCGTCGACCACCGACACCTGCGTGACCGCGATGCTACTTTGGATGGCCTGCCACTGCGGCTTCGCGCAGGACGAACGTGCCGAGCGCATGGTGCGCTGGTTGCTCGACGAACAGATGAGCGACGGAGGCTGGAACTGCCAGCGCAAACGAGGAGCGACCCATTCGTCGTTTCACACGACCATCAGTACTCTCGAGGGGCTGGCCGCGTTCGATTCAGCCGTGGGCTCTCGCAAGGAGGCTATGGCAGCGATGAGGGCAGCACAGGAATTCTTCCTAAAGCATCATCTCTACCGGTCCTGTCGCACCGGGAACATCGTGAAGCCGGCCTTCACCAAGCTGTCGTTCCCGCCTCGGGCGTACTTTGACGTGCTTCGCGGCTTAGAGCACTTCTACGTCATTGACGCGCACTGGGACGCTCGACTCTCCGACGCCGTTGGACTCGTCGAAGGTCGCAAAGGGCGTGACGGCCGATGGAAGGCGCAGAACAAGCATCCGGGGCAAACCTTCTTCGAACTTGAACCTGCACGCCGACCTAGCCGCGTGAATACGCTCCGCGCGCTACGCGTCCTGCGGTGGGCGGAGAGTGCGCGAGCGTTGGCCAATGACGGAACCACGATTCTTGGCCCCCGTTGAACCAAAGTTGTCGTTCCGTTGCTAACGGGAGTCCGGTTCGCGTTCATCTCTACAACCTGGGGAGTCGGTCGCAGCGGCACCGAGCGCGGCCTCACACGAAGCTCATGAACGGTGCCGCCCTGATCGCGATGATAGTTCTTCGAACGAGGTGGCCAAAACCTATAGGTTTTGGCCAGGATGTTTCGACCCCATGAACGCTCTCATCCATGTCGTCAAGGCTGAAATCTTGGCTGAGTTCGAGCGTATACACAGTCAGTGAAGAGAAACGGGGGCTACAATGCGCTCCATCGACCACTGCATGTCCATCGTCCGCCGCTTTCGGAGTGAACAGTGACCCGATCGATCTGCCTTGCCATCATTGCGACTCTGCTCGCCGCTTCCCCGAGCTTTGCGGACGACCCGGTAGCCAACCCCATGATTCACGCCAAAGGCACCCGCATCGTCGACGGCAGCGGCGAGCCCATCCAGCTGAGAGGGTTCATCCTCGAAGGATGGCTCATGTGGAATGGCACACTGTGGGGCGCGGGATTAAGCTCCGAGACGAAACTCAGCGAGCGCATCGAGGGCCTCGTCGGCGAGAAGGAGGCTGCTCGCTTCCGCAAGGCCGTCTACGACACCTTCGTCACCGAGCGCGACATCGAGATGATCGCGGAACTCGGTTTCAATGTCGTCCGCGTGCCGTTCAATCACACGGTGCTTGAGAAAGACGGTCAGATCGACGCTTCGGCTCCGGGCTGGGGCTATCTGGATCGACTCCTCACTTGGTGCGAAGAGCACCGTGTCTATGTCGTGCTCGGTCTGCACGCGGTCCCAGGTGGCCAGTCGGGCCTCTTCGTGGCTGATCCGGACTCGAAGCACGTCTGGAAGTCCGAGGAGAAGCTGCAAAGAACCGTCGACCTGTGGAGAGCGATCGCCGCCCGGTATCGCGACCGCGAGGTCGTCGCTGGCTATGATCTTGTCAACGAGCCTGAGCCCCCCAAGGGTCAGGACCTCGTTGATCTCTACCGGCGGATTGTCAACGCGATTCGCGGCGTCGATCCGTACCACTTGGTTTTCCTCGAAGGTGGTGGTCCGGCGTCTAGCGATTTCAGCTTCTACGGCGGGCCGATCGATGCCAACCAGGCCTACAGCTTCCACACCTACAACCTCTTCTCGAACGCCACGGGAGAATCCCATCTCGAAGAACTGGCTGCGATGGCCGAAGCGCATGATGTCCCGCTGTGGAACGGCGAGTTCGGCGCTCACACCCACGAGTGGACCCGCACACAGATCGAGCTCTTCGAGGATCCCAGGCATCACGTCAACGGCTGGATCTTTTGGCCCTGGAAGCGGGTACCCGAAGGCGGCTGGGCAAGAGATCGTTTCCGCCACCTGATGGAGATCGAGTCCACCGAGGCCTGGGACACGGTGCGCAAGCACCTGGCATCCGTCTTCGGCCTCAAGAAGATCCCGAAAGAGGTCGTGGGTCAGGGGCTGGCTGACTTCCTTGAAGCCTCCAAGGCCGAAAACCTGATCGCCGACCCGGAAATCCTCTTGGACCTCCAGAGCTGGCAAGGGTACGGGGCGGAGACGAAGCCGCACGCACCGACCGCGACTCCCGAGAGGATTCCGCTCAAACGCATCTCGATCACGCGCCTTACCGCCGACGGTGGGCGGGTCGACTGGTCGCCCGACGGCACCAAGATCGCTTTCGACCGGAAAGGGGCCGACGACCTCTACGACGTCTGGGAGATGCGCCTCGACGGCGACCGCGAGATGGTGTGCCGGACTTGCGATGCCGCTCGGCTCGGGCTGCCTCAGGGCCGCCAGATCGGTCAACCCGCCTACCACCCAAGCGGCGACTGGCTCGTGATGCAGGTCGAACGGGATCATCGCAACGACAACGATCATCCCCACCCGGGCGTGGGGGTCTACCACGACCTTTGGGTTCTCCACCTGGCGACAGACAAGGCGTACCGGTTGACCGAGGTCAGCGACGGGCGCAGAGGGCGGCCGAAGGGTGGTTCGCTCCATCCAGCATTCAGCCACGACGGCGAGAAGCTGCTTTGGTCGGAGATGGAGCGCGGCTTCCCGGGGCTGTTCGGCGACTGGCGCATGACGCTCGCGACCTTCGACGTTTCGACCCGCCCGCCCAAGTTGCGGGACCACCGCTACCTGGAGCCCGGCCGGGAGAGGCGGTGGTTTGAGACCCATGGCTTCGGCCCCGACGACCAGTGGATCTATTTCGCCGGCAACCTAATGGACACGTCGGTGCTGCACTCCGACATCGCGCGGCTCGACCTGGTCACCGGCGAGCTCATGCGGCTGACGCGGTCGGCGGGACCCAAGGCCGACGAGCCTGGCGGATACGAGGAGCACGCACAGTTCACACCGCGCTTCGACGCCTTCAGCTATCTCAGCAGCGAAGCGGGCCGGGGGCGGGAAGAGTTATGGCTCGCAACCCCCGACGGCGAGACGCGGCGGCAGGTCACTCGCTTCAACGAACCAGAGTCCTTCGACCACGAGCTTGTCGGCGGCCTACAGTCGATGCCCTCAGACAACGCGTGGAATCCGCAGCCGCCGGCGAGCAAGGAACAACTCGTCTTGTACGTACAGGTCGATTTCAACGCACTAGCAAACGTCTCAAGCAGCAACGAGATCTTCCTGATCGAGTTCGATCGACACACCCCCTGACCGGCGGTGCGTCAGCGATCTGATCTTCGGCTGGCTCTATTGCCGTCCAGTTTACGGCGCAAATAGCGCTCAAACCAGCCTTATTCTCGCCAGCGGCCCGCCACCCTGATTGCCCCACACTTTCTTACGCTCTCCATTCTCGATAGAAGGTATTGAAGTAAACCGCGGAGGCTCGCAAAGCTGAGGTCCGCATCACTGACGTCGGCGCATCGCTGAGGTGCGTACCGATGAGGTCTGCATTGCGGATTTTCGCACCGATGAGGTTCGCACGACTGAGATTCGCATCTGTTAACGGTTGTCAGAAACGGCTGTAATTTGGTTGTTCAACCGCATTTTCGAGGGGCAGGGAAATACTGTTCGTATTTCCAGGCGACATAGTCGACAAATCTGGGATCGAGAGCCGCGTTGCCTGAAAAATAACGTTAGAGCTGTGTTCAGTCGTGATGTTTCGCAAAACATCACGGGTATAGAGCCCGCAGCCGTGATGTTCTTGAAAACATAACGTCCGCAAGCAACTAGTCTGTGACGTTTCTTTTTACATCATTGGCGCAGAGCCCGCAGTCGAGATGTTTTTCTCGACATCACGGTCGCATGGCTTTTGGCCGTGATTTTGTAGTTGGCTTCGCGAGCCCGGCGGCTTCGGAAGGGACGTTCGTCGGCTTTTTGCGAGCCACCCTTCAGTGGAGAGCCCTGGAGATAGGTCGGATGAGAAACCTAGAGTCTTTCCGAAGTGCACAAGCTTATTCTTTGATTCGTCGCGCCACGCTCAGGCCATCACCGCAACCATCTGCAGGATCATCGAGCCCAAGCGCTCATCGCCGACGATCCCTAGCTTCTGTCGCGCAGTGCCCACATCGATACCCTTAGTGAACAGTAGCCAGGCAGTATCTTGGTCGAAGGTGGCATGAGCCAGTGCCTCGGAGCTTTCACCATGGAAGAGCCGCCAGGAGTGCGACGCTCGACGGTGGCAGAGTTGGCGGCCAGTGATCTTGCCAGTAGGCGGCAACGCGGTCCGTGCATGGCAACCGCCGTGCCGATGCGGTAATGGAACATCCCCGAACGAAGGGAACACCCATGATCACCTTGGCGCCCATTTTCCGCGTTGTTTAGTGGAACCGATCCCATTTGTTGCCAGTCCCAACTGGTGTTGGAAGCTGTCGTTGTTGACAGTTGCCGGCGTCATGTCG
>JAJCXQ010000750.1 GCA_029263355.1 Acidobacteriota bacterium | reverse complement strand
CGCTGAGGAAAACCGAGTTCCGCTGGGCAAAGTTGTACACACGGAAGATGGAAAACGGCTTGGTAGTTGCCGTCATTTTCACACTGACACTCGGAACGTCGGTGTATGTCGCGACCGGCGCGGTGCATCAAGGCAGCATGAGCATCGGTACGTTCGTGCTGGTAAGCGCATACATCATACAACTCATACGGCCGCTCGAGATGATCGGGTTTGCCTTTCAGGACATAGTGCAAGGCGTCGCGTTCATTGAGAAAATGACTGACTTGTTAGATGAAGAGCGGGAAGTAGATCTCGCCAACGATCACCCGCCCCTTTCTATTGGCAGCAGCAAGCTGGTTTTTCAAAATGTCTCCTTTGCCTACGATGCAGACCGGCGTGTTCTACAAGATGTTAACTTCGTCGTGCCACCTGGCAAGACTTTGGCGATAGTTGGTGCAAGCGGTTCTGGAAAATCGTCATTAATCCGTCTTCTATTGCGATTGCTAGATCCGACCAAAGGGCGAATCTGCCTAGGCGGCGTGCCCCTTTCGAACATCTCAATTCCTATATTACGGAATGCAATCGCAGTGGTTCCACAGGACACGGCGTTGTTCAATGACACAATCGCATATAACATCGCCTTCGGTAAACCCGGCTGCGCCGACGAACAAATTGCAGCAGCAGCGGAAGTTGCAGACATACACGACTTCATTCTCAGACTGCCGGACGGATACGGCACAAAAGTGGGTGAAGGTGGAATCAAACTATCTGGCGGCGAGAAGCAACGGCTGGCGATTGCACGAGCAGTGATCAAGCAGCCGGAAGTATTTGTCTTCGATGAGGGAACATCGTCTCTTGATTCAAAGACCGAGAGGGCTATTCTGAAAAACCTTGTCAAGGTTGCAGAGAAAACGACGACCGTTGTCATCGCGCACCGACTTTCTACAGTGGTACATGCCGATGAGATAATTGTCCTAGATCACGGGAGTGTTATCGAAAGAGGTGCGCACGATGCACTGATACAGCACCGTGGCGCATATGCAGCGATGTGGCATGCTCAACACGGAGCAGCCCGTCTATTGCATGGCGAAGCCGTGCTTGCTCATTGATTGTGGCGCGAAGTGAAATACAGTTTCAGGCGCGGACTAATTGGTGCGGCCATTTGCTCCGTTAAGAGTCAGTTGGCGAGTTCTACTGCGGCACTCGTCGATTCACCGTTCACATGCTTGTCGAGCAAGACCCGCCACCGGGCATATTGTTCGGTCTTCGTCGGGCTCACATCTTCGACACCTTGCAGCCAGAAATTAAGCCAATCCACATTGCGCTCATATACCGCAAGGCGATTGGCCGGATGCCACTTAACGTGACCTTCGTCCGGGTATACCACCATTTCGACCGGCTTATCGTTTTCAATGAGCCTTATAACTTCCTCTAGTGACTCCGGATGTTCACTGTCGCTAACATTCACTAATAAGGGGGCACGCACCCTCTCGGTGTTGAGCGCAAGCGACATACGTTCCCACAGGAACCCGTAGGGGCCGCCGTATCGCGCGGCCCCAATTGCCCTACGATATTCTCTGATGAAATCACCGGCAGCCCCCCCCAGGAAATTAGAGCTTGGACCCCATTGGCTACTGCTGGAAATCGCTGCGGCAACTATATCGGAGTATATAATCGAATAATTGACGTCAGCAACGCCGGCACTAAGACCCGTCACAGCCACTCGAGTTGGATCAACGAGCCCTTGCTCCGCAAGGATTTCGATGATCGATTTGAAGGACGCCAGTCCCATTCGACCATCAAATTGGACCTGTCCTGCCCACCTGGCCCTGCCTATTTCGACACCAGTGGGGTAAATTTCAAAAGCGTCAAAGACCTCAGGTTGGTCGTAAGCCACCACCATAAACCCGTTCGCGGCGAAAAGATGAACTGGATACTCGTCGCCCACGCCACCGCGAAGTGCCGTTCGCGCACGATAACCCACGAACACCAACGGGTAGCGACGGCCCGGTACCCAGTCAGGTGGCTTAACCAGATAACCGAAGGACCCATATCCGTGAGCATTCTTCCACTCGATCAACTCGACATCGCCGAGCGTTACATTGCGAAACTCGGGATTTGGATCCACCAGCGTCTGCATCGACCCGTCCGCTAGATCAATAGAAACGACAGTCCGAGGATACCTTGGGGTTTCTCGGAAACAGACCGCACGTCCGGCAACGATCGAGCAATCAGAGATCCAATCGTCTGTTGTGAGTATCTTGCGTGCGTGGTCCTCTCCGATCCGCCAGCCGTACAAGCTGCGTTTCGAGTAACCCATGCCTTCCATTTTGACGAAAAGGATCTCGTCTTCGGCGGCGGCCCAGTGCAACCCCTTACCGAGCGGTCTGGACAAGTCGAAAATGCCGGTACACTCCGCGGCCGGACAACGAACCGGGTTACGGCCGTCGTTTGCGAGCGACGCATACAGGGTTAGCGGTGGAAGCTTACCCTGCTTCTCTGGATCGTCCGCCTGAACCCAGGCAACACCGCGCTTGTCCTTGGTCCAGGCGGTTTGTCGTGCGCGTGGAAACTTTTTCACGTGTACCACCGGTTGCTTCAACTGTTCGTATTCAACCCGTTCGTCGGCCGTCACAAGCCGCTCGACCTGCGATCCAATGTCCGATACCCAGACCCGGGGCTCCCCGCCGATCAGCGAGTACGGCGGATACAAAGGTTTTCCGGCGGTGGTTGACCAAGGCGTCTCATAATCGAATACATGTCCTTTTCCGTATCGAGGCTCCTCTTGTATTCTCAACAGAGAGCGATCCGCGTCAGTTGTAAAAAATATCCGCGAACCGTCGCGGCTCCAGTGAAATGTCTCTACGTCGGCCGCATTGTGCGTGAGTTGTCTTGTCTCGGTGCCGTCTCGCGAACTCCACCAGACTTGTGTCTCACCATCGAACCTCTTGCGGTAGGCAATTCCGCGAGCGTTCAGTGACCATTTTGGGTATTCGGCAACCCAAGCACCAATGATTCTCCCACTCGGTTGCTTGTTTCTAAACAATGTTGGGTCACCACCATCACCAACATTGACAATGGAATTACTAAGCCTCGTCGGTGCAACAAACCACGCCACACGATAAC
>JAJCXQ010000749.1 GCA_029263355.1 Acidobacteriota bacterium | reverse complement strand
TTCGTCGGCCGGCTCGACGAAGCCTGGAACCCCAATGTCGACGGCCTGCGCTGGTTCATGGAAGAGATTTACCCGCGCCTTGTCCGCCAGCTCGGAGACATCCCGATGACTGTTGTCGGCGAGCCCGGAGACGTCGAGCTGCCGCGGCTGGCAGGAGTCGAGTTCACCGGTCGGGTCGAGGACCTCGAACCGATCTACAATCAGCATCGCCTGTTCGTCGCCCCCACCCGCTTCGCAGCCGGTATTCCCAAAAAAGTCACTGGTTCCGCCGCCCACGGTCTGCCGGTCGTCGCGACCTCGATCCTGGTCCAGCAACTGGGCTGGTCCGACGGCAGCGAGATCTTGGATGGCGGCGACAACGATCCGGCTCGCTTCGCCAAACGCACGGTTGAGCTTTACGGCAATCCCAACTTATGGCGGGCTGTCCGCCAAGGAGGGCTCAATAGGGTCCAACGTGAACATGGGCATGAGGCGATGAAGCGCACGCTGGAACGAGCGTTGCTCAGTGAACCTTCCGACGGCTGAAAAACGTCCACATCTCAGCCGCGAGATCAAATCCATGCAGAGGCTGGGATGCCTCCAAGCGGTTGGTCTTATGGGGCCCCGGCCAGTCGTGTCCCCAATCTTCCAAGCTGAGCAGCACCACAGGCTCCGGGCTTCCAGCACACCAGGTCATGCGGTGGACTGCACCGTCGCGAGTCTGAGTGACCTCGGGCGTATCGCCACAACCATTGACCTCCACCCAGGCCACCGCTGAACCTTTTGCCCCGAGCCGCGCCTGCCCGTTCTTGTCAGACGCCCCGTAGAGCAGCCGATCATCGACCAGGCCGTGGGCGATGAAGACCGGCAGGCGGGTGTCTGGGGGCGTCCAGCTCCAAGCCAGCTCGCCTTCCGATGAGCCAATCGAGGATGCCCAAATGCCAAGCCCGGCGAGCCGGTCAGCGCGCTTGGCGGCATAGTCATAGGCGATCATGCCGCCGTTGGAGTACCCAATCACATAGACCCGCTCACCGTCGATGGTGTGACGCGCCGCGACCCACTCCACCACACGGTCGATGAAGCCGACGTCATCGAGACCGTCTTTCATCGCCTTGGCGCAACAGTAGCCGCCGTTCCAATGTCGTAGGAGTCCCAAGATGCCCAGGCCGTTGGGATAGGCGACCACAAAACCTTCTCGATCAGCGAGTCGACTCAGGTTACTCTGCTGCTCCATGATGCGACCGTTGGCGAAACCGCCATGCAACGCCACGACCAACGGTGGCGTCTCATCCATGACGGCTGGCAGATGGAGACGGAAACTACGCCGGAAGCCACCAGCTCGCTCGTCGACAACAATCTTCTGAGTAACGCCAGGAACTGCTGGGCTTTGTCCTGCGACAGGGCTCACATTCAGGGTTATCGCCCCGAGCACGAGCCACCCCAAACCCACTTGCAAAGCTCCGAAAGGCTGCCTCACGACGACGGTGTCGGCGTCGCTGAAGGCTTGTCGTTCCCGACGGCTGGAGCCGCGCTGGTTCCACCGGCGGTCGCAGCGGCGCTAGGTGCGCCGACGGCTGGAGCCGTGCTGGTCTCAGCATCCGCGCGGTCCTGCCGGTTGCCCCAACTATCGGTTGTGCCAGACTCGAAATTGTCCTCGAAAACCGCCGTCAGCGGGATCCGGGGCCGCACAATGAATAGGCCACGATTCCGATCGCTGATCAAGACGATTCCGCTAGCCAGGTAGGGATAGGTACTCCAGGCGCCGCTGAACCCCAGCATGTCACCTTCCGGTACGGTGTCTAGGAAGGCCACCTCGGTCATCTCACCGGTGGCGGGATTGTCGAGGTGCAGGATCCGCAGGCCGCGAGCATAGTTGGCCTGATAGACGTATTTACCCTTCACGTACTGGTTGTGATCAATGGCCTCGCCGGCAGCTTCGAAGAAGCCGGCTAGGGTCGGCGCATCCAGGTCCGAGAGATCGAATGTGTAGGTTCGGGTGTTGTGGTTGAACATCGACTCGTCAGCCTCGTCGTCAACCAAGAAGTAGCGGTGATCACCCGTCAATGAGCCTTGGTGGATGTAACCCGAGTCGGTGTAACCGGTGCGCGACAACATTACCGGACTGTCCTTGACGGTCACGTCTACGATCGTCAACGTATCTTCGTTCGATGACATGCAGATCTCTTTACCCTTGTGCTCGGTGTCCGGACCGTTGTATACCACGCACTCCAAGTCATGGGTGTAGCCATCACCGCTGAAACACCCAACTTGCACCGGCGCCGTCGGATCACGGACATCAACAATGTGGAGCCCACCCGAGCACGTGTTGCCACCCACCACGTAAGCGAAGCCCGTGGCCTCGTTGATCGTGATGTTGTGGCCATCGTTGAGGTCGGTGTAACGAGTCGTAACACTGAAGCTGGCCGGCGGATTCGCGACGTTGCGCAGCTGGGCTAGATCAAACACCTGCATGCCATGGGTCGGAACCGCGTCGGCAACGATGAAGGCATGGTCCTTGTAGACCGCGATATCACGCCACGTCGAATCCTCGTTGTTGTGGGTATCCAGGCGGCCGAGATAGATCGGGTTCTCCGGCGAGCTCACATCGACAAATGCAGTGCCGTTGGTGAGCCCCATCAGAGCGTATTCTTTGCCCGTCATGGGATCCGTCCAGGCCCACAGATCGTTGCCGCGGCTGCCCCCCAAGTCCGCCGGACTCATGAACGCCAACAGATCGACGTTCGAGCACGGAAAGATGTCGGCCATGCCATCGGTACAGGCTTCCGGAGCGTCGAGACTGTAGGGAATAAGCTCACCATGGTGCGAATCATGGGCGATCGCCATGATCTCTTCCTCGCTGAGATGAGGGGCGAGCGCCCTTAGGCGGGACGCCAGCACACAGCCTTCGGAGGCAGGTGGAAAAGCGAAAGCTACCGCAAGCACGAGGCACAGGCAGGCGCCGATGGCTGGTCGTCGCATAGAGACTCCTTGGTCTGACAAAGATGGATCGCGTCGAGATTCGCACATAGACGAGCCTTGGCAAAAACTCGTCGAACAAAGCTCTAGCTGAAGTCGAGTCGAGGGCGATAGGTGTCGCGACAATCTGCGAACCGCGATCAGAATCGATTCGTGGCGGGTCCTCATCGGCTATGTGGTCCGCCGAGGATATCAGTTCCTCGAAAGGTCAAGACGCCGTGTCCATAATTTCACGACGCTGCCACAACATCGCCTGCCCCAAACCACCCCCGGCACAGGTTGCGACAACGGCGTACCTGGCACCTTCGTGACGTAAGCGGTGCGCCGCGGTGGTCACCAGTCGCGCGCCGTTGGGTGCAAAAGGATTGCCGATCGCCAAGGAACCGCCCCAAGCGTTGAGCTTGTCAGTCGCAATCTCCCCAACCCATTCGGCATCGCCGAGGGACCGATCTCCCAGGCGTCCATTAGCCAATATCTGAGTCACTGCGAGAATCTGGGCAGCGAACGCCTCGTGGATCTCGAACACGTCGACCTCGTTGAAGCGGACTTTGCAGGCTGCGAGCAGCCGCGGGATGGCGAACGCCGGACCGAGCAGCAGCTCACTGCCAGGATCGTGGGCGGTCATCACCTGGCCGCGGAGCTCTGCTTCGATGGCGAGTCCACGGTCTTCCGCCCACTGCCGCGACGCCAGCAGCACCACCGCGGCGCCGTCGGTGAGAAATGACGAATTGCCAGCCGTCAGAGTGCCGGACGCGCGATCGAAAGACGGCGGGAG
>JAJCXQ010000748.1 GCA_029263355.1 Acidobacteriota bacterium | reverse complement strand
GCCATGGAGGGAGGGATCCTTATCGAGTGCTATCGCTAGCTTGAACGTTCATTGAGCGTTTGAGTATATGCGATCCAGAACAGCTCAATCGCGACCAACACCCGAGTCACCCCTGGCGGGTTTACTTTCGAACGACAGCTGACGGGCTCCCGGAGTGCGTCCGTCGAAAGCCTGCTGTCGAACTACAAGCCGAGAGCCTGCGATCGAACTACAATAGGCAGACAACGGATACAGCAACTTCCGAGGATTCGTCATGGCGACTGGCACTCCCTTCTTCCCGCGGACTTTCGAGCTCAACAAAAGCCTGAGCTGGAAAGACTGGTCCGGCTTCTTTGCGGCGAACCGCTATCAAGATTTCCATCAGCCCGAGTATGCCGCGATCCGCAACGGTGCAGCGCTGATCGACGTTTCTCCGTTGTACAAATACCACCTACAGGGAGCCGATGCAGCGGCGCTGGTCGATCGACTCGTCACGCGCAGCGTTCGTCGATTCAAGGTGGGTCAGGTGATCTACACTCCGTGGTGTGATGAAGCGGGCAAGGTGCTGCAAGAAGGTACCGTGATGCGCTTGGACGAAGACCACTTCCAGATCAACGCCGCAGAGCCGGCAATCCGGTGGTTGGCCCTCAACGCCACCGGCCTGAACCTGAACATCGAGGACCGATCCACTGAAACAGCAGCTCTCGCGGTTCAGGGACCGCGCTCACGCACTCTGCTCAACGAGGTCTTTGACGACGGCGTCGACGATCTTGGATTCTTCGATGTCAAAGTCTGCAAGATCAGCGGTGTTTCGGTAGTCGTCTCGCGCACCGGTTACACCGGCGACCTGGGCTACGAGCTCTGGATCCCAGCCGCTGCAACCCTAGATGTCTGGGATCGTCTCATGAGTGCCGGCCAAGGCCACGGAGTGACCCCTTGCGGGCTTCTTGCGCTCGACATAGCCCGTATCGAAGCGGGCTTCATCCTGATCGATGTCGATTACGTTCCCGCCGATCAGGCTCGGATCCCCTCCCAAAAGTCCTCTCCTTACGAGCTTGGCCTTGGCTGGGCCGTGAAGCTCAATAAGAAGACCCATTTCGTCGGCCGTGATGCATTGGCTCGTGAAAAGACGGCGGGGAGCGATTGGCAGCTAGTCGGGCTCGAAATTCCCTGGGAACCTTTGGAGGACTTGTACATGGAAGCCGGCCTCATGCCGGAGCTACCGACGACAGCGTGGCGCGATGCCATCCCGGTCTACTGTGATGGTTTGCAAGTGGGACGCGCAACCAGTGGATGCTGGTCAACAACCCTTAAAAAGTATCTTGCGCTGGCCTCAGTAAAGACTCCCTACACTGGTATCGGCACCGAGCTGCAGATGGAGATCACGGTCGACTATGCTCGCCGGCAAGCTCCAGCACGCGTTGTCGAGTTGCCGTTCTACCGCCCTTCGCGAATGCGCGAGTAGACCTGAATCGTCCTCGACGAGACACACTCGAGAGATCGAGGAATCGACTCCAAACCGATGTTGCACCCTCTGATCGTACGCCAACTCGAGCAGCTCGGCATCGACCGTACACGAGCTCCAGACAACCAGCGATGGCAGCAGCTCCTCGCAGGCATTAGCCAGCTCACCGATGCACTCACGCTCACTGCCGAGCGCGACAACTCGAGTCATAACGAGGAGCGCTACCGACACTTGGTTGAGACAGCACCCGTTGTGATCTTCAGCCTGTCCGCTGACGGCTCGACCATCACCTCGCTCAATCAAGCCTTCGAGAAACTGACCGGCTGGACCTGCAGTGAATGGATCGATCAGCCTTTAGCCAACCTGATCCATCCACGGGATCTGGCACATGTCGACCAACGTATTCAACAAGCCACGAAAGTCGGGAACCCACCGGTCTTCGACCTACGACTCTCGACACACGCAGGAGGTTATCTCGATACCGAGCTCACCCTGACCTCGATGATCGAGGGCGGGCAAGTCTCGGCGATCCTCGGCATCGCCCGCGACATCACCGACCGCAAACGAGTCCAGCAGGCACTCCACGCCGCCAAAGAAGCGGCGGAGGCCGCCAACCTTGCCAAGGGCGATTTCCTGGCCAACATGAGCCACGAAATCCGTACCCCTTTGAACGCCATCATCGGCCTCACCAGCCTGCTGCTCGATCGCACCCTCGACCCCGAGTCCGCCAACTACGTGGAAATCATTCGGTCGAGCGGGGACTCTGTATTGGCGTTGATCAACGATATCCTCGATTTTTCGAAGATCGAGTCCGGCAAGCTTGTCCTGGAGGATCAGCCCTTCCAACTCAGCGACTGCCTCGCCGGCCCGATGGATCTGATCGCCGCTGAGGCCACAGACAAAGGCCTAGAGCTCAACTGCACCATCGCAAGCAGTTGCCCCGAGACGGTGGTTGGCGATGTCACTCGAGTACGGCAGATCCTCGTAAACTTACTGAGCAACGCGGTCAAGTTCACCGAGACCGGCAAGATCGCCATCAACGTCCGTTGCCGACAGCTCTCCGACGAACAACTGGAGCTCGAGCTTGCGGTGAGCGACACCGGAATCGGCATCGCCAGCGACAAACTCGAGACCATTTTCGGTTCCTTCAATCAAGCCGACGCCTCAACTTCGAGGAAGTATGGCGGCACCGGGTTGGGTCTAGCAATCAGCCTCCGGCTGGCTCAGCTGATGGGTGGAAGAATTTGGGCCGAAAGCCAACTCGGCGTAGGCTCGACCTTCACGTTCTCGGTGCGAGCACGACCGGCGGATCCCGCCCGCCAAAGACCACCCCGGCATAGTGGTGATCGATCGATCGATCGCTACCTCAGTAAACGCGTCCCGCTTCGGATCCTGGTTGCCGAGGACAACATGGTCAATCAGCGCGTCGCGCTTCTACTACTCAAGCGTATGGGTTATCGCGCCGACCTTGCAGCCGATGGCGAGGAAGTCCTCGAGTGCTTGATGCGTCAACACTACGATGTCGTGTTGATGGACGTACAAATGCCCGTACTCGATGGCATGGAGGCAACCCGACTCATCCATCGACGCTGGGGGGCAAACGACCGGCCTCGCATTATCGCCATGACCGCGGCGGTCATGGACAGCGACAGGAAAAAATGCATCGACGCAGGCATGGACGACTTCATCAGCAAACCGATTCAGACCGAAGAGCTGCAGGCCGCTCTGGAACGCAGCGCTGATCACTCCAGTCGTCGCGGTGACCAGCGCCCACCGGTCGATCGTTCCGCTGCCCCGACTCAGGAACCTACCAGGGTCGGCGAACCCTCCAGGTTCCACCAGCCCACCAGGATCCGCGAGCCCACTATGGTTCGAACCGACGCCGACTCAACGACGCCGTGGAGTTCCCGCCAAAGATCACTGGACGACCTCAAAGTGCGTACTGATCTCGAGCTCCTCGGGCCCAAAGTGCTGAGCGAGATCCTCGAAAAATTCCTCGCGACGACGGGCCAGCAGGTGGCGGACATTCAGCTTGCGATCGAAACTGGCGATACCGAGGCGCTAAAAAATGCCGCCCACAGCCTCAAGGGCTCGAGCGCCACCGTCGGCGCCGCACGTATGGCCGACATCTGCAAGGAGCTCGAGACCGCAGCCCGCGCAGGATCGCTGGAAGATGCGGGCAAAAGACTGCGGCGACTCACCGAGGAGCTCGACCGTGTGAGCAGCTTTTTCAGCCGGCACGCCACCCGTAAGACGGAGAGCTGAGGATCGATTCATCGCACCATGATTACTCTGCTGGCTCAACTGGAACAGCTCGCTCAGGACAGCTTCGAGATCGACGGCGATGCCTATCGCCACCTGTTCAGAGCTCGACGCTTGGCCTCCGGAGCTCGTCTGCGGATCGTCGATGGCAAAGGTCACGCCCGTTGGGCCAGCGTCTCGAAGGTCGAGCGCCGA
The DNA here is from genome assembly GCA_029263355.1 of Acidobacteriota bacterium. Lineage (GTDB taxonomy): Bacteria > Acidobacteriota > Thermoanaerobaculia > Multivoradales > J023 > JAAELT01. The sequence goes on along the minus strand of JAJCXQ010000748.1, from coordinate 6,011 downwards.
CACGCCACGCTGATTCTCGACGATAACGCCCCGACCCACGAGGCCAGCTATCGGTTGCACTTGATCGTCGCAGCGCTGCGCGCCGAGCGCGCTTCCTGGCTGGTCGAGAAAGCCACCGAGCTCGGTGTCCGTTCAATCCGCTTCATCTCGACCCGCAGGACTCCGAGAAAGTACGGAGCAGCAAACCTCGATCGGCTGCGACGAGTGGCGAGCGCAGCGGTCGAACAAAGTCACCGCTCGTGGCTCCCGGAGATCTCCGGCGTCGAGCCCTGGTCCTCGCTTTCGACGCTCTTCGGCCCAGAGCGTGACAACACGGATCGACTCTACCTCGATCGTCAAGCAGCCGCACCCGCCGATTCGAGCCGCCCCACCCTTGGCTCTCGCGGCATCGCGCTCGTTGGACCGGAAGGTGGTTGGGATCCGAAAGAGATCGAAGACCTCGAACACATGGGTTGCCAGGCGGTCTCCTTAGGGGCACGCACGCTGCGGGTAGAGACCGCCGCAGTCGCCATCGCGGCCAAGCTGTTGTAGAGGACCAACTCCAGCCCTATGCTAGGATGACTCTACAGCTAGACTGACATCGACCGCATATCGCTGACGCGAACTTGCTGCCGTGATGTCGCCGATGAATCTCTTGAAGGTGTGGCGCGATGAACATCAACGATCTGCTCAAGCTAGCAGTAGAACGCAAGGCTTCGGATCTCCACCTGAAGGTCGGAAGCCACCCGATGATCCGCGTCGATGGCCACCTCGCGCCGATGCAAGAGATCAAGCGCATGATGCAGGAGGACACCCTCGCCATGGGTTACTCCATTATGAATGCGCGTCAAAAACAACGCTTCAAGGAAGAGCTCGATATTGATCTCGCTTACTCGGTACCGGGTCTCGGGCGTTTTCGCTGCAACATCTTTCAGCAGCGCGGCGCCGTCGGCTTGGTGCTGCGGGTGATTCCGGCACGCATCAAAACCATCCGTGAGCTGATGTTGCCACCGGTCCTCGAAACGATCGCCGACGAGCGTCGCGGCATGATCCTGTGCACTGGAACCACCGGTTCGGGCAAGTCCACAACCCTCGCCGCAGTGATCGATCACGTCAACGCGTCCCGCAACGAACATGTCATCACGATCGAAGATCCGATCGAGTTTCTGCATCGCGACAAGAAATCACTGGTCAACCAGCGTGAGATCGACGTCGATACCCGCGGCTTCTCTCATGCTCTGCGCGCCGCCATGCGGCAAGATCCCGATGTGGTCCTGGTCGGTGAGATGCGCGACCACGAGACCATCGAGACCGCGCTGCACGCTGCTGAAACGGGGCACATGGTGTTCTCGACCCTGCACACGGTTGACGCGACCGAGACCATCAACCGCATCATCGCAGTCTTCCCGCCCCATCACCAGAAACAGATTCGTATCCAGCTGGGTCAGGTGTTGAAAGCGATCATCTCACTGCGTCTAGTGCCCCGGGCCGACGGTATGGGCCGTGTCCCCGCCACCGAAGTGATGATCGTGACGCCGTATATCCGAGACTGTATCGAGAACAAAGAAAAGACCAAGTACATCCGCGAGCAGATCTCCCTCGGCACCAGCCAATACGGCATGCAGACCTTTGATCAGTCGCTGTACTTCCTCTACAAGGGCGGCCTGATCACCGTCGAAGAAGCTTTGCGACGGGCCACCAACCCGGATGAGTTCAAACTCAAGCTCGCTGGCGTCCAGTTCACCTCCGATGTCGCGCGCGAAGAAATGGAGAGCTCCATGCAAGGTGCCGACGGAGACGATCTGATGAGCGAAGACTCTCCGTTCGAGATCGAACGTCTGGGCAGCTGATTCGTTGCGCCAACGGACCTCTTGCTACGGCAAGGCCATCGATTTACTCAGTCGACGTTCCCATTTCGAGCGCGAGCTCGAACGTAAACTGAGTCAGCGCAGCTACGACGAGGCTGAGATTGCCGAGACGCTCGACCGACTCCGGACCGAGAATCTCGTTGATGACGCCAAGACGGCACGTGAATTCATCCGCGGCAAGCTAGCTCGCGCTCCTATAGGCCAAATGAAACTGCGCAGCGATCTCATGCGCCGCGGCGTGGCGCGAGAAATCGTCGACGAGGCCCTTGGTGCGCTGGTGCCGGAGGATGATCTCCCGCCGACCCGTGAGGCTGCTGCTCGTTGGCGACGACGTAAACCACGGACACAATCCGGCCCACTGAGCGACCGCGATCGCGCCGCCTTGGCGCGGCATCTAGCCGGCCGCGGATTCTCCAAGCGCGCAATCTTCTCCGTCCTGCGAGAAATCCAGGATCAAAATCCCGACAACGACCACTGGAATGACGACGACGCCTTCGACGAAGGCCTGTCTTGAGAGCACCATGAACAGCCAAGACATCCGCCAAAGCTTCATCGACTACTTCCGCGACCGTGACCATACCCCGCTTCCAAGCTCGCCGCTCGTGCCTCACGGCGACGCGACCTTACTTTTCACCAATGCCGGTATGGTGCCGTTCAAGAATACCTTTCTCGGCATTGAAGAAGCCAAACATCCGCGGGCGGTGACGTCGCAAAAGTGCCTGCGCGTCTCAGGCAAACACAACGACCTCACCAACGTTGGACCCAGCCCTCGTCATCACACCTTCTTCGAGATGCTCGGCAACTTCTCCTTCGGCGACTATTTCAAGGACGAAGCGATCCGTTTCGCTTGGCAGCTGGTGACCGACGTTTGGAGACTACCGACCGAACATCTTTTTGCGACGGTTTACGAAGAAGACGACGAAGCCGCTGAGCTGTGGCGCAAGATCTCAACCCTGCCCGCCGATCGCATCCTGCGCTGCGGCGCAGCCGACAACTTCTGGAGCATGGGCAAAACCGGACCCTGTGGCCCTTGCAGTGAAATCTTCGTCGACCTCGAACCCGAGACCCCCAAAGTGTCATGGCAAGCCGGCAACAACAGTGGTCGCTATCTAGAGATCTGGAATCTGGTTTTCATGCAGTTCGATCGCAACGACGCCGGTGTGCTGACACCGTTGCCCAACCCCTCGATCGATACCGGCGCCGGCCTGGAGCGGGTGACCTCGGTGCTCCAGGGGGTGAAATCGAACTATGACACCGATCTCTTCCGCGATATCTTGCGTGCCGCCGCTGAGATCGCTGGCACCGAGTACGGCCGTGAAACCAATGCCGACGTGTCGCTGCGGGTGATCGCTGACCACCTGCGCGCCATCTCGTTCCTGCTCGCCGACGGGGTCATCCCCGGCCCCACCGATCGCGGCTACGTCTTGCGTCGGCTACTGCGTCGGGCGCTGCGTCACGGCATGCGGATCGGCCTCGAAGAGCCGTTCCTGCATCGCTTGGTCGCGGTCCTCGAGAAAACCATGGGTTCACACTTCGACGAGCTCACCAAAACTCGCCAGGCGACCGAAGCGACGGTGTTGGAAGAAGAGGAAAAATACCTCCAGACCCGGGCCGCGGGCGCCCGTAGAGTCCAGGAATCGATCGATCGAACCCGCGCCACCGGCAGCACGAAGCTCTCGGGCGAAGAGATGTTCCAGCTTTACGACACCTACGGCCAGGAGCTCGACACCGTCCGCGAGATCGCCGAAGAAGAGCAGCTCAGCCTCGACGAGGCCGGATTCGAGGCTCTGCTCGAAGAACGACGCAAACGATCGCGTACCGCCACCACCGAACTGCAACAGCGGCTCGCAAACCTGCGTGAAGCCTTGGCCGGCAGCGGCGATGGCGACGTTGAAACCACCTTCGAGGGTTACGACTTAAAACCGGCAACCGAGGCTCGCCTCCTTCGCATGGCCGCTGTTGCCGAAGAAGCCGCCACCGCGGTGGACACCCTGACGACCGGCCAGAGCGGCGTCTTGGTCCTCGATCGCACCCCGTTCTATGCCGAATCTGGCGGTCAGGTCGGAGACCGGGGGTTGATGACGTGGGATGGCGGCAAAGCCATCGTCAAAGATACCCAAAAAGACAACTCGGGCACCTTCTTCCACTTCGTCGAGATCCAAGAAGGAGAGCTCACCGCTGGCCAGACCGTGCATCCCGAAGTTGACCTCGAACGCCGCCGAGCCACCGAGCGCAACCACACCGCCACCCACCTGCTACATGCCGCGCTCCACCAAACGGTTGGCGACGGCGCTCGCCAGGCGGGTTCATTGGTCGCCCCGGACCGTCTGCGTTTCGACTTCACCCACGGCAAGCCGGTCACCCGTGATGAGCTGCGACAAATCGAGGATCTAGCAAACACTTGGATCCGCAACGCAGTTGCAGTCGACATTCACTCGCAGAGCTACGACGACGCGGTGGCGGCCGGCGCCATGGCCCTCTTCGGCGAGAAGTACGGCGATCACGTCCGTACAGTGAAGATCCCCGGTTTCAGTCTCGAGCTGTGCGGCGGCTGTCATGTTCGCAACAGCGGTGAGATCGGCCTACTTCTCATCACCTCGGAGCGCGGCATCGCCTCTGGCGTGCGACGCATCGAGGCGATCACCGGCGAAGGCGCCCTCGAGCTGGTGCGCCAACGTCAGCGCCTGCTGACCGAGGTCGAAAGGCATCTCGCGGTGCCCGCAGAGCGTGCCGGCGAAGAGGTGAGTACGCTGCGTGGCAAGGTCAAGCAGTTAGAGCGCGAGCTCGCCGAGATGCGGGTCAAACTGGTGTCCGGTGAGGCCGCCGAGCAAGAAGAGCTCGAGGTCGACGGTATCCGCTTGGTAGCCCGTGAGGTACCCCAGGCGCCCACCAACGAGCTTCGCAACCTAGCCGACACGCTGCGCGACAAAATGGGCTCGGGGGTGGTGGTGCTCGCCACCCGTTCAGGCGACAAAGTCACCCTCATCGCCACCGTCTCCAAAGACCTCACCGGTCGCCTGAGTGCCGGCAACCTGGTCAAAAGCCTCGCCGGCATCGTTGGCGGTCGCGGCGGTGGCCGACCCGATTTTGCCCAAGCCGGTGGTCGCGAACCCGACAAGCTACCTCAGCTACTGAAAGCCGTGCCAGGCACCGTCAGCGAACAGTTGACCAGCTGATCAGGGGATGGGCGGCGTCCCCGGGACGACCCTGCGAAACCCACACACCCGAACAAATAGTTTCTGATCGGCTGTGTGAACTTCACACAAACGAGTTGGAAATCTAAGAACGCCTCTGCGCCCACATTTTCATCTAATTGACTGGCGCCGCCACATGCTGGGAGCGCCGGCGTCTCGCCGGCTTCCGGTAGCCAGGCCACGATCAAAGCAGTTTCTCTAGCCATCAGAAGACTTCAACTATAATCTCTCCCTTGGCTTCATCCGTCCCAGACCGGAGCCCGACGATGCCGACTCCACAACCCAAGCCCAAGCGCCACCGCCGACGCCCCCTTCCGCCTCGCCGGCCTAAGCGACAAGGCGCACGGGCACGCACCCGGCGTCGATCTCGAGCCGACGATGCGGCAGTCAGGCAGGACAGCAGTCCACTCACAACAGCCGATGCCGCAGCCAACCAGGACAGCATTTCGTCCGAAACATCGGATGTCACGGGCAATATGGACAGCACTCTCATCAAAACATCGGATGTCACGGGCAATATGGACAGCATTCTGCTCAAAACATCGGATGTCACGGGCAATGTGGACAGCATTCTGCCCAACGCATCGGTGAACGACGCGTCCAAAGGTCCTAGCGGGGTCGTTCCGACGCTCGACGACGCTCCTTGAGCGGCGATCGGAGCCCAGTTTCGTGTCAACGACGCGTTGTACCAGCGTCGTGAGGGTTGATTTTGGCTAGAGGACGCGTCTTGTGACCCTGGAAGGGTTCACTTGCGGCAAAAGAACGCGTCTAGCGAGGGCGGCGGGGGCAGTCCCTTGGTCGGAGGCGTGCCTGGCGCCGCGTGAGAGGGGGAACATCCCCGAACGAAGGGAACACCCATGATCACCTTGGCGCCCATTTTCCGCGTTGTTTAGTGGAACCGATCCCATTTGTTGCCAGTCCCAACTGGTGTTGGAAGCTGTCGTTGTTGACAGTTGCCGGCGTCATGTCG
>JAJCXQ010000747.1 GCA_029263355.1 Acidobacteriota bacterium | reverse complement strand
GTCGAAATCTTCGGCTTCACACCCCAGAAGGCGTCGGAAATCACCAACTTCATTTATCAATTGGATACTGGACTGGCGCCAGCCGTCCACCAATCCGTGCTGCTCAACCAGAGGACCAACGCCGCAGCACAGCAGAGACTCAACACCTATCTGATCCCGCAAGCCGGGCTCCGCAATGCGGACATTGGGGTTTTCGGCCGCTTGACGACCGGCACGACGTCACGGATCGCCGGTTGGGTCTACGATCGCGTACAGGGTGACTTCGTCGGTGATGACGGCAGCCGGCAACCCTTGAGCTTCTTCGTCAACCAGGTCACGAACGCCAACGATTGGTTTACCTTCGTCGGTCTACCGGTGGGTATGGGGATCGGCTGGGCAGTCGACTTCGACCGTGACCAGCTCTATAACGCGCTCGAGCGCAGGACGCCGGTGGACGGCCGTTACGTCGTCGACTGGGATGGCGACACATTCTGGGACGGTCACGAGGCCTTGAATGGAGGAGACCCCTTCAACCCCCTCGTACTTCCGGTTGACATGACGACCCCGTCGTTGGTCAATGTCCCCTCCGGCGGGCTGGCGGCCAGCTGGACCACCGCTAGAGTCGCACGTTTGGTGTTCGAGCCGAGCGAGCTCGCAACCTACAACCTGACCCTGACACCCCCTTCGGCCAGCGGCTTGCCGACCCTGAGCTACTCGAGCAGCGAGCCCAAGCTGATGCACAACGTGGTGATTCACAACATGTACCCGGGGCAAACGGTTTATAACGCTGCCCTGACCTTGACCGATCTCGCCGGCCTGCCCTCGGCGACACAGAACTTCGCCGTCACGTCAGGTTTGTTCAACGATGGGCCAGAAGTGGTGGTGATCGATGATCTGCAGTGGTCGTCGCCACCGTCAGGAAGTGGCACGGTGACGTTTGTCGCCAAGACCCTGGTGACGAAGAAGAACTCCGGGCCGCCGCGGGTTCCAGCGTCCAATCGAATCATGGTGCTGCGGGCGTTGATCAACGGCAAGCCGGCGACGAGCTCTAACTTGACCGTTCCAGCCGGCCAACCCGTAGCGTTCTGCGTCAACGACTTGCCGTATTCGTTCTGGTTGTCGCGGGGCGGCTTCCCGGGCCCCTTCATCATTACGGGCGCAACCAATACCAGCGGCATTACAACGATCAACTTCACACTGTCGGGTTTGCAGACCGGTGACCTTGTGACGCTGGTCCCGGAGTTTGTCAGCTCACTCGACAGCGCTGCTCCGGTTTGTACCGGTACCAACATTGACACCAACCTCAAACCGATTGCAGCAATCGGCGCGTTCTTCGTGCCGGTCAACTGGAGCTTTCCGGACACCCCCAAGAAGTTCCGGACGCTGACCTTCAAGCACCCCTGATGTTCTTCAGCTCGGCGCTCGAGGGAGTGTCGCGCCGTGACCCCGAATCTGACGGCGCTTGGAGTCTTGAGACCAAAGTGAACCAGTGCCCTCGTTTGGGACGTAGAAACTCGAGTAAGACGGTAAAGAAACGTGAGAGAGATTCGGCGATGGCGATCCCCGATCACATCTCCAATATTCTTCTGAGTCACCGAACGTCACGAGGTGCCGATGCGAACGATGTACTTGTCTGCCGGGCTTCTCAGCCTTGGCTGCCTGTTGAGCGTTGGAGTCCTAGAAGCTCAAGAATCTACTTTCGAATGGCCGCGGTCCAGCCCCAAGGCGGAGGTGCACCAACGCATTGCGACGACCGACATTCAACTGACCTACAGTCGCCCGTCTGCTCGCGGTCGGACGATCTTCGGCAGCTTGGTGCCTTATGGACAGGTCTGGCGTACCGGCGCCGACTCGGCGACGCAGATCTCGTTTAGCACACCGGTCTCGGTCCACGGCAAGTCCGTCCCAGCGGGCACCTATGAGCTGTTCACCATTCCAAGTGAGCAAGAATGGGTCGTGATCTTTCACGAGCATAAGTCGCAATGGGGCTCGTACGCCTATGACTCGAAACATGACGTCGCCCGTGTTGTCGCCAAACCCGTACAGCTCAGCCAACCGATGGAGACCCTGACCCTCAGCATCGATAGCTTGACCGCCAACACGGCGGTTTTGAATATCACCTGGGACCAATTCCGAGTGCCGGTCGACATCACCATCGATGTGCGCGAAACCGTCTTGCCGCAACTTGAAGCCGCCTTGAAGGCGGAAGGAGACCGACCCTACTATCGAGCCGCCATGTTCTTCTTCGAGAACGACGTCGATGTGAACCGGGCAGCTGAATTGATGGCCAAAGCCTTGGAGTCCAGACCGAACAGTTTCCCGATGCTCTATCGCTACTCTCTCATCCTCGAACGGAAAGGCGATCGGGAAGGCGCCATCGCCGCCGCTGAGCGCTCCATGAAATCCGCGGCCGAGACCCCTGGAACAGAGCTTCGCGAAGAATACGACCGACTCAACAGAGTTGTCCTCAATCGCCTGAACTCTGACTAGAGGGCAGCTGCACCAACCGAGCCAGCAGTTGTTGTTGCGAAACTCGTCTTGATCGTCATTCTGTTTGATGAGATCAAGCGGCGACTCTGCCTGACCTTGGTTCATTCCAAAACGATTGAGCTTGAATTCTGCTTGATTGTGATCATGCTATACACGATCAAGCGGTAGTTGTGCTTTATCGTGCCTACGCTCTACATGATCAAGCGGTAGTTGTGCTTTATCGTGCCTAGGCTCTGCACGATCAAGCGGCAGTGATGCTTTATCGTATCCACGATCTACACAATCAAGCGGCTTGCCGATTTTGATCGCTACTTCGACGATCGACCTTACCGCATCTATCCACGCTAGCACCTGCCGCGATACTTGGTCTTGAACTTCGGGTGGACTCTGCTGGACTTGCGTGCAGCAATAGTGCCCTCCGGTTCGGTGTGACCGAAGCGTCGCCGAAGCCGCGGCGGCAGGTCAAGGCGGATCCATGCACCAACGCCTTGACGGTGCTACGTTAACCTGAGACCATCCTGGCCCAACGCGCACCCATTGATTTGCTCGAGACTCGGAGGTCCAAGAATGCGAAGCCCTCGCCCTAATTGGTGTTCTCATCCTTGCCGGCATGCCGGCCGCTGCCGATGTGAACGACCTGGTGATCTCTGAGGTTCTGGAATGCGCCGTGAGCCTGAAATATGTCGAGATCCACAACGCGGGTGTTACCGCTGTTGATCTGGCACCAGCGATAACGGGTTCTGGATTGTTTTGGACTCGAATCCCCAAGCTGACGCACTCGCCAATGGCACGCCGGGAACCGGTGGTGGCGCCTCGGGAGCCGAAGTCCCGGTGGAGTTGGTCAGCTTCGCTATCGAGTAACAGCAGAAAGCGATGTCCATCTGACCAGAGTTGAACACTCTGCTGCTGTCCCTCGCGCATGTCATTGATGAGAACGGTCGCCAAGAAACGTCCGCTGGTCGGCCAGGCTAGGGACCCGATAGTCTATTTCCAGACGTCGTGTTCGCCGATCTCGTCCCACAGCACCCCGGCCTTCTCGAGTCCGAAGTGCTGTAGCCTGAAGTGGACCGCCTTGCTCTTTAGGATTCCGGGCGTGAGGTCCGGCATTTTCTGATCTCGATTCGTGGATGATTAGCAGCGGTGGATTGATGAACGCAAGCGATGAAGCGACACTCGTGATCGTCGGCGGGCCTCCAGCTTCAGGTAAGAGTACCCTCACACAACGATTGTCTGACGATCTTCGCATTCCCGCGTTGAGCAAAGACGACTTCAAGGAGGCGCTCTTCGACAGCATCGGGTCCCGTGATCGGGAGTGGTCCAGGCGTCTGGGGAAAGCCAGTTTCGAGCTGCTCGTCTCGTGCGCGAGCAAGCTGGTTGCGAGCGGAGTATCTTGCATTGTCGAGAGTACTTTTCGACCCGAAGATGCCTTTCGGTTCGAAACGATGCGGCAGTGTTATGGCGCCAGGATGCTTCAGGTGTTCTGCACCGCGCCACGGGATGAAATCTGCGAGAGGTTTCGTCAACGCACGGCAAACGGTCGTCGTCATCCGGGGCACCTCGATGAGTCAAATATCGATGAATTGATTCAACTGATCGAAGATGGCACCTTCGTTCCCTTGGACGTAAGTGGTCCGTTGATCCGTATCGATACTGGGGCTGCGTCCCGTCGTGAGTTTCGATCAGCGTACCCATCCATCCTGTCGAGCTTCTTACATCCTGGCGCTGGCAGGGCCTGAAGTCCATCCCAAGGCGCAGGACGAAAATGGAGCCACCTCCTTAGAAGGACGCTGCTCCCCGGGGTGCGACCCATCTCGAAGCGATCCACGCCATCGCGCCGGTTCCGACCACCGTCAGAGCGGCCCAGAGCAACCCTTGCACCTGGGGATCGGAAAACCACTCGGTGGGAATGACTTGCACGAGTGAGGAGCTGCTGTCGGGCTCGAGGATCATCCACACCGCTGCCCCAAAAACCAGTCCGAGATTGAGCAAGAAGCCGGGAAGAAAGCGAGCCCATGGGAATGCTATCGGTGGTGTCGCCGTCGCTTCCTCCCTTACCGCCCGCATGACTCGGGTGGAAAACCCTGTCGTCGGCTGCAGCTCCTCCTCGTTGGCGAGGATGCGTTCCAAGTCTTTTATCTCAGATTTGTTCATCTCAGATTTGTTCATCTCAGACTTGTTCATCTCGGATTTGTTCATCTCTCGGACTCCTGAGTCGTGACAGCTCGCGGGTGCCCTAGCGCTCTCAGCTTGGTTTTGAGCAGCTTCCGTGCGCGATGCAGACGTGCCTTGACCGTTCCCGGCCTCAGCCCCAGCATTCCTGCCGTCTCGGCCACGTCCTGCTGCTGGAAGTAGTAGACCACGATTGTGTCACGATACTTCGGCGGCAAGAGCGCCACTGCCCGTCGTACGACGCTGTCATTGGCGGCTGCGTCCATCTCGCTGGCGAGATCACCTGCCCAGGTGACCGCGTCGAGCTCGCCGAGTTCAACGTTGGGAGGGATGTGCCGGCGCATCGTTGTTCGATAGTGGTTGAGGGCCACCGAGAACATCCATGTGGAGAATTTTGCATCGCGTCGCCAACGCTCCAAGCTCCGAAAGACTTTGAGACAAGCTTCCTGAGCCATCTCCTCCGCCAGGCCCCGATCGCGACTGAAGCGATAGGCGAGATTGAGCAGCGGCGCCTGCCAGCGGAGGACGATGTCCTCGAAGGCGTCGATGTCTCCAGCCAGCACGCGGTCGACGATGCGTTCATCATCGCCGGGATCCTCGTGGTTCGAATGCAAGACATATCTCCGGTTCAATTCCTCTCGTCGGGTTCGGGAGACCAACCGAGAGGCGGCGGTCCGGGATTCGGTTTGGCGGCAAAGAGGGTTCCGTAGGCGAGCATACAGAGACCAATGCAGAGCGGAATGAAGCCCACCATCCAGACTGAGCCGCCGATGAACTGAAGGCCGATGCAGGTTCCGACGCCCGTCCCGACAAACACCAAGGCGACCACCAGGAGTTTCTGTCGGCTTTGCTGCATTCCGAGCTCGTGCTCGTACCGCACCAGAGAGGCGAACGACTCAGCGTCCATCTTCCCGGCCTCGACCAACCGTTTGCGGAACTCGAATTTGTAGAACTCCTGGCGCTCCTGGAGTCGGGTTCCAACCCAAACGACGATCGTGACGAATGTGAGAGAGGCCACCGTGGCCGCAGCCAAGAAAAGCCAAAACGCCGCATTTTCAAATCCCATTCTCGAATCTCCTTTATCGGTACTGTCCGCGGTGGAGTGTCTCTGGCCCCTTGATAGGCCTCCCACGGCTCATGTTCGATCTGTAGGACTACGATCCGCGATCCGAGGTTGCATTTTTTTCTACACCGGTTTCAAAACGTGGGACTGGCAACAGTCTTCTCGCCTTCTGTGGGATCTCGGAAACCGAGCCCGCTGCGCGTGATGCGCACCAGTTTCCCCTGCGCGTGCTACGCATCAGCGCATCGGGTTCCTTGCTGAAGGTCGGGACACGGAATCGCCGATCAGGATGCCGGTAGGGCAGGGCCTTTCGGTGATCCTAGTGCCCTGTTTGATTAGAACCTTCCGAATATTCTCGAGGATTTCTTGTGGCTGACAAGGCTTGCCGACGCATGAATAGTGGGGCTCTTTAGAGGAGGCGTAACGCTGTCAGGCGCAAGAAAGACCGAGAATAGCGGAAGGGAATAGTCAAACAGGGAACTAGGCGCTTGTTGGCAGCTCGCTTGGCAGCTCGAATCTATGACGAACCCAAGGCCAGGGCGCTCAATTACCGTCGCTGCTAGCCCCTGTTCAGGAGGGTGGCTGGACGGTCCCTTTGGGGACGATGAAAGGGACCCGCTCTGCTCCGACCAGCCACTTCTCCCTCGCAAAGATCCCCCAGGGAGCCTTCGCGCTCATCACCAGGTTCCACGGGATGAGCAGCCGCCTGCTACCGAGCACCAACACGAGGCCTGTGGAGCAGGACCCGACGCTCAACAGATTTCGGTAGGGTAAGCTGCCGAAGAAGCCACTGCCAAGGGTCGCGCTTCCGAGCCTGCGTAAGGGCGGAAGCTCGAGATCGGAAGCGAGATGATCTTTCGCGAGGCGATCGAAAGCGGCCATGGCCACAGTTTACCAAAATGGCTTTTGCAGTCTTTTGAAGGGTACAGTCTTTTGACGGGTACCGTCTTTTGCGAGCTACAGTCTTTCGAAAGAGGTCACCGCCCCTTACCGAGCGTGCGGGATCTTGTGGGGTCTCGAGAACGTTTATAATAGCGTGTCTTCAGACAGTTATTCCGGATCCGAGATGCCAGCCGAACCCACACCTCTAGGGCGGCGCAGCCCTACGCCAGATCAACCATCAACTCGATGAGGCGTCACTATGAAAGATCTGTCCATCCGCCTTCG
>JAJCXQ010000746.1 GCA_029263355.1 Acidobacteriota bacterium | reverse complement strand
AACGCGTCTACGCCTTGATCGAGACCAACTCGAATCGCGACTTCGCGTCGCTGGACGCTTTCCAAGGCGTGTTGTGGCGCTCCGACGACAGCGGTGGCTCATGGGTCATGGTCTCGGCCGATAATGCGTTGATGCAACGGCCGCTCTATTACACCCGAGCGCTGGCTGCCCCCGACGATGCCGACGAGATCCACTTCATGGCGGTGCGCCACAGCCGATCTCTCGACGGTGGCCTGACCTCGACTTCCGACAACCAGGCGGGCTGGGACCACCACGACATTTGGATCGATCCGGCAATCCCGAATCGCATGATTGTCGGCCACGACGGCGGGGTGTCGATCTCCACCACCCGTGGCAAAACCTGGTTCCGACCGCAGCTACCGATCGCTCAGATGTACCACGCTCATGTCGACGATCAGATCCCTTACTTCGTGTATGGCAACCGCCAAGACGGCCCATCGACCCGCGGACCGTCGAACACTCTGACCGGTGAAACGATCCCGATCGGCGCTTGGAGCTCGGTGGGAGGTTGTGAGGTCGGCTTTGCGATCCCCCGCCCAGGCGATCCCAACACGGTGTGGACCGGCTGCTACGACGGCATCCTCGAGCGTTTCGACGCCCGCACCGGCCATACCCGTGACGTCAGCGTGTGGCCCGATGCCGCCGAGAGTTGGCCCGCGGCCGAGCTCGAATATCGCTTCCAGTGGACGTTTCCGATCGCCGTCTCCCCCCACGATCCGCGTCAAGTTTTGGCCGGCAGCCAATATGTGCACCGGTCGATGGACGACGGTCAGAGCTGGACGGTGATCAGCCCGGACCTGACCACCGACGATCCCGAGCTCCAGCAGCGGACCGGCGGCCTCACCTTGGACGACGCCGGCCCCACCGTCGCCCCCACTGTTTTTGCGCTCGCGGTCTCGCCGATCGAGGCTGGCGTGATCTGGGCCGGCACCAACGACGGTCAGGTTCAAGTCACCCGCGACGACGGTGGCCATTGGACCAACGTCACCACCAACTTGCCGGGCCTGCCACCCCGCGGCACCATCTCCAACATCGAACCTTCCGTTCACGACGCAGCCACCGCTTACCTCACCGTCGATCGGCACCAATTGGGCGACACCGCAACCTACGTCTTCAAGACCGCGGACTTTGGTGCAACCTGGCGCCGAATTTCAGACGGCGTACCATCTGGGGTGGTCAGTTACGCCCACTGTGTGCGCGAGGATCCGAAGCGCCCCGGGCTGCTCTACCTGGGGGTCGAAAACGGCGTCTATGTGTCGTTCACAGATGGCGACCGGTGGCATCGTTTGCAGGCGAACCTACCCAACGCCCCGGTCCACTGGCTGACCATCCAGGATCACTTCAACGATCTGGTGATTGCCACCTACGGCCGCGGCTTCTGGATTCTGGACGACCTGACCCCTTTGCAGCAGATTGAGCTCGACGATCTCGACCAGCCCACCAGATTTGGCACCGAGCCGTTCCTCTTCCAACCGCGTCCCGCCTACCGATTCCACGGCCGTGAAGCGCCGATGATGCAACCGGAGGATCCAGCAGCCGGCGACAATCCCACCTACGGCGCCTCGCTCCATGTTTACCTCGGTCCGGCGCCGCAGACAGACGCTGAAAGCTCGAGCGCGTCAACGACAGCCGACGAGGACGAAAGCCCTCAGAACGACAGTTCTGAAGACAGCGGTTCTGAAGACAGCGACTCTGACGCAGCCAAGCCCAAACTCACAATCCTCGATGCTGCCGGGAAAGTTGTCCGCACTCTCGACGACCTGCCGACAGCCGACGGCGCCATCCAGCGAGTGTTCTGGGATCTCGAGCTCGACAAAACCAGCGAGGTCAAGCTACGCAACCGTCCGGCTGAGAATCCCCATGTCACGATTCCAGCAACCGGCTGGCGACGACTGATCGACGGTGGTCGGCTGTCGGTGCTGGCGCCTCCCGGGGTCTACACCGTCCAGCTCGAGGCCGGCGGTAAAACCCTCACACGCCAACTCACGGTGCTCAAAGATCCAAGCTCCACCGGCAGCGAAGACGATATCCGAGCCCAAATCGACGTGGTCATGAAACTGCGCTCGATGATCGAGGAATCGGTCTCGATGATCAACGAGCTCGAGTGGGTACGTAAACGTCTGTCGGATCTCGAGGCTCGGCTGGCGGACAGCTCCCTGGTCGATCGGCCGGAGACCAAGACCGTCTTGATGGCCTGTACTGCCCTCACCAAGAAAATTGAGGAGCTCGAGTCCCACTTCTTCGACCTCAGGCTGACCCAAGCATCGCAAGACACCCTGCGATGGAAACGACTCCTCTATGCGCGGATGGTCTACTTGGCCTATCGCCTGATGCAGGCGGACTATCCCCCCACGACTCAGCATCTCGAAGTCTTCCGCGCGCTGGAGAAGGAGTTCGCCACCCACCGTCGCAGCTTCGAGAAGCTGCGTAACCGTAGCGTGCCGACCTTCAACCAGATGTTGACCGCCAAAGGGGTCCCGAACGTGATTTTGGGTGCGACGCCTGACGGCGAGAGGTGAACCGGGCTCACCGACCTGGGTTCGCTGCGTCGACTAAGCCGGCGAGACGCCGGCGCTCCCAGCAGGTGGCTTTTACGACGAAGCTGGCGAGACGCCTTGTTTCTTGCAGGTGATTTTTACGCGAATGCGAGCAAGACACCAGCGCCTTTTGCGAGACGCTGGCGCTCCCAGCTTGTTGCTCTTTGGGCGAACGGCTGTGCGCCCTTACTGGGGATTATTTTTCAATAACACCCGATCGACCTCGTGCTCTCGGGCCAAGGCGTTGTAGGCCGGCAAGTCAGTCTCCCAGATCGCGCGCAGCTTACTGAGCTCGACGTCGATGGCGGCGGTGAGCTCGGCTCGGACCGCCAACATCGATTCGGTGGGGCGACGGTCGCCGATGGCGGCGACGCTGAGCAGGCCGGCCAGCTTGTCGTTGAGGCGAATGGGAAAGTTGAGTGGATCTTGACGGCTGCGGTTCTGGGTTTGGTAGAGGGCTTTTTCGATCTCGGTCAAACGCTCCGCGAGGGTTTTCCCAGCCTCGATCAACGCTTCGGAGGCGCCCTCTTCGCCTTCAGATGTGTCCGCCAGACGTTTGCCCAGCGCCTCGATCTGGGTCCGGGCGTCCCGTAGTCGACCGATCTCGTCGTGGGTTTCGCTCAACTTGTCGCGCACCGCGATCAGGAAGTCGAATTGGGCCTGGAAGTCGTCCTGAGTCGCGGACGAGCGCGGATCGGGCAGGATTTCGAAAGGCACTTCAGCGGACCACTCGCCGACGGTGAGACGGGCGCGATAGGTGCCTGGCACCGCCCGCGGACCATCGAGCCTGCTGTTCCACAACACCAGACCGGGAAACTTCCGAGCCCCCGGATACTGCATATCCCACACGAAACGATTGCCGCCGGCCTCGAGCTCGAGCTGGCGAGGGTTGTCGGGCTCGGGCTCCTTCTCTTTGTCGTCGTCCTCACCTGGCTTCGGTTTGGGGGTGAAGGTGCGGATCACATCGCCACCTTGCTCCAGAATCTCCAGCTTGACGACGTCTTGGGTTGATTCGTCAGTGGACTCGCCCGCCTCGTCTGCACTCGATTCTTCTTTGTCGGGCTTGGCACTGCTTGGCGCGGCGTTGTTTGGTTCGTCTTTACCCGGCTCGTCCTTATTCGGATCGTCAGCCAAGAAGAAGTGGAACACGACTCCCGACGGGGGATTCTTGCCTTCATGCACCGGATCATCCTGGGTGCCGCGACCGGCGAATCGATGGGTGGGGCTAGGCTCGAAAAGATGCGCCGCCGTCTCCGCCAGCTGCGGGTCGTGTTGGTGCAATACCGTCAAGTCGTCCAAGATCCAATAACCGCGCCCTTGGGTGGCGACGACGAGATCCTGCTCCTTGACCGCCATGTCGGTGACTGGCACCCACGGCAGCTCGAGCTGCAACGACTGCCACTGGGCGCCATCGTCAAAGGACACGTAGACACCGTTCTCTGTGCCGGCGTAGAGCAGCCCACGACGGTCGGGATCCGCCCGAATCACCCTCGTGAAGTGCTGACGATCGATCCCTTCGTCGATACGCTGCCAGCTCTGGCCGTAGTCGATCGTCTTGAAGAGGTACGGCGTGAAGTCGTCGAGCTTGTAACGGGTGCCGGCGACGTAGAGCCCTCCCGGCTCGAAGGGATGGGCGTCGATGGAGTTGATCTGGGTCCACTCCGGTAGGCTTTTGGGGGTGACGTCGGCCCACTCGTTGCCGCCATCCCGCGACAGCTGGATTAAGCCGTCATCGGTCCCGGCCCACAACACTCCGGCTTCGTGGGGCGACTCGACGGCCGCGAAGATAGTGCCGTAATACTCGACGCTGGTGTTGTCTTTGGTGATCGGGCCACCCGACGGTCCCATCTTGTCGGCATCATTGCGGGTGAGATCACCACCTAACGGCTGCCAGCTGTCCCCTTCGTCGCGACTGACGAATAACACGTTGCCGGCCGCATAGAGGGTGTTGGGATCGTGGGGTGAGAAGAACAGGGGAAAGTTCCATTGGAACCGATACTCCAAGTCGGCCGCACCCCAGCCCATTGGATTGTCGGGCCAGACGTTGACCGCGCGACGCTCGCCGGTGCGATGATCAAAACGCACTAGGTAGCCGCCATAGGAACCACCGTAAACGATGTCCGGATCGTCGGGTTTGGCGACGATATGGCCGCTCTCACCGCCGGCGGTCGACTCCCAATCCCGCACCCCAATCGCCCCGCCGAAAGCGGAACGCGAACGGATGCGGACCGCCGAGTTGTCCTGCTGGCCACCGAGCAGCCGGTAAGGGAAGGCGTTGTCGGTCGACACCCGATACATCTGCGCCGTCGGTTGATTCGACTGCACCGACCAGGTGACGCCGCCGTCGGTGGTGATGTTGGCGCCCCCGTCGTTGGCTTCGATCATCCGCAACGGATCCCCCGGATCGATCCACAGATCGTGGTTGTCGCCGTGGGGGGTGCTAATTTCGGTGAAGGTCTTGCCGCCATCTTTTGAACGGTGGAAACGTACGTTCAGCACGTAAACCGACTCTTGGTCCGCCGGATCGGCGGTAATACGGGTGTAGTACCAAGCACGCTGACGGAGCTTGCGTTCGTCGTTGACCTTGGTCCAGGTGTCACCCCCATCCTTGGAGCGAAACACCCCGCCTTTCTCAGCCTCGACCAGGGCATAGAGATTTTCCGGATTCGAAGCCGAGACATCGACCCCGATAATGCCGAGGGTGCCCGCCGGGAAACCCGGCTTGGTCGACAGCTCATCCCAAGTGTCACCGCCATCCGTCGACTTCCACAGCCCAGAACCCTTACCACCGGACTCGAGACTCCACGGCGTGCGCCGCACCTGCCACAGGGCGGCGTAGAGAATGCGTGGATTGGAGGGATCCATCGCCAGGTCAACCGCCCCAGCGTCGTCGGACACATGGAGGACGCGCTGCCACGAGACGCCGCCATCACGACTGCGGTAGACGCCACGCTCCTCGTTGGGGCCATAAAGATGACCGAGCACCGCGGCGTAAACCAGCTCCGGATCCCGCGGGTGGATCCGGATCCGGGGGATGTGACGCGACTCCGGCAAACCGACATGGGTCCAGGTTTTGCCGGCGTCGGTCGACTTCCACACACCGTCACCATGGGAGACATTGCCACGCACCGTCTTCTCACCACCCCCGACGTAAACCACGTTGGGATCCCAGGCAGATACTGCGACCGCACCGATTGAGCCACCGAAAAAGCCATCCGACACCGGCTTCCAGGTTTTGCCAGCGTCGAGGGTTTTCCACACCCCGCCACCCGTCGCGCCAAAGTAGTAGACCTGACGCTCCCCCGGGATGCCCGTCGCCGCTGCTGATCGGCCGCCGCGATAAGGTCCCACCTCGCGCCATTCGAGGGATTCAAAGGGCAGCAGAGCTTCTTCAGCTGACGTTGCAGCGGCCGACGCTGCATCAGAAGACTTGGCGGCAGCCGACTTGGCGACAGCCGACTTGGCGGCAGCCGACCTGACCGGCACGCTGAAACTGGCGAAAATGAGGCCGAGCAGGCTCAGCCGGAGCACGAGGCGTCGTTGCATCGAGGGGATCCTCCAGGAATTTGGTCGCAGTCTACCGCGATTGCTTGATCACATTCGCTGCCGCCCACCACGATGCGGTATTGTCCAGCCTCTATGCGAGCGTCTACTCTCCGCCTTGGCGTCGCGCTTGCTCTCATCGCGCCGCTCATTTTCGCCGACGTGCCGGACAATTCGTCGGGTCAGGCGATTGTGATCCGTGGTGCGCCGGTGCCGCTCCACCCGGACGATGCAACGCTCCAACAAATCGGCCGCCTGCGCTACCGCGCCGGACTCCACCTGACCTCCGACTGGCCGTCCTTCGGTGGCTTTTCGGGTCTGGTGATCGACGGCGCAAGCCGACAGCTCACCGCTATCTCCGACCAGGGGCATTGGCTGACTGCCACGCTGGACTTGACGCAGGACGGCACTCTCGTTGGGCTGACCGAGGGTCGCATGGACACCCTCTGCGACGACGACGGCGAACCGGTCGCCGTCTGGGAGCGCCGTGACGCCGAAGAGATCCAGTTGCTGCCCGGGAAGGGTTTCGTGGTGAGCTTCGAACGCCACCATCGGCTGGCGTTCTTCCCTTGGTCCGAAGACGGCCAGTCGCCCCTCAACGGGCGACCGCAGCCCTTTCCCTTCCCCCCTGGCATCATCCCGACCTTGCCCAACAAGGGCATGGAAGCCGTTGCGCTGCTGCCCGACGGTCGCCTGTTGACCTTCGCTGAAGAGCTCCGCACCATCACCAACGACATCATCGGCTGGATCGGTCATCCCAACCTCGGCGACTGGCGTCTCTTGACCCTCTCCACCCGCGAAGACTTCCTACCCACCGGCGCCGCCGTTTTGCCCTCGGGTGATGTCCTCTTGCTGGAGCGCAGCTTCCACAAATCGACCGGCAATCGGATACGGCTATCGATCCTGAAGACGGACCAGTTGCAACCCGACTCTCGGCTCGAGCCCATCGAGCTGGCTTTGATCGAGCCTCCAGCCACCACCGACAACATGGAAGCCGTCGCCATCCACCAGGGTCCGGGGGGCGAGACGTTGATCTACTTGATGTCGGACAACAATTTCAGCGACGTCCAACGGACGCTACTATTGCAATTTGAGTTGTTGCAGTTCGAGCTGCAACAGCCATGACCTGCGCTTGGCGTCTCAGCGATGAACGACCGAGTCAAGGCCTCCGTCTTCTACCTCCTGATGGTTGTGCTGACTTGGGCAGCGGTAGAACTTGTTGCGATCGCTGCAATCGGCATCAAAGACGGGCGCTTCTTTTCTCCAAGCGCTGTCAAAAGCCAAGCTGAAGCGGTTCTCACCGGCCCGGGTGCACCCCAACAGCCGACCGCCGGCGCCCGGGGTCCCATGTCCACCCATCCTGCGGCGGAAGTGATCCATCCCTATGTCGGAGTGGTCTTGGATCCGGAGCGGGATCCCCTGGCTCAAGTGTCTCCTCTGGGGTTCCAATCGGGGGACTCGAGTGACGAGATCTGGCGGGAATCCGACACCCTGATCGTCGACACCCTGATCGTCGGCCTCTTCGGAGGCTCCTTCGCCAGCGGCGTCCATCAACAAAGCGAGCGGATCGGCAGCGAAAGGATCGCTCGCGAGTTGGGCGTCGCCGACCAAGAGGTGGTCGTCGTCAACTTCAGCAAGGGTGGTTACAAGCAGCCGCAGCAGCTGATGATCCTCACATACTTGTTGTCCCTTGGCGCCCGTTTCGACATCGTGATCAACGTCGACGGTTTCAACGAAGTGACACTGCCGCCGGTTGAGAACGTTCCTCAGGGATTGAATCCGTTTTATCCCCGCAAGTGGAACCTGCGGGCAGGAGAAACCCTCGACCCGGAGACGGTGCGGAACGTCGGACACATGGAGTATTTGAAGGGTGAACGGAGACGCTGGGCGAGCCAGCTGCTCGAGTATGGTCTGCATCGCAGCGCCCTGCTTTCGCTGGTCTGGCGGGTAGTCGATCAGCGCCGTTCGTCGACGATTCTCGCCGCTCGCGAAGTGATCGATCGGTCGGCCGCTGGACGCACTGAGTTCAAGCTGGTGAAAAAATCTCTGGCGTGTTTGCGCCGGTCGGGAGTCTCGGAAGAGCTCCTGGGGTCTCTAAGATCGCTGCAAGGCAAACCGTTCAGTCAACGCGAGGAGCTTCAACAGGCGCTTGCGAAAGTGCTTGGGCCCGACCGCGCTGCTGAGCATCAGAAGGCTCTTGCTCGATGTGTCGCGAAGTCATCCACGTCGTTCACCGCCCTCGGGCCTGATCACCCGGTCGCGAATGACGATGAGCTCTACCGCGACTTGGTAGGGATGTGGGAACGCAGCTCGGTGGCGATGAAGGCGCTGTGTGATGCCCATGGCATCCGTTATTACCACTTCCTACAGCCCAACCAATACGTCGAAGGGTCGAAGCCGATGGGCGCCGAGGAGCGACGCATCGCGATCAACGAAGCCCAGACGATGCGGCCGAGTGCGATCGCGGGTTATCCGCCCCTGCGGGCAGCCGGGCAACGGCTGATCGACCGCGGGGTTGCCTTCACGGATCTGACGATGATCTTCGAGGATGACACGCGGGTGCTGTATGCCGATGATTGTTGCCACTTGAATTGGGCCGGGTATGGGACCGTGGTGAAGAAGATTTTGGCGGTGATTGCGGCGGACGGTTAATCTCCGTGGAGTAGCCCCTCACCCCCTAGATCGCCTGAACAATGCGTGATCGAAAAGCCAACCCCCGGCGCCGCGGAGGCATTACCTGCCCTGCCCTCGGAGGAAGTGATTCATCCTTACGTCGGGGTGGTCTTGGACCCGGACCGTGATCCCCTGGGTCGTGTCTCCCGCATGGGGTTCCAATCGGGCAACTCGAGCAATGAAATCTGGCGCGCGTCGGACACGTTGGTCTCCGACACGTTGATTATCGGTATCTTCGGTGGCTCCTTCGCCACCGGTATCCACAATCAGACCAAACGGGTCAATCCTCAGCGACTGGCGCGTCAGCTGGGCGTCGACGGGGTCGATCAGCGCCTGGCAGCCGCGGTCCTTGAGGTGCGTGATGAGATCGATCGGTCCGCGGCGGGGCACACCCGCTTCGTGCTGGTGCGGAAGTCTCTGCCGTGCCTGAGCCAAGCGTCCATCTCCGCGGACATCCTGGAGTCCTTGAAGCCACTCCAAGATCGACCTTTCGACACTCGAAACGAGCTCCAACGGGCCGTTGTGGACCAGCTCGGGGCCAAACGCGCCACCGAGGTCAAGGAGGAGGGGTTTACCAGAGTTTTACCTCCAACCCCCGACCCAAACCGTATGTAATCAATACAGTAGTATCTACTAGAGACTTTAGGTCATCCTTTGAACGAACTCGGGGCGTGAACACTTGAAACGAATCCTCGGCCTTCTGATCGCCGTTTCCATTGTCGCCCTGCTGGCGATACCTAAGTTCGCTTCCCGCGGTGATGTCGCGACGCCGGCTCCAGCCGCCGAGACAAAACGAGCATTGCGGGTGGCGGTGCTGGACATCGCTCCTGAACATCTCACCGAAAAGCTGTCGACCACCGGTACGGTGCGCGCCAACGAACAGGTTGACCTGGTGAGTGAGATCGCCGGCAAGATCGACAACATCGTCTTCCGCGAAGGCAGCCGGGTCGCCGCCGGCCAGGTGCTGCTCGAGATCAATGACGACGCGCTGCAAGCCGAGCTCGAGCGTACTGCGTTCCGCGTACAGCTGGCCGAGCGCCGGGAAGCCCAGAAGAAACAGCTGAGCGACCAGGGGGTGATCAGCGGCGAAGAGTACGACCTGGCGCTCAATGAGCTCAATGTGCTGCGCTCCGAACAAAGGCTGATCGAAGCACGACTGCTCAAGACCAAAATCCGGGCGCCGTTTTCGGGCGTCATCGGCCTGCGCTACGTCAGCCTCGGCAGCTACCTGTCGCCCCAAACCCGCATCGCCACCTTGCAGGACGTCGACTCGGTGAAGATCGACTTCGCGGTGCCTGAAAAGTACGCCGTACGGATGCGCCGCGGCGGTGAGATCCGCTTTCGGGTCAAGGGTGACGAACGCGAATTCACCGGCACCATTTACGCCATGGAGCCCCGCGTCGACACCGATACCCGTTCGCTACAGCTGCGCGCCAAAAGCTCCAACCCCGATGGCGCCCTCCTCCCCGGCGCCTTCGCCGACGTCGAAATTGTGGTGACCGAAACCGACGACGCTCTCACCGTACCGGCCATCGCGGTGATCCCCGAGCTCGGCGGCAAGAAGATCTACGTGCTGGAAGACGGCAAAGCCCAGTCGCGGACCGTAGAAACCGGTATCCGCACCGCTGACAAGGTCCAAATCACCAGCGGCCTCGCCCCCGGCGAAAGGGTCATCGTCTCCGCGATCCAGCAGCTGCGCCCCGGCCTCGAAGTCGAAGCAGCGTTATGACCCTCTATTCCCTCTCCATTCGCCGCCCCGTCCTCGCCCTGGTGATGTCGATCACCATCTTGCTCTTCGGGGTAATTGGCTTCCGCTCCCTCGGCGTCCGCGAATTCCCGTCGGTCGACTCGCCGGTGATCACGGTGTCGACCAACTACCGTGGCGCCAACGCCGACGTCATCGAATCGCAGATCACCGAACCGCTCGAGGAGTCGATCAACGGTGTCGCCGGCATCCGCAGCCTGACTTCGGTGAGCCGCGAGGGACGCAGCACGGTGCGGGTGGAATTCAACATCGACGCCGACCTCGACACCGCCGCCAACGATGTCCGCGACCGGGTGTCGCGGGCCCAACGTAACCTGCCGCCGGACGCGGACCCACCGACCATCGCAAAAGCGGACGCCGACGACCAGCCGATCCTGCAAGTCACGGTGCGCTCGGACACCCGCAACCTACTCGAGCTCAGCCGCCTCGCCGACGACCTCTTCGTCGAACGTTTGCAGACCATCCCGCAGGTCAGCCAGGTCGACATCTGGGGCGACAAAACCTACGCCATGCGGCTGTGGATCGATCCTCAGAAGCTCGCTGCCTACCAGCTGACTCCGCTGGAGGTGCAGCAGGCGATCGAAGGCGGCAATGTCGAGCTGCCGGCGGGACGCATCGAGGGCCGTGAGGTTGAGCTACCGGTCCGCACCATGGGGCGCCTCAACACACCGGACGCGTTCGAAAACCTGATCCTGAAATCCGAAGGCGGTCGTATCGTACGCTTCCGCGACGTCGGCACCGCCGAGCTTGGGCCGCGCAACTTGCGCACCATCCTCAAACGCGACGGGATTCCGATGGTGGCGGTGGTGGTACGACCGCAGCCCGGGGCCAACTACATCGATATCGCGGACGAATTCTATCGCCGCATCCCGCTGATCGAGAAGGATCTGCCCGAAGATATCGAGATCGCGATCGGCTTTGACACCACCAAGTACATCAAACAGTCGATCCTGG
Source organism: Acidobacteriota bacterium (assembly GCA_029263355.1). Lineage (GTDB taxonomy): Bacteria > Acidobacteriota > Thermoanaerobaculia > Multivoradales > J023 > JAAELT01. The sequence goes on along the minus strand of JAJCXQ010000746.1, from coordinate 34,009 downwards.
AGGTGCAGCAAACCATCCTGCTGGCCTTCGGACTGGTGATCCTGGTGATCTTCGCTTTCCTGCGCGACTGGCGCACGACACTGATCCCGGTGCTGGTGATTCCGGTGTCGCTGACCGGCGCCTTTTTCATCATGTCGGCCGCCGGCTTCTCGATCAACGTTTTGACCTTGCTCGGACTGGTGCTCGCGATCGGCTTGGTGGTGGACGACGCGATTGTGGTGCTGGAAAACATCTACGCCAAGATCGAAGACGGACTGGAACCGATTGAAGCTGGGGTGGTCGGTACGCGGGAGATCTTCTTCGCGGTCATCGCCACCACCTTGGCGCTGGTGGCGGTATTGCTGCCGATCCTGTTCATTGGCGGTCTCACCGGCCGCTTGTTCCAGGAATTCGGGGTCACCTTGGCCGGCGCGGTGATCATCTCGTCGTTTGTGGCCTTGACGTTGACGCCGATGCTGAGCTCGCGAATGTTGAAGAAACGCCAGCGGCAGCCGTGGCTCTATCGCGCTACCGAACCCTTCTTCGAGTGGCTCACCAACGGCTACCGCGCCCATCTCGAATGGCTGCTGGCGCGCCGCTGGCTGGCAATCCCCTTGGTGCTCGCTTGCCTGGGATTGATTGGACTGTTCTTCCGCACCCTGCCGTCGGAGTTGGCGCCGCTCGAAGACCGCAGCACAATCCGGCTCAACGCCACCGGCCCCGAGGGCACAACCTTCGGCTACATGGATCGTTTCGTCGACGACCTCAATGCGCTGCTGTTGGACGAGATTCCGGAAGCCAAGGCGCTGGTGTCGGTGACCTCCCCCGGCTTTGGGGCGACAAGCTCGGTCAACTCCGCCTTCGCCCGCGTCCGGCTCGTCGAGCCGGAGGAGCGCGACCGTTCACAGACCGAAATCGCCGACGCTTTGAAGAAGCGGGTCGGTGAGCTGACCGGGGCGCGCACCTTTGTCTCCCAGTCCCCCACCATTTCCGTCGGGAGGCGCCGCGGTCTGCCGGTGCAATTTGTCATCCAGGCTCCCAACCAGGCGCGACTGGAAGAGGTGTTACCCAACTTCCTGGCGACCGCCGAAGCTGAGCCCACCTTCACCAACGTCGACGTCAACCTCAAATTCGACAAACCCGAGCTGCGCATCGAGATCGACCGCGAGCGCGCTCGCGACCTCGGCATCTCGGCCCTCGACATCGGCCGCACCTTACAACTGGCTTTGTCGGAGCAGCGACTCGGCTTCTTCCTGCTCGACGGCAAACAATACGAAATTATCGCCCAGGTCGCGCCGGAAGATCGCAACGAGACCATCGACCTGCGAAACCTCTACGTGCGTTCGAGCGCCGGTCGACCCGTGCTGCTCGACAAGTTGGTGACGGTGAGCGAGGAGAGTCGCCCGCCCCAGCTCTTCCGTTTCGACCGGTACGTCTCAGCCACTGTCTCCGCCGACCTCGCCACCGGCAAAACCATCGCCGACGGCATCGATGCCATGGACCGCGTCGCCGACCAAGTGCTCGACGACAACTTCGCAACCTCCCTCTCCGGTGAATCCCGCGACTACGCCGAGAGCGCCCGCAGCCTCGACTTCGTCTTCCTGCTCGCCCTGGTGCTGATCTACCTGGTGCTGGCGGCGCAGTTCGAGAGCTTCCGCGATCCCATCACCATCATGCTCACCGTCCCGCTGGCCCTCGCGGGCGCCTTAATGGCGCTGTGGTACTTCAACTTGACCCTCAACATCTTCAGCCAGATCGGCATGATCATGTTGATCGGTCTGACCACCAAGAACGGCATCCTGATCGTCGAATTTTCCAACCAGCGCCGTGAGCGTGGCCGCTCACCGATGGAAGCCGCCATCGAAGGCGCCACCCGCCGATTCCGTCCAGTGTTGATGACCAGCCTGTCGACGGTGCTCGGCATACTGCCGATCGCGCTGGCGTTGGGGGCCGGCTCCGAGAGTCGAGCCCCGATGGGGGTGGCGATCATCGGAGGTTTGATCTTCGGGACGTTCCTGACGTTGTTTGTGGTGCCGGCAATGTACACCTACTTGACGTCCAAGGAGTGGACGCGGGGGGCGGTTGCGAAACGGGCGGCGGCTGCGGATGTCGTCGGAGTCGAGGTGGTCGATGAGGCAGGTAGCCTGGTCACGACCAAAACCGTCGCACCCAGCATTTAGCTGCCTTGACAAGCCGGCGAGACGCTGGCGCTCCCAGCATGTGGCTTCTTCGAGATCCGCTGGTTTGGGAAGTAGCCGCTGGGCGGATCTAGCTCAAGGCCAACCGGTGAGATCTCCACAGCACCCCTGACACCGAAGTCACAACTCAAAGGTCATCACTGCTCACGACACAATGGTGACGCCCAGCGCAAAGGTCATCACTGCTCACGACGCAATGGTGACGCCCAGCTCAAAGGGTCACAACTGCTCACGACGCAATGGTGACGTGCGGCGCAAAGGTCATCACTGCTCAAGACGCAATAGTGACGTGCGGCTCACAGGTCATCACTGCTCGCGACGCAATGGTGACGCCACGGTTATAGCGTCACAACTACTCCCGTCTCAATGATGACGCTGGCAGAAGTTCACACCTCTGCGCCCCCGCTCGAGAGGACCGCCGGGCCAAACCCAAGCCCTCAAGTGGACCCGACAACCCCGGCGGCAGACAACTCAGCGCCCAGCGCCCTGACGATCTCTCCAGGCGCGACGACGGCGAGTGTTGCCGGCGTTGAAGCGGTTGCCGCAGGCCTTGGCATTACACCACTTCCCAGACTGATTGGTCGAGGAATCGTAAAACGCCAGCTGACAGCCTTCGTTGCGGCAGATCTTGAAACGCCGCCAGGTGTCGACTCGCACGGCTTCAAAGACGATCAGCAGTAAATGGCTCAGAACCCGGGGCCAGCCGTTACCGGACGCCACGAGGCCCAGTTTGCCGGTGGCTGACAAGCGCAGGTCGGGTGAAGCCTCGTCAAAGAGCTCTTGGAAGACCTTGACCTCTTCAGCTGTCAAGCGTCTACCACTATGGTGACGCGCCAGTGCGCGCAGCGCTTCCCTTGCCGCCAAACCTTGCTGCCAGAGGGTCTCGTCCACGACGGCGTCTGGCCACAACAACTGCTGATGAGACAACCAATCCGCCAACGCTCGAGGGCTAGCAAGCTCTTCGGTATGCGTCTCGATCCGGCGAGTATTGAGGAATTCCTGCACTAGCCGCAGGGGATCCGGTGCGGGATGAGGGCCTCGATGAGAAGTACGGCGTGGCATGGCTTCCTCGACGATGCTGGCGCCGTGAGCCCAACCGAGGAGACACGGCATGTTGAGATAATCCGGCCCATGATGTTACTTGTTGGCGGTGGAAAGCGAAAAGTGCTGTAACAGGCATCCGCCGTCAGGCATTCAATACATGACATTCCAGGCAGGCATTCGATTTCATCCATCCAAGACTTCGTTTCGAAAGGAACTTGATATGACCCTCTTGAATCACGCGCATCGCTTTCGCTTCGTCACCGCCCTGACCGTCTTCTTGTTGGTGTTCTTGGCTGCCGGCAGCCAGCTCGCCGCCACCGACAGCAACGCGGTAGCCCAGGGATCCTGGACCAAGAAGACCCAATCTGCGAGCGGTACTTGGAAGATCACAGACGTTGGCGGCAATCTGGTGTTCGAGGTCAGTGACGACTTCAAAACTAAAAAAGCTCCCGACCTGAAGATCTTCCTGTCCCCGCTGACGGCGAGCGCGGCGGAGAACAAGAACGCCATCACCAAGTCACTCTTGGTCGCAGAGCTGCCCAAAATCAGCGGCAGCTTCGAGGTCGCTTTGCCCGCCGGCACCAATCTCGACGACTACAACAGCGTCCTGATCCACTGCGAAAAATACACCAAGCTGTGGGTGGCGTCGGATCTCCACTGACTGGACCGTGTTTCACTGGACTACGATGTCGGCGCCACGGCACGATGCCTGTAGGGCAGGAGTGGATGCTTGCTTGGCACCGCGATCAAAGTAGCAGGCACCTGGTATTATGTGACTGTGACGCATCACTCTCTTGGTCAAGAACATGGTCTTTCTTGAAAGGGCACCTGTATGCTGACGTATGCACATACGAGCATTTTGGACGCTCACACACAGACGGTAGTGAATACGGTCAACACCGTTGGCGTGATGGGGAAGGGGATCGCTAAAGCATACAAAGAGCGGTACCCAAAAATGTACCGGCGATACCGCGAATTGTGCAAAGCGGGCAAATTCGAGATTGGCCAACTCTGGCTGTGGAAGGGAAACGGCCAGTGGGTTCTCAACCTGCCCACCAAAACCACGTGGCGTCGTCCCTCCGAGCTTTCCTATGTTGAGGCGGGGCTTCAGAAGTTCGTGGACAGCTACGAAGAGCGGGGCATTACCGAAATCTCATTTCCTTGCCTCGGATGCGGGAACGGAGGTCTCGACTGGGGGACCCAAGTCAAGCCGATAATGGAGCGATATCTATGCCCATTGCCGATCCCGGTCTACATTCATGACTACCACCAGAATATTGGGCAACCGGAACACCATGCAAATGGCGACGCGGCACCCTTCAAACGGAGCTACGAGGGTTTTCTCGAGGCCCTTAGACAGATCACGGTCGCCCGCAACGGCATGTTTACTACCGTCACCAATGGTACCCACTTCTGGGCAAAACTCCGCGACGACAGCGGCGACTTAGAGATCCGCAGATCGGCTAACGGCGATAGAGTGAGTCTCATTCAGGCGTCAGAACTGGTAGACGTCTGGGCATTATTGCTAAAGGGTCCATTAACTCGACAAGAAATGGCAGGCGTAGCGCGAAGTGAAGCGTACTACCTGTTTGGCGTCATCTCGACTCTACCCTTCGTCCGGCCATTGGTTCTCCAGCCGAAAAACGGCCCGCACAAGACAGGCGTCGAGTTGGTGGAGAGGCATGGCCTCACCCAGAGTGCCAGCGACTCTCACCAGAGCGTCCTGCCGTGGGCATAAGTGCCGATCTGTTTGAACGACACATTACGGTGTGGTCGAAGGAACTCCGACCAGGCAGGTACCCATATCGAGGAGATTGGCCACCCCGATTGTTTCGGCACGAGCCAGTACAAACAGCCGCAGAAATCCTTAAAGCAGGATCAGTTCTTTCACGGAACGATGCTAACGAGCAATCCCCAGATCGGCCTGATATCGCAGCACCATCTGTGGTTTCAACTACTGCCTTGGCGCACGATCGGGTCCGGCTGTACTTCCGGCCCCTGAATCCTACACAGTTCCACGTCGAAGGAGTCCGAGCGGAGGGTCAACTCTACAGCAACCAAGCCCACGCTCCGATCTTGGCGATGTTAGTATTTGACGGTGCATCCGTCCTACTTGAGGAGGATGTTCACTTCTCGAATGGCAATCTGCAGCGACTAGGCGGGCAGACGCGGGTAGGGAACAATGATGCCTTTTTCCAAGAAATCGACTGGAAGAAAGTTTATCACGATGGTCCATGGAGTCACGACGATGGAGACGAAATCAAGCGCTGCCGGTGTGCAGAAGTATTGGCGCAGTCTCCGATGCCAATCGAACGAAGTCTTCAGGCGATCATGTGCCGCTCGTCAGCAGAGAGAGCCACACTCCTCCATCTAGCCGGACATTCTCGATCTAGCTGGGAGAAGCGGGTTCGCGTCTACTCCAAGCCTGGGATTTTCTACAACAAGTGGCCTTACGTAAACGAAGTGAATGCCGGGCCGGACCACATCGAAGTAGAATTTCACCACGTCTCAAGTAAGCTGATCCCCGTTCGGCTGCAGGTCGAGCGAACGTCCAGCGGAAAAATCGTCTACGACTGGGGTGAGACCAATTTGGACCTCGGGTCCAAATGGAAGTGGGACGAACTAAAATTCGAAGATGGCGAGTATGTGTGCCGGATCTTCTTGCATGGGCATCTCGCCCATGAAGCTCCGTTCCTGATTGACCGGTTACCGTTCTAAGGGCAGCTTCGAGGTCGCCTTGCCCGCGGGCACCGAGCTCGACGACTACAACAGCGTCGTGATCCACTGCGAGAAGTACACCAAGCTATGGGTGGCGTCGGATCTCCACTGAATAGGTCTTCACCTGAATAGGGCTTCACCTGGGCAGGCCTTCACCTGGGCCGGGCTTCATCTGACGATGATGTCATCACCGAGCTCGACACGTCCGCCGGCTTCGAGGATCGCCTCGAGGTCGACTTCGAGATCACCGGCCGGCGGGGGCAGGGCCTCGGGCGACTGTAGAAGGACCGGCTGGTAACGTCCGACCGCTTCGGCAGTTGCCCGCAAGCCAAGCCGACCGCGGCTTGCTGTACAGACCGTTTGGTTGATCTCTGAGCTCGGGCAACGGGCGATCAACTGCCGATTGTTTCGGTAAAGACGGAGCTCGAGATGCTGATTCGGATCCCCTTCGGCGTCTAGGACCAAAACGTCGCCGGGACGCGCCGACTCGCCACGGAAGGTGACCTCCCCTTGCTCGACGCGGCCTACCAGGGCCAACTCCGGCGATTCGCTCCAACGTGGACCGAGAACGACCACCGCCAAGGCTGCAGCGGCTGCCAAGGCAGCCGGTGGCCATAGGCGACGATGAAGCGGCTGCGTCGGCTGGGTCTGCTCCCCGCGTCGGTCGCGGAGACGTCGACGCACTTGTTGCTTCCAATCGGCGGCAGGATGCTCCGCCGCGCCCAACTCTCCGAGGCTTCGGATGAGCGCTTCATAGGACGCCCGTTGCTCCACACATTCGGGGCAGGAGGAGAAATGCTCAGCGAGCGGCAGCCCAGCCTCCAACTGCTCGAGACCTTCACTCTCGAACCGTCGACAGTCGGTCATGGCGTCACCCCTTTGGCTTCCAAACACTGCCTGAGGGCCGGCAGTGCTCGCACCACACGAGCGCGCAAGGCGGGTGGTTGTTCACCTCCGAGCTGCCCCATCTCGACGTAAGACATCCCCTGCTGAAAGCGTAACAGGATGACATCGCGCACCCGCGGACCCAGCGCCGACAGGCAGTCGGCCAGCGCCTTCAGATGGTCGCGAGCAGAAAGCTGGTCGTCTGGCGACGGCACCGGCGACGGTCGCTCAGGTAATCGATGGGTGAGCTGGAAACGTCGATCTCGGCGACGTCGGATCTTGACCGCATCAAAACAACGATGGCGTGCAATGCCGAACAGCCAGGTTCGCAGGGAAGAGTTGCCACGAAAATCACCGAGGCCGTCGAACGCCTGGATGAACGTGGTCTGGTGGACTTCTTCCGCCAGCTCGGCGTCACCCACGAGATGCCGACAATAACGATAAACCGCCCCTCCGAAGGCGTCCATCAACACCTCCAGGGCGGATTCGAAGTCGCTCCGAGCGATCGCTTGGCGAGCCTCAGTCTCGGGATCGTCGAACCGGTTGACCCTGTCAACCCGGTTGACCCTGTCGACTCTGTCGGGTGCGGTCACCACTGACATCGACCGTGGGCTGGAATTAAAGGGCTGAGTGGTGGTCAACATGGCGATTCACCGTCCATCGATCGGTTGAGGCATTGCAGAACTGAGCTCTTCAGACGATGAGGCGACGCTCACCCGATTAAACGAACACATCTCGGAAACTTCTCGGGCGAACACATCTCAACAAAACCATGGAGCGACCACATCTCAACGAGAACCGACCATTTATTGAAGTTGACGGTCGGCGCCAGGCACAAACCAATGCTGGCCGGGTCGCGGCGGATCCAACGGCGGGCGAATCGGGAAACATCTGGCGACGGGATCATTACATGGCAAGAAGAAGCCTTCTTCCAGGCTACCGATCGGCACCAATCGGAATAGCGTCATGCTTTCGACCGGCGCAAGATCGAGCACAACAACTTCAGGGGTATACAACACTTCACCTTCGCCGTGCTCGAGCCATGCATTCTCGTCCTCCAGCTTGGCCAAGCCGATATAAGTCGGATCGGGGCCGCCGACGGAGATCTTCAACTGGCCCTCGTTCTGCTGCCAGGTGAGAAATCCGCCGTCACCACCGAAGCCGTCACCACCGAAGCCGTCACCACCGTCGAGAGGGTCCGGCAGCCAAGGGTGCGCCGCGACGATCTGAGGCGACCAGCCGAGTTGACCGAGGGTCAAGCCGGCTCCGAAAAGAGTCAGAGCCGCGCATAGGATAAAAAACACGTTCAGCCACTGTTTCATGAGAGTTCTCCTTGGGTTGGTTGGACTGAGCTGAGTAAGAGAGCCCCATCACCACAAACGGCGCCCACTCGGCGACCGGTCGATCCAGGGTGAGGAGTCTGCGTTGCACATTCGCCACTGCTACGACCGGAGCTTCGAGGCCGCCGTGGCGGTAGAAGGCAAGAGCAAAGGCAGCCGCGACGGTATCGGGAACCGACACCAAGGACGCCACCACGGCCTCGCTGCCGGCAGCGAGAAACACTGCTCCGAGAGATCCCCACATCTCGCGCCCTGGCCGTGCCGCCGAGGCACAGGTCGCCAACACGGCGAGACGTGGCGCCAGGCCTGCGGTGATTAAGGCGTCGGCCGCCAGAGGTCCATCAGCGAGGGCGATCCACGGCCCGCCAGGACCGAGGCCGGTGTGAGTTGCGAGATGTAAAACGGCGGGCTGAGCCGGCGCACCCAGCAGACCCCGCCGGGCCGCAGCGCCGAGCCAAGGCGTTGATCCAACAAGCTCGGCCACGGCAATCGCCTCGGTTCGCGCACCCGGCAAGTCGCCCAACGGATCGCCGAGCACCAACGGCGGCCCCACCGCGCCACGGGGACGTTCTAAGAACGCTGCCAACGCCTCCAGGCTGGGTACGTAGGTTATGGGATTGCGCTCGACCAGGTACTGGCCTTCGATGCGCAATGCAGCGAACGGCAGACGTCCCAAGGCGCCGTCGGTGACCATGGCGACGGTCTCACCGGATACCGGTAACACGTCCGTCGGCAGCAACTGAGCGCCCAACTGCGCCGCCAGATCGCGGTCGTCCAACCTGGCGAGAAAGGTATCAACCCGGGCTGCAATCTCTGCCGCGTTACCGATCGGGCGCCAGCCCCCGGCGACACCGCTCAATAACCAGAGCTCGCCATCGGCCTCGAAGTAGCTCAGCACCGACCGCCCCTCGAGCTCGTCGCGTAGATTGCGCACCGGGCGTGGCGTGCGAGACGGCGCGGTCGCTACCGCCGGCAGCAGCGCTTCGAGCGCACGCAGGCGCTCCAACGCGTTGGCGCCGGCCGCCGAAGGATCTTGAGTGGCCTGGACCGAACGGCCAGGGGGCGCGTCCTCAGGCGGCCCAGACGGTGACCCGTTGCCGATCCTTTCGACATCAACCCGTGCTGTTTCGAGGCCGCGAATGAAGGCGTCGAGAAACGTCCGTGCCCGAGCCCGCTCGACAATCGCCAACGCCTCGTCGGACCGACCTTGATGTAGCAACAACAGAAAGAGGGCTTCGAAGGTCTGCCGCTTCTTCTCCAGCAGCCACGGCTGGAGGGTGTCGAGGGCCAACGCCTGGCGCATCGCTTCGATCTCGACAATCGCCGCTCGAAAGGCGGCCTCGGCAGCAACAGGGTTACCCCGAGCTTGCTCGACTTGCCCCAACTGCTGTTGCAAGGTCCAGACCCAATCCGCCACCGGAGAGGCCGCGAGCGCCGTCGTCAGATCACCGGCGGCATCGTCCCAGCGTTCTTCCTGCTGTGCCAGCCAGGCACGATAGAAGAGCAGTGACGTGGGCGAGTTGTCGCCCGCACCATCGGAGCCGCTGTCAGGATCGCTGTCGGAGTAGGTCGAGGGCTCGACTGCGTGCACCCAGGCAGCGTCGAGATGATGGCGAGCCCGCTCCAACGCACCACGCTGCAAAGCAATCTCGACCAGATTCAAGTGGGTGGAGCGAAAGAAGGTGCTGCCGAGATCCGGGTGATCGGCCGCGATCTCGAGGGCCCGCAACGTCGCGTCGCGGGCCATCGACAGACGCCCACTGTCGAGCCACAAGTGCCCTTCGTGGGCGAGCATGAAGGCCGCTTCCTGAGGACTGGGCTCGACGACCAGAGCCTGGCGCAGCTGCTGCACCGCACGCGCGCCGTCCAAGTCGCCCACCGCGGACAACACACCTTGCTGAATCTCGACGGCCAGGCTTTCTATCGACGAGTTACCTTCACGGCGAGCAGCAGCCGCAGATTCCAGCGCGTAGGCGAGGGACGGTCGGTAGCGGGTCTGCCCCCACTCGAGATATGCCAAAAGGTAGAGCGTCCAGGCCTCTTTGGACGCATCGACCGCTGCACCCACTGCCGGCTCAGCCTTCGAACGCTCGATCTCTAGAGCTTGCTCGAGGGCTGAGCGCTCCGCCGCGACATCGTTTCGACGCCGCCAGACCCTGGCCGCCAGACGCAACGCTTCCGCCTGTTGCCGGGTACCCGTCAACCGCTCCGGCCAAGCCAGCACCGCGTCGTCTTGATCGAGGGCCAACTGGGATCGAGCCGCCGCCAGACCGGCATCAACGTCGCCATCCGCGGTGAACGCAGCGCTACAAACCCCGGCGGCTTCGGCATGGCGATCGGCTTGGGACAAGACTTCACATGAGCCATGCTCGGCGCCACAACCGAGCAGCGCACCACAAAACACCAGAGCCAGGCTGATGACGCCGTGCCTGGCCGGTGAACAGACGTGCCTGGCCGGTGAACAGAAGTACCCAGCCTGCGACCAGAAGAGTGAGGGATTCATAACATCAGTTCGATTAATAACTCATAGAGCCCTGCACAAGCCGCTTATTAGCCTATGCAGACCCATCAATAAAGGAAGACTCTTCAACCGTCCGGATTGTCCCACCCGTTTTCATCTTTTCCCGTCGTCATATCCGTAGGCTGAAGCCCGGGCGCCCTCTCGGCCATCAACCACCGGATATGATCCAAGCCTGCCGCAACAGGATCCAAACCGTCGCAGCGACACGTGAAAGCTCAAAAACTATGGAGGCGACGCACACAGCAGGCCTGACCAAGCCACGAACGATGACCGACACCGCGCAACAATTCGACCGCTTCCTGGAGTCCCATGAAGCCACCTTGCGACAGGCGATTCGCAAGACATGTCCACGGGATCTCGACGGCCTGGTGGCCGATATCGAACAGGAGGCACGGCTTCGGTTGTGGAAGGCGATATTGACCCATCGATCGATCCGCGACCCGAGGTCCTACGTCTACACGGTTGGCGTCAACGCCACCCTCGACGCTGTCAGGCGCTCCCGCGCCCGCAGTGAGACGATGATCGACCCGCACCTCGACTCCGATGCGTCACCCATCGACACTGACGGCTGGAGACCGGGCCGAGTCGCCAATCCGGAAACCACCGCGCGTCGACGCGAATTGCTGGCAACACTCGAAGACTGCCTGGCTCGCTTGGCTAAGAATAGGCAGCTCGCGGTACGGCTCTACCTGCAAGGATTCACCGTGGTGGAGGCCGCCAACCTCCTCGGATGGAGCCGAGCCAAGGCTCGCCACCTGACCTACCGCGGCCGCGACGAGCTGCGCCGCTACCTGCGCGCCGGGGGGATCGACTATGAAGCTCAACACTGAGACCGCGAGTGAGCTCTATCAAGAGGCGACCCAAAAACCGCCGGGGGACGCAGACTGCCCCAACGAGGAGCAGCTGCACGCCGCCGCTGAATCAACCGGGTCAGCCGACGAGCGCCTAGAGATCGCTCAACACTTGGCGCATTGCTCGAGTTGCTCGGCGACTTACCTCGCGGCCCGTCGCGAAGCCACACCAGGCAACGGCATCGAGTCCTGGCAACTCAAGCCTTGGGCTCTGCGGCTTGCCGCGGTGCTGATGCTTTCGATCGGCGCGGGATGGATGCTGCGAAGCCAACTCGATCGGCCGCCGCCCGTTCCGAGTGACACGCGGCGCGCCGCCGAGGGCGCTGAGCTTCCCGGCGCTGATCTGGCGCTGGAGCTGGCGATCGAGCCTGCTGATAGCGTCGAGTTAGCCAGCGCCCCGGAGCAGCTGAGCTGGACCGGTCGACCCGCAGCCACCTACCAAGTCTTGGTCTTCGATCAACAGCTCGAACGCCTGTGGCAAGGCGACTCCAAAGGCACCACTCACATTGCCCTGCCAGATGAGCTGCGACAGCACATGACGCCGGGCGCGACAATCTACTGGCGAATCATCGAACGCGTCGAGCTCGAACGTCGAGAGTCGCCCTTGTTTCGATTCCAGATCACGGCCAAGAGCCATTAGAACACTGCGCGTCCTCGGACACCCAACGTCAGGCGCGGGACGTCCTGTAGGGGCTTCCCTTGCCGTCGCCATCGTGACCTGGTTCGTCGGAGTGGGACTTTCGACCGTCCCTGCGATGGCCGACGCGACACCAAGCGCCGACGATTGTCGCCAGCAATTGCACGTCGCCAGGGAGGCGATCGAGAGCTCCCGCGCCGAGCAATCGTTTGCGCTTCTCCGTCCCTGCTTGGACGTGACGCGTCAGGGTGATGCGGAGCCTTGGAAAGCTGAGCTACAGATGACTCTGGCGGTCGGCGCCCTCGGGGTCGGAGACTACCGATTTGGCCTCGACATCGCCCGCGAGGCGGTTGCTCAGACCTCATGGTTGGACGATCGGGACCTCCATATCAAGGCGCTCACCACCGAAGCGGATATGCATTTTTATCTCGGCGACTTGGAGTCGGCGCTAGCAACATTCCGGCGCGCCGCCCACCTCCTCGAGACGACGGATGACACCATCGCCCAAGCCACCGCGCTGAAGAATATTGGCATCACTGAAAACAATATGGGTCGCCACGAGCATGCCCTATGGAGCTTGAAACAAGCCCACGAGCTGTTGCCGACGGATGAGCCGGAGCACGAGCTGTGGATCTCGATTCTCGGCAACCTGGGGGCGGTCTACGAACGCCTTGGCGCCCATGGTCTCGCCCTCGACGCCTACCGCGAAGCGCTAGATCACCTCACGGTGCGTCACAATCCCAACGAGCGCGTCGACATTCTGCTGCGCATCGGGCGCCTATATCTCGACCAGCTGTATCTCGACCAAGACCTTCTGGAGCGCGCCATCGAAACCCTGGAGCAAGCGCAGGCGTTGGCGAGGGTGCACTCTGCGGTCCCCAATCGTACTTGGCTCGCCAGCATTCTGGCGGACGCCTATCAGCTTGCCGGGCGTCGCGACGAAGCCCGCGTCCTGATGACGGAGAACGTCCGGTTGCGTCGCCTGGCCGACAGTCCACCACATCTGGCTGCCGACCTCATCCACCTCGGGTCGCTGCAACAGACGCAGCAACCGCGGCAAGCCGAGGTCCTCTTCGAGGAAGCGCTGACGGTGCTCAACGGCAACTTCCCACCATTGGTGTCCTGGGCCTTGACCGAGCTGGCGGAGCTCAACTTGCTGCAAGGAGACATCGATCGTGCGATCGAGCTGTCGGAACAGGCGGTGGCGGCCGTCGACGAGATGTACCGAGAGCCGGAAGCGGTCGCCGGTCTGCTTCCCGGCCGATCGATTTATCCCACCGCCATCACCGCGCTCCTCGAACGCGGAACGGCCGTCGACCTCAGGCGGGCCTTCAGCTTCACGGAGCAAGCACTCTCCAAGGCTCTCCTTCGACGTCTCATGCTGGAGCGGATCCCTCTCGACCCGAGTCTCGACCCTGAGCTGGATCTCAGGCGCCAGGAGCTCGAAGCGCATCTTCAGCAACTACGTCAACGTCTCGATCAAACCCAGGAGAACCATCTCGAACGTCAACGGGTACTCGAGGACTTGGCTGAAGCGCAGGCTGATCATCAGGCGCTGGTGGCGGTGATCCGACAACAAAGCCCCCACTTCGCGGCGTTACGTTATCCCGAACCGGTAGGCGTCGAGCAAGCCCAAGCGCTGCTCGACGACCGAACCGCTTTCGTGACCTACGTCTCGCTGCTCGGCGACGAAGTCGCCGTCTTCGTCGTCGATCGTGATGGGCTCGGAGTCGTCCGCCTACCGATCTCGCCCAAAGCCCTCGAAGAGCGCATCACGGGCTACCTCGAACTGCTGAGCCAAACTCATCAAGACGGCTGGCGAACGGTGAGTCGCGATCTGCATGGTCAGCTCGTCGCGCCGGTGCGGGCGCTGCTGCCCACCGGCATCGAGTCACTGATCTTGGTCCTCGACCGCGAGCTCAGCCAGCTGCCGTTCGAGAGCCTGCTGGCCGCCGACATTGCAACGGGCGCCGAGCGCTACCTGATTCAAGACCTTGCCATCTCCTACGCCCCCTCGGCGACCTTGATGCGGGAGTTGATACGCCTGGCGGACGAGCGTCGATCCTCCGCGCCCACCGGCGCCGCATCAACCGCCGCCTTGGTCATCGGCCCGCCGGTCACCTCTCCCACCGGCTCCAACGCCCCGGAAGCCTCCCGCCGGACGTGGCACACCTACGAGCTCGAAGGCCAGGCTGTCGGGCCATTGCCCGGCGCGGCGGCAGAGGCTGAGCTCGTTGCCCGCTATGGCGGCAAAGGTTCCGTCTCCCGGATCGGCGCCGACGCCACCGAGACTTGGATCCAGCAAAGTCCATTGGAATCTTTTGGTCTCCTCCACTTCGCCACCCACGGCATCCTCAGCCCGCAAACCCCCGCCCGGTCAGCCTTGCTGCTCACCGGTGACGCGGAGCACGACGGCTTCCTACAAGCGCGGGAAATCTCCCAGCTGCGCCTCGCCGCCGACCTGGTGGTGTTGTCCGCATGTCGCACCGTCGAGCACGGCGCTGTCGAACACGGCGCCATCCGCGGCGATGGCGCCCAGAGCATCGCCAACAGCTTCTTTCACGCTGGCGCCACTTCGGTGCTCGCCAGCCTGTGGGAGGTCGGAGACCAGCAAACTCGCCACCTCATGGCCTCCTTTTACCATCACCTCGCCAATGGCAGCTCCAAAGCCGAAGCCCTCCGTCGAGCCAAGCTCGACGCCCTGGCCAGCAACGACACCCGTCATCCCACAGGCTGGGCCGCCTTCGTGTTGATCGGTGAGGGCGCGCGAAGCCTGCCCCTCGTCCATCCCCGGGGCTGGATTTCCATGGGTCTCGTCGCGGTGCTGTTTGTTGTGGTGCTCGGTGCGTTGCTACTGGGTGCCGGGGTCGTCTACCGACGAAGCGTCAAAGCTTCCGAGGAATGAAACCCCGCACTAGTTGATGCCGTCCCTCCGGGCCTCAAGGAAGCCACATGCTGGGAGCGTCCACACAAAAATCTCCCTCGCTATCGATGCCGCCCCTCCGGGCCTCAAGGAAGCCACATGCTGGGAGCGCCGGCGTCTCGCCGGCTTGGTCGCCGGCTGAATACCAGTCGGCCTACCTCGCAAGTCACCGTTACTCTGGGAACCTTACTGGCCCCCAAGTCAGACCTCGCAATGAAACCGCGGCAACCAAGGTACAATAACCATGCGAGGTTGCCATGCAACGCGATGCCCAAGCCACAAAAGCTGCTCTACCCAACGACCTTAAGTCGCTGTTCTGGGACTACAACTTCGAAGATCTAAGCTGGGACGAAGATCGAACGCTGATCATCCGTCGAATCCTGATCTCAGGGCCTTGGAATACCGTGCAATGGCTTCGCACACGGTTGAGCAATGACGAGTTGCGTCACTGGATCATTGATCACCGAGGCCGCGGGCTGAGCCCACAGCAGCTCCGCTTCTGGCAATTGATCCTCGATCTGCCGGCCCAACAGGTTGATGCCTGGCTAACTGACCAGCGATCCAACCCTTGGCATCACAGGCACGCCTCATGAATTTTCACTCCGAGGTGTTGACAGCATCTCAGATCCAAGCCCTCCACGCCATGGGACCCGCGATGACTGCGGGTCACTTCTACCTCGCTGGAGGCACCGCCCTCGCCATCATCCTGGGCCATCGCCTGTCGGTCGACCTCGACTGGTTCACGCAAGAACGATTCACCGACCCCATGCAGCTGGCTAGCGAGTTGAGAGAGGACGGAATCCCGCTTCATACGGGTCGGGTAGAGCGTGGCACCCTGCACGGTCAAGTTAATGACGTACGGGTCAGCCTGCTCGAATATCGTTATCCGTTGTTGGCTCCAGTCATCGAGTGGCCCGAGCACGGATGCTCGCTGGTCTCACTCGATGACATCGCCTGCATGAAACTGTCAGCGATCGGTCAGCGCGGCGCCAGAAAAGACTTCGTCGACCTCTACGCCCTCGTCGAGCGTCATCGCCCGCTAAATGAGCTCCTGACTCTTTATCAACAAAAGTACGAAACGACAGACATCGGGCATGTTCTTGTTGCGTTGGCCTACTTCGACGACGCTGAGAAGGAGCGCATGCCGGAGATGTTATGGGAGGTCAATTGGCAAGACGTCAAGGCTCGCGTCCAAGGCTGGGTTCGAGACCTCGCGCTGTAGCCCGACTACCATGTTCACGCTCTGGCGCTAACCCTGACCCGACCGCTTGAGCGCTTCCTGCTTACGCAACCCCTGACGCGCCATCACCTTGGCCAACAACCCCGCAGTACGTGGCGACAAATCGCCGAGACGAGCCAGCCAGCCACGCCACCGCGGAATGGCGACAAACAGCGGACGACGACGCAGGACACGACCGAAGATGACCCGCGACAGGTCTTCAACGGTCAGCACCTTAGGGGCGGTGAAGGTGAGGGCCGCCTCGGGGTAGTCGAGCTGCTTGTCGAGCATCGGCGTGGCGACGGCGTCGGGGCAGACGACGGTGACTGCGATACCGTGGGGCCGCAGCTCTTCAGCAGCGGCGAGTGAAAAAGCGCGGACGGCGTATTTGGACGCCGAGTAGAGTGAGATGCCGGGGATCGGCGCCAGCGACGCGAGGGAGGCGATGTTGATGATGTGGCCTCGATGAGAATTCCCGGAGCCATGCTCGAGCATCACCTGCGCGGCGGTTCGGGTACCGAAGACGAGACCTTTGACGTTGATGTCGAAATGACGGTGGACGTCAGCGTCGTCGAGCTCGAAAGTACGACCGGGACGAATGTAGCCGGCAACGTTGAGCATGACATCGACGCCACCCCAGGTTTCGACAACACCCGCCATCGCAGCTGCCCAGGCGCCGGAGTCACAGACGTCCAGCTTCTCGATGCGGACGCGGTCCGCCGGCCAGCCCGCAGTGTCGGCATGCTGACGCAGGGCTTCGAGATTTATGTCGGTGGCGACGAGGCGATGGCCGCGGGCCAGGATCTGGTCGGCGAGGTGGCGGCCAATGCCGCTGGCGCAGCCGGTGACAAAAAATCGATCGCCACTCACTGGTGGGGACGGTAGGCGCGGATGCGTTCGGGATCGGTCTCGATACGGGCGCCGCCGATCAGGTCGACACAGTCCGGCACGGCGGCGAAGACCGCGTCGAGGCAGGTCTTGACGGCGCGCGGGCTGCCGGGCAGGTTGATGATCAGGCAAGAGCCACGGATGGCGCCGTGCTGACGGGAGAGGATAGCGGTTGGAACTTCGTTCAACGAGACCCGGCGCATGAGCTCACCGAAACCCGGCAGCAGACGAGTGGCGACTGTTTCGGTGGCTTCCGGGGTGACGTCCCGCGGCGCCGGGCCGGTGCCGCCGGCGGTCACCACCAGATCGCAGCCGACCTCGTCGGCAAGCTCGATCAGTGCGGCCTCGATCCCGTCCTGGTCGTCGGAGACGAGGCGGAAATGGTGCTCACTCGGCGAGGTGACGACGTTGTCGAGGTAGGCGCGCACCGCGGGACCGGAACGATCTTCGTACTCACCACGACTGGCGCGGTCGGAGATCGACAGAATACCCAGACGGGCCGGGCGTTCGTGTTGCTCGGCCACGTCAGTCGACCAGACGCTCGGGGTTGAGATCTTCGAGCTCCGGAATCACGAAGCGACCATCCTTGCGAATCAGACGGTCATCGAAGTAGATCTCGCCACCACCGGCGTCCGGCGTCATCAGCAACACCATGTCCCAATGGACGTCGCTCTTATTACCGTTGTTGGCGCTCTTGTAGGCGTTACCCGGAGTGAAGTGGATGCTGCCGGCGATTTTCTCGTCGAACAGGATGTCCTTCATCGGCTTGGTGACGTGGGGATTGAAACCGATCGCAAATTCGCCGACGTAACGGGCGCCGTCGTCGCTGTCGAGCACGGTGTTGAGATGTTTGCTGTCGCTGCTGGTGGCCTCGACCACTTTGCCGTCGCGAAAGACCAGCCGGACATCACGATGGGTGACCCCCTGGTAGATGGTCTCAGCATTGAACTGTATGGCTCCCTGGACTGAATCACGCACCGGAGCAGTGAAGACCTCACCATCCGGGATGTTGCGTCCGCCGTCGCACGCCACCGCGGGAATGTCTTTGATGCTGAACCTCAGGTCGGTGCCCGGCGATACCAAACGGACCTGATCGGTCCGTTCCATCAAGTCTTTGAGCGGCTGCATGGCGCGGGACATACGAGCGTAGTCCATGGTGCAGACCCGAAAGTAGAAGTTTTCGAACTCCTCGGTCGACATTTCGGCCTGCTGCGCCATCGATCCACTCGGCCAGCGCAGCACCACCCAGCGTGTCTTCTCGACCCGCAGGTCGCGGTGCGCGGTCTGCCACCACAGGTTCTGGTAGAGCCGCATCTTTTCCGGCGGCACATCAGACCACTCGGAGATGTTGGGATTGCCGCGGACGCCGATGTAGGCCTGCACCTTCGACATACGATAGGCGTCAACCTCACCGATCAAGCGCATTTGATCTTCGCTGCCCGCCAACATCAGATCCCGCATCACGGCGTTCGAACGCAGGCTGACCAGCGGTAACCCACCCGCCGCTGAGACGGCGCGAATCAGGCTGCGGGTGAAAGCGTCGGGCAGATCGAAAGCCTCAATCAGAATTGCTTCACCAGGTTGCAGTGCGCAGGAGTAGTTGACCAAAACATCAGCCAACTTCTCGTATCGCGGATCAGCCATGACTGCGGCTCCTCGTAGATGGGATCGGGTTTGGGAGAGTTCGAACGAACCCTCCCATGTTATCGCCGATCGGGATCGGCAGAGCCGATCGGGATCGCCAGAGGCGATCGGGATCGCCAGAGGCGATCGGATCAGACCGCGATCAGGCAGTCGCGGCTACCGAAGCGATTGGGGACCAGACGATCAGGGGTCTCGTCGTTCGCCCAGCGATCACCATCGAGTAGGTAGCGGAAGCGGTATTCTTTGCCGGCGTCGAGCGAAACGGTGACGCTGTGGCTGCCGTCCTTGCGCTTCGTCAAGGGATGGCTTTCGGCATCCCACTCGTTGAACTCGCCGAGCAGGGCGACGCGCTCGGCTTCGAGCTCCGCCGGGACTTTGAAGGTGACGCGGCAGGATGTGCCGTTCTTGGAATAGTTCTTCTTCAGCATGAGGTTCTCCTCGAGTATGAATCGTTGCAAAGAGCCCAGAGCAGATCTGTGATTTGCATTCGGCAGGTCCGGCACCAAGCGATGGGCGGCCTGCAGGTTGGTCTGTGTGTACTGCCCGAGCTGTCGGGAAATAGGACGCCGCTCGGAAGGATCGGCTATGGCAGCCGGAGTGAGCGACAGCGCGGTGACCCGCGCGGGCGCACCGTAGCACAACCGCTACACGGAGACAAGTCCCCGTTCTATGGAACCGAGCTAAGCGGCGGCGTCGGGCAGCGCCGAGCCGGGCGGTGTCGAATCGGGATGGGCACCCGCCATGATGCGCCAGCTGGTCACTTTTTCGTCGATCTCTCGCATGCGTTTGCAGATCAGGCGACATAACAGGACCATGAAGCTGCGGGCAGCACGGGGATCCATCGCCATGATCTCGTTCAGGGTCTGATCATCGAAGGTGACGACCGTCACCGGTCCCTGGAACGCTTTGGCGTCGGCCGAGCGCGGCTCGCCGTCGATCAGCGACATCTCGCCGAAGAAATCCCCACGATTCAGAATCGCCAGGGCTTCTTCGCCGCCGCCGGGGATGAACTTGCTGATCATCACTTGACCTTCGAGCACCACGTACATCTCGTGGCCCTTGTCCCCCTCACGGAACAAGAACGTGCCGCCGGGATAACGCTTGACGTTGGAGAAATTGGCCAAGGTCTCGAGCTCCGTTCCGCTGAGGCCTTGCTCGCGGAACAACTCGATCTTGTCGTCGGCGCCGACTTCAACCGCTCCAGCGTCGGGGCGCTGGCCATGGAGCTGCTCCTGAAAGTTGTCGACCGCACTCTCTTCAGCGAAGAACGTCCGCAGCTGCTCGTTGGCGCTGCGCAGCTTCTGCGCCAAGCCATGCCAAAAACCCCAGAAGACTTGCACGCCGAGCTCAGGATGCTGATCGAGCACCGCTTCGAGCTGGGCTGGATCGAGACGGACCAGCTCACAATTGGGGCCCGCCACGGCATCACCGCTACGTTCACCGGGCAATATGAAGTTGATTTCGCCGAAGACATCCCCTGGGCCGAGACTACCGAGCGGGTAGTTGCCATAGGATGTCGGCCGCCGAATGGCGACCGTGCCTTTTTCGACAATGTAGATGTCGGCCCCGGAACTGCCATAAGCGAAGATCTCAGTGCCCTGCTCGAAGTGCTCCTCGTGGGCCGCCCGGGTGAGATGAAAGATCTGCTCATCGTCCAAGTGGCTCCATGCATCCACTTTGCGCATGCGCCTGGCGAGCTCCAGTTGGCCACTCTGCGGCTTGGCCTGTGCTTGGACTCGAATCTGCTGAGTGGCGTCCTCGTCGCGCAAGAAACGTTCGCGCTGAAGCTCCAGACGATCGAACGCGGTCTGCAACTTCTCGCGACGCTCCCTGAACAACAGCACCAGATCCGCACTGGAGATCTTGCGGATCACTTTTAGAGCGCGGATCCGCTTCTTGAGATGTTTGCCCTTCTCACGATCGCCGTCCTGCAGTAACAAGAAGGCATCGATGGTCGCTTCGAGCGCTTCCCGGTAGTGTTCGCGCTCGTACTCGACGCGACCCAGCAGGTCAGCGATCTCGCGATCGAACGGGTTGTACCGTTGGGCACGACGCAGCTCACGGCCAGCTTCGTCGTAACGCTTGTTGCGAAACATCAGCTTGCCGTTGAGTTTGTGGACGTAAGGATTGGCCATTTCCTTACTACTGGCAATTTCCAGGCACTCGGCGGCGAGATCCGGTTTACCGCGCTCCTCGTAAAGCGCCGCCAAGCCGAAGAAGTGAGCCGAGTCGATCGCGTTACGCCGCAGCTGTTCGCGCAATGCCTGTTCAGCGTCGCGTGTCGTATCCCCCAAGCTCTGGCGACGGTGTTTCCGCACCTCGGCCAGATTGAGCTGAATGCCCATATTGTTGGGCGCAAAGCGCAAAGCGAGCTGGAAAAGCTCGTCGGCCTCATCATACATATCGCGGTCAGCAAAACGCTTGGCCAACGATGTGAGGAGCTCCATATCTACCGGAGGCTTCTGCGGTTTGGACATCGGACCTTGTACTTTAACACGAGCGCTCCAAACCTCTGAAGGAACGGCCAGAGGCCGGTCGTCTCACGCTGGTCTGAATCTCTGATTCCTGCAACGCTTAGATTTTTATTGCTATTCCACTATGATTGTCATGCTACAGCCCAACCTATGCAATCGTGTTCCTTTGAACGCCAGGGTTGTATCGCACCAGATCAACGTAGGCAGTGGTTTGTTCAATGATCTCACCGGCGGGAAATGCCATGGCAGCACCTATTACAGAGCCAGTTGAGATCGCCTGGAAGGGTATCGAGCTCTGTCGTCAAGGCGACTGGAACGAGGGCCTTTATATGCTGAGCCAAGCGGCCGCGGACGAAGGGTCGGGACATGAGCTGCCGGCGCTCTTCTACTCATACCTCGGCTATGGTGTCGCCAAACATCAGAAACAGATAGCGCACGGGCTCAGGCTGTGCAAACGGGCGGTAGAGCTTGAGCTCTATCAGCCCGAAAGCTACTATTTCCTGGCCCAAACCCAGCTACTGGACGGTGATCGACGAGCCGCCTTCAAAGTCGCCGAGCGCGGGCTACGGATCGACTCGACCCACGCCGGCCTCATCGAGCTCAAGTCAACGCTTGGCGAGCGCCGTCGACCGGTGATCGCATCGCTTGCCCGGCGCCACCCGCTCAACCGCTTTTTGGGTAGGCTTCGCCATCGCCTGCTCGGTTCGAAGCACCGCTGAGCGACAGTCCGCAGTAAACTAGGGCTTGCTAGAATTGCTTTTCTAGTCGGATCGCGTCCAGAAACCGTGTTTTCGAGTTGGTAAGGTCGAGTGTGTGGAGCGAGCACGGCCGAGGATGTCTGAGCGAGCATGATCAATGGTCTGGATAAACCATTGATAAGCTTTAGCTTATGCATCTCTACAACAGCCCAGCGAGTCACGCAGGCTGAGCGCAGCCCATAACACTCGACCGACCAACGATCGTTTCTGGACGGATCTATAGTTAGAGACGCACTCCAAGAGGCTTGTTGGCGAGCTTGGCGCCCGTCGAACGAGTCGTACACGACCCTCGCCACATGAAGAAAACCCAACAAGACAGCTCGAGACGTCGCAAGAACTTGATCGTCGTGTGCTCGAAAGGGGCTCGACAGCGCTTCCTGCGCGGCATGATCACCCACGATCTGGTCCAGCGTGGACTGAGCTTTGACGACGGTTATGCGGCGGCGCATGCCATTCGTGACCGCCTCGCAGATCGCGAGGAGGTAACGACCTCTGAGATCCGCGACCTGATCCACGAACACCTGGAGAGTGTCTTCGGCCCCGACTTGCCAGAGAGGCTGCGCGGACCGATACGGCAGAATGCTCAGCATATTGTGGTCAAGGACGGCAAGAGACAACCTTTCTCTCGCGGACTCCTCGCACGAAGTATCTACGCCGCAGGCCTCGATCTCGACAAGGCTTATCGGCTGGTGGCGGAGCTCGAGACGGAGTTGCGAGTTGCGGAAACCACCGAGTCCACCAGTTCAGACATCGCTCGTCAGACAGCGGAGATCCTGGAACGTTTAGAAGGCGCTGAAATCGCTCAGCGGTATCGATTGGTGCGGCGCATCCATGGGCTACCCCGGCCCCTGGTGATCTACATCGGCGGCGCCAGCGGTACCGGCAAATCGACGATCGCTCTCGAGCTCGCGCCATTGCTGCGCATCTATCGCGTCACATCTACGGACACCATCCGTCAGATGATGCGGATGGTCTTCTCGCCAGCTATTCTGCCCGCTCTACACAGCTCCAGCTTCGAAGTCGCACCGGCTTTCGGCGAGGGCTCGGGACCAGAAGATCCAACCCTGTCGGCTCACGATCCTGAATTTACTCAGCGCCTGACTTCGACCTTCGAGGAGCAGGCGACCCGGGTCGGCGTGGGGGTCCGAGCGGTGGTCGAACGCGCTATCGCCGAAAACATGAGTATCCTGGTGGAGGGTGTACACCTATGCCCACCCATGGTGCCCTTCAGCGATCTCGAAGGCGCCGCTTATCAGGTTCCGATGATGGTGACGATTCCTGACATTGAGGTCCATCGCTCACGATTTCTCAGCCGAGCGCGGCTCGGCGGACGCAGAGCCGAACGTTATGTCGAGAACTTCGAAGCCATCCGCCTGATTCACGATTTTGTGCTACAACAGGCCGAGGCGCACGATGTACCGCTACTCGACACATCGTTTGACAACCCGCCTATTGTACAAAGCCTACGCCTGGTGACGAGCTTGCTTCAGGAGCGGCTGCCCTCTCTGGCGCAGGCAGGCTGGAGCGCTTCGAAACCGATTATCCCAACGCTGCTGCTGGTGATTGACGGGCTCGCTGATCGACCGATCCGCGCCCTCGGTGGTCGAACACCACTACAGGCTGCCGACACGCCTCATCTCGATCGACTGGCGAAAGAGGGTCAATGTGGCCTCGCGGATCCGATAGCGCCAGGGGTGGTCCCCGACACCGCGGCGGGGACGCTGGCGCTCTTCGGCCAGTCACCGCTAGCCCTCAAGCGCGGACCGGTAGAGGCGTTGGGCGCCGGCATCGATCTCGGTGTCGGGGATATCGCGTTGCGCGGCAACTTCGCCACTTTGGGTGACAACAATCAGATTGTCGACCGACGGGCGGGACGCATCCGCGAACAGACCGAAAAGCTGGCCAAGGCGATCGACCGATTGCCGCTGCCGGGAAGTCTCGCCCGAGAGGTGGAGATTCGGGTCAAAGCAGCAACCGAGCATCGACTGGCGATCGTGATGCGTGGCGACGGCCTATCGTCGAATATTCAGGGATCGGACCCCGGTGATGGCGCTGCCGCCGGCCCTGCGTTGACACCGCGACCGATCGATCCTAACGACGAACGAGCAGTCCAGACCGCACGAATCCTCGCGCTGTTCGAAAAGAAGGCGCACAAGGTTCTCGCCAAACACCCGATCAATCAAAGTCGCAAGGCTGCTGGGCTCCCGCTCGCCAATATCTTATTGACCCGAGGCGCCGGCAGGATCCACCATCTGTTACCTCTCGAAGAGGCGGGTATTCCTCTCAAACTGACGTGTATCGGCGGCGACCGAACCGTCCTCGGCTTGGCCGAGCTCCTCGGCGCCAGGACGATAAGTCGTGACGGCATGACCGCCAATCTTGACACCAATCTGGACGCCAAATTCGACGCCGCCCTGCAAGCTCTGAAACGCGACGATCTGGTGATCGTCCATGTCAAAGGAGCTGACATCGCGGCCCACGATCAACGCCCCGACCTGAAGGTCGCCTTCCTGGAAGAAGTCGATCGCGCCCTGGGGGCGTTCCTCGAGCGCTATACCGATGACTTACGGGTGGCGGTGGCGGCGGATCACGCGACGTTGTCCGAAAGTGGCCAACACGCCGCTGACCCTTTGCCAGTGTTGGTTTGGGGGCAAGGTATCGAAGCCGACGCGGTAACAACCTACGATGAGACAGCGGCAGCGGCTGGCGTTTTGCAGCAATTTCCTTTACAACTATTGCTCGAACGTTTGTTCGACCTCAGTTGAGCTCTTCGAATATGAATGCCTCGGTCATCACTGCCCCACTTGCCCCCGCCGCACCACCCATTGGCCTCGACGTGCCGCGGGTACTGGGGTGTGTCGACGGTCCGGAGCCGGGCCCGATCCTGATCATCGTCGGCGGCCTCCATGGCAATGAGCCGGCAGGAGTCAAGGCCTTGCAGCGGGTGTTGCCACAACTCGCTGCGGACGCCGGTGGCTTGGTTTGCGGGCGCGTTATCGGTTTGGCAGGCAACCGCAAGGCGCTGCGCCGGAAACAACGGTATTTATCTCACGACCTCAATCGTTATTGGCTCCCCGAGAGGATCGATCGACTACGGACCAGCACGGCGCCCCTCGACGACGAAGACGAAGAGCTGCGGGAGCTGAACCGCGAGATCGAACGCCAGCTGGCCGACGCCACCGACGGCATCTATCTGCTCGATCTCCACACCACCTCGGGTCCCGATCTGCCATTCGCCACCCTTGACGATGCGCTCAGCAATCGCCCGTTCGCGTTCGCGTTTCCGGTGCCGGTGGTGCTCGGACTCGAAGAAGAGCTGGCCGGCACTCTCAACTCATACGTTGAGTCGTTGGGTATCGTCAACGCCGGTTTCGAGTCGGGGCAACACGATGCGACCTCTGCTATCGAACGTGCCGAGGCGGCGATCTGGATCGCTCTCGAAGTCAGTGGCGTCCTGCAGCCCGGACGGCCCGAGGTCACAGCAGCGCGGCAACAACTCTCCGAGGGCACCGGCGCCCTCCCCCATGTTGTGGAGATTCGCTATCGACACGCGATTCGCCCTGAGGATCGTTTCCAAATGGATCCTGGCTACCGTAATTTCCATCCGGTCACTGAGGGACAAGAAGTCGGCAGCGATCGCCAAGGTCGGGTGTCGACACCGATCGGCGGTTTGATGTTGATGCCGCTTTATCAGGCTCAGGGGGCCGACGGCTTCTTCGTGGTGCGGCCGCTTAACCGACTCTGGTTGGCGGCATCCGGGGTCGTCCGCCGCTGGCACTGGGAGCGCATTCTCCATCTGCTACCGGGTGTCCGACGGCATCCAGACCGCCCGGGCAGTTTTATCGTCGATCGTCGCTACGCCCGATGGCTCGCCCTCGAACTCTTCCATCTGCTCGGGTTCGGCTGTCGCGACAAGGGCGAGCGTATCCAGGTCATGACGCGTCGAGATCTGGATACAACAGGGAACAGCTAGCAGGCCGGCCTGCTCAGCGCCACCGGCAAACGGACCTCCGTTGAGAAAACGCTGGTTCCAAATCGCTGGCAACGGCACCATGAATATCTAGCCCCCGGACGCGATCTCCAAGATCACCCTCCGCCTGAGGACCACCGACCCGTCTACTCTCGATCGGCCTTGTTCTCGAGGGTCTGGAATGGAGATAATCCGCGCTAGATTCACCCTATGACGGAGAGGAGCTCTAGATGTCTCAAACCCAACTCACGGCAGTCAATGGTGTAGGTCCTGCCACCGCCAAGCACCTTGCAGCCCACGGTCTCGACTCAGCCGAAGCCCTCGCTGCAGCTTCGATCGAAGATATCGCGGCGGTGCCTGGTTTCGGACCCGCTCGCGCGACCGCAGTCCGCCAAGCGGCCTCCATGTTGCTCGCGGTAGAGAAAACAGAAGACTCAGCAGCGCCACCCGCCGGTGCCTCCACGGCAGATCCCTCAGACGAGACTCCAGCGGCAACGTCACCTAGCCCCTGGCCTGAGAAGCCCAAGAAAGCAAAAGCCAACAAAAAGAATAAGGCCAACGCCGACAAGAAGACTGTGTCAAAAGCCAGCAAGAAGTCTGATAGCGCTAAGAAGAAGAAGAAAGCCAAGAACCAAGGAAAAGACAAAACCAAAACCAGCGCTGAGACTAAGGCAGCCAAGAAGACCAAGAAAGACGGCAAGTCGACGCCCAAAAGAAAAAAAGACAGCAACAAGAAGACACAAGACAAAAAGGCAGGCGGGAAGAAGGAAAAAAGTAAGAAGGGCAAAAACAAAAAGAAGTAGCTGCGCTACAGACTTGTCTTGGCACAAACATCTGCAAGAGCCTTGGCTGGCTGGTTGCAATCTAAGCAAGTTGACGGTGGCCACCGGATGACGCATTGGTTGAACACAGGCTGGTTCAAGAGGTGGCGACAGCCAAAGAGAAACTCGGCCACTTCTCATGAGGTGTTGTCTGCCGCGGAAGGCTATCGTCGCTGGGCCAGCAGCTATGGGCGCGAGCCGAATGCCTTCCAACAGCTCGAAGCCCCAGTTCTCGCAAAGTTGCTCCCCGACGTTACGGGTCGGCGGGTCCTTGATCTCGGCTGCGGCAAGGGGAGAATCTCGCAACTAGCGATGGAACAAGGAGCGGCTCAGGCCATTGCCAGCGACTTGTCGCTAGCCATGCTGGTCGACCGAGAGTGTTACGAGGGTCCCAAGCTGATCAGCACCGCTAGCAAAAGCTTGCCCTTTCGCCGTCACAGCTTCGACCTGGTGGTCGGCGCCTTGGTGCTGGGACATGTCGAGCATCTAGACCGCGCCCTGGCGGCGATCGGGAATGCCCTTCGCCCCGGTGGAGCTCTCGTGGTTTCGGACTTTCACCCCTTCGCCACTCTACGCGGATGGCAGCGGACGTTCAAAGACTCGGAGAGTGGTGAAACCCATACCATCACCCAACACCTTCATCTCTTCTCGGACTACGTCCGGGAACTCGGGCGCCAAGGTCTCATCATCGAGGCGATGGAAGAGGTGTTGTGGGAAGGCTCACCCGTCTTGTTTTGCCTGCGTGCCCATAAATCGAAGCGCAGCTCGTCCAGTGAGCCTCAACTATAGTCCTCAGCGAACCGCTGAGTCGACGCGCTGGACCCACAGACGTAGACCAGATCGTCGGACCGAAATCGAAACTCGGAATCGAGCTCAACGATCAAGTCGTCTCCTCGTTCCACCGCGACCACTGAGCACCCGGTGCGTTGGCGGACGTCGAGGCTTGCAGGTCGACGGCCAGCGAGACGGGTAGCCGTTGTCTTGAGCACTCGCAGTTGCGGATCAACCGCAATTGCCTCTTGCTGTAACAGTCGGTGGGCGAGTAACTGGCCGGAGACCTGACTGATCGACAGCGCAAAATCAGCTCCGGCGTGGTGAATTCGCTCGACGTTGTCGGCCTCGTTGACCCTTGCAATGACCGTAACATCCGGCGCTTGGTCCTTGACGATGACAGTCGCAAACAACGTGCTGGAATCATTGTCCAGAGCCAGAATAACCGTCTGAGCTTCGGCGATATCGGCGGCCTCGAGCACCCCCGGCTCTAGAACGTCGCCCTCGACATCAACTCCAGGGCTGCCGTGCTGATCGATCACCACCACCGTCTCGCCAGCATCGTTCAATAGTTGACAGACCTTACGGCCAACTTCGCCGAAACCCGCAACAATGAACGATCCGCCGACCTTCGTGGCTCCACGGTCACCGACCGTGATCTCAGTCAATCGTGCGAGGCTCTCCTCACTGCCCAGTGATACCAGGATAGATCGGGGCTCGAGGAGTGTCGCAGCGTCAAGCTCGGCCTCGAGTCGCCCGTTGTGCCATTGGCCGATGATGATGGCGCCAGTGCGCTGACCGATCTTGGCCTCGGCCAGGGTCTGTCCCGCAATTTCGCTGCCCACTCCTACCGGAATCTCGGCGACGCGCAGCCGACGGCCGAGCTGTTGAATACCACTCACCCGCGGACTGATGCGATGGCTCGCCCGCGCCGCCAACGCCGCGCCCAGCACGTGGCGAGGCGTATAGACCGCAGTCGCGCCGGCCAAACGCATCGGTTTACGATGGTAGGGCTCTTCGACCAGGGCGAGCACCTCGCCTTGGAACCCTTGCTGTTGCGCGGTCAGCATCATCGCAGCGTTCTCTTCATCGCTGCCGTTGCCGATCAAGACCCGGGCACGATCGAGATGAACCCGATCAAGCGCCGTGCTGACCTGGTCGGCATAAATGACGGGCAACTTGTCCTCGAGCAGACGCCGCGCCAGGTTCGCGTCGTGTTCGATGATCAACATCGGCATGCCCGACCGTTGAAGCTCTTCGGTCAAGGTTTCTACCAACGGCCCGAAGCGATAGATGACGACGTGATCCTTCAGTTTTGGCGCCTGCCGCGGCAGGCGAGCCTCGAATCGTTCCTCGAAGAACGGGATGAGGTACATCGGAACAATCATGTAGAACAGCACCAAGCCAACAAACTGTAAGCTAATGACGTAAAGCACCATGACCGGATGCTGCCAGTCGGCATCAGCGCCGTAACCAGTGGTGGTCACCGTCTCGGCGGCAAACTCGAGAGCACTCCAGAAGTCTCGCTCCTCTCCTTCGAAAAACTTCATTCCTGCCTGATACGTGAGGGCAGCCATCAGCACCACCAGAGGTAGGATGGCGATGAGAATTAGGAGTCGCTTGCGGGCTCTGCTCATAGATACGATTGTAACCCCCGAGCAACACAACTCCGTAACCTGGCAATTACCGTCATGAACGATCGCAGAAAGCTCAAAGTTCTCTTCTTGTGCACGGGTAACTCGGCCCGGAGCATCTTAGGGGAGTATCTCCTACGTGCCTTGGATCCCCGGGTCGAAACCTTCAGCGCCGGCGCTGAGCCGACCGGAAAGGTACATCCGATGGCCTTGCGGGTCTTGCGGGAGGTCTACAGCATCGATGCCGCCAGCGCCACGAGCAAGTCATGGGAGGCCATTGCGGGCATCGAGTTGGATCTCGTGATCACCGTCTGCGACCATGCTCGAGACACCTGTCCGCTGCTGCCGTCGAGCTCAGCAATCCAGGTTCACTGGGGCTCACCCGACCCTGCGGGCCAGGGCGGTGACGACGCACAAACCGAAGCCCTGTTCCGTCGGGTGGCAGATCAGATTCATCACCGAGTACTGGCATTTCTAACTCTACCGATCGAACGACTCAGTCGCGACGAGTTGACGACGGAGCTGCGTAGGATCGGCAACGACTCACATTCTGTCTCTCAGCGCTGAGGATCGCGACAATGTCAGATCCAGTCGTTCGTCTCGACAAATGGTTACAGGTCGCGCGGGTCTTCAAGAC
The DNA here is from genome assembly GCA_029263355.1 of Acidobacteriota bacterium. GTDB lineage: Bacteria > Acidobacteriota > Thermoanaerobaculia > Multivoradales > J023 > JAAELT01. Next base: position 4,097 of record JAJCXQ010000746.1, on the reverse strand, counting down.
ACGGTCCAAAGCGACGCATGCCTGCACTCTCAGCCGGGTGAAGGTCAACGGCGCCACCGCTAAGCCTCATCGGCGACTTGTCTTGGAAGACCAGGTGGAGATCGAGATCGGTGATTGGACCCGGGTACTCGTCGTTAAAGAGCTGCGTGACCGCCCTCTACCCAAGGCCGAGGCGAAGCGGGTCTTCGAGGATCTCAGTCCGCCGCGGCCACAGCTCGACGAGATGGAGAGGCTGTTGCGTCGGCTACCTGCACAACGCGACAAAGGCACTGGTCGACCTTCGAAGAAGCAGCGGCGAGAGCTCGAACAACTGCGCAAGAGCCTTCTATAGGCAAAAGCACCTAGAGAGGGGCGTTCAAAGCTCGATCTCGTAACCTTTGATCTTGTTGCTCAAAGTCTTGACATCGATCTTCAACAGCCGGGCCGCAGGCGCTTTCTTGCCCTCGGTGAAGCGCAACGCGCTAATAATGTGCAGGCGCTCGATCTCCGACAGCGGCAGGGGAGATTCCGTGCCGTCGAGCTTCAGAGGCGCTGCCGGCCGCAAATTGGGCGGCAGATCCTCTGCTCGGATCACATCCCCTGGGGCGAGCAGCATGAGCCCCTCGACGGTATTGGCCAGTTCCCGCACGTTGCCGGGCCAGGAGTAGGCGATCAGAATCTGTGTCGCTTCCGGCGACATGGATTTGAATGGGCCGCCGGGTAAACGGAAACGGTTGAGGAAGTGTACGATGAGGGCCGGGATGTCTTCACGGCGCTCCGCCAGTCGCGGCACCGTGAGGCGAATGACATTGAGACGAAAGAGCAGATCCTCCCGGAACCGCTTTTCCCGAACTTCGGTTTTAAGATCTTTGTTGCTGGCCGCGATGATCCGCACGTCGACTTTGCGGGTTTTGGTACCGCCGACCCGACGCAACTCGCCATCGTCAAGAATTTGCAGGAGTTTTGCCTGCATGGCAGACGACATATCCCCCACTTCGTCGAGGAAAAGGGTACCGCGGTCTGCAAGCTCGAAAAGACCGGGCTTTGCAACAACAGCGCCGGTAAAAGCCCCCTTCTCATGGCCAAAGATCTCGCTCTCGAGCAGATGTTCTTGAAAGGCGCTGCAATTGATCGCCACGAACCGCTGGCCGGCCCGCGGACTGGCAGCATGAACCTCGCGTGCGATCAAAGTCTTACCGGTACCGGTCTCACCTTGGATCAGGATCGAAGCTGAGCCAGCCGCAACCCGATCGACGATCGCCATCAGGTCGATCATCGCCTGGCTCTGAAAGACAAATGGCTGACCAGCAGCCGTGCGGATGGTCGGAGCAGGCGGCTTCCGCTGACTGTCGAGACGCGCCTTCGCCTCCTTCGCAACGAGGTGTAAGTCCGACGCCTTCAACGGCCGAGTCAAAAACTCAGAGTCGACACTGTCGAGGTAGGCCGCCGCCTCGGAGGCAGCCGCTCCTCTGCCAGCATCTGCCGTATTGCCATCTCCGGCGCTATCTTGGGTTTCCAGGCTCTCGAGCACAACCAGATCGAAGCCGGCTCCACTTCGTTGGCGATGCCGGGTCTCGATTCGCCCGACACTGGGCACCTCGAAGTCGAGCTGGCTGGTATCCAACTGGCGGTTGACTAGATCCGCAGCTTCTTCGCCGGACTGAATCGCAACGGCAGTCGACATGTTGCCGGGCAATTCCCGCTCGAGCAACATCTTGAGGGGCCGCTCGCCGTCCATCAACAAAACCCGAACTGACTTAGCTGGCATGACCGTCGACCCTCCGCCCCGATCCGCAATCTGTTAACCGGCGATCAAAAGCCCACAGCTGTGCTCTGCGGGCCACCGCCGTTTGCGCCACCACTTTGCGCGCCACCGTTTTGCGCGCCACCGTGGTCTTCAATTCTGTGGCCTGCACAAGATCCTAGATTGTGAGTGTACCGTCTTCAAGTTGAGCTGTCTTCAGGAATAAGCCATCCAAGGCTATGCGGTCTTCAGGAGAATGCCAAGACACCACAGCAAAAGCAAAACAGTAACAGCAAAACCAACAGCCTCCACCCGATTTTCTTAGAGCTTACAGGCAACAGACACCGCAATGCGCACCTATGTACAGTCTTTAGACCGTCCGGTCGGAATTCGAAAACTCTTTAAGGCGAAAAGAAACAAGGAATCGGCTAAAATCGCCTGGATCCCAGCGCAGATCCGCATCGCTCCATTTGCCACCCCCCTCTCTCTTCGACTCCGAAAGACACCATTGGCGAAGCTTCTCGTCAGCGACGACGACCCTCAGGTACTCGACCTTGTCACTCTCGTGCTCGAGGATGCCGGACACACAGTGGTCGCCACCGGCGATGCGACCGCGGTCCATTCGATCGCGTCGCAACCGGGTATCGACGCGATCGTTCTCGACGTCAACATGCCCAAGTCTGGCTTCGAGATCCTAAACGAGCTGCGTGGAGATCCGGTGACGTCAACCTTGCCGATTTTGTTCTTATCAGGCCTCGGCGGCCAAGAGTACCGAGCTCGCGGGTTGGTCGAAGGCGCCGATGATTACATGGTCAAACCTTTCGAGCCCGCTGAGCTCGTCCTGCGGATCGCACGCTTGCTTTCCTGGCGTCGCCGTGACCCAGCTCTGGCCGCAGAGCCTGCAAACGAAGTGGTCACCGACGCCCCAGACGACAATCGGTTACGGTTTGGTCGCTACGAAGTCCTCGACGTCATCGGTCAGGGCTCGATGGGTACGGTCTATCGTGGCCGTGACCCGCGCCTCGAGCGTCAAGTCGCCCTCAAAACTATCCGCCTGGAGCCGTCGAGCTCGATGGACCAGCGCCAGGAACTGCTCGAACAATTACGCAACGAGGCGATCACCATCGCCCGCTTCAGCCACCCCAACATCATCGTGGTCTACGATATGGGAGGCGTCGAGCGTTCGGCATTCATCGCCATGGAGTTGGTGGACGGCCTGAGCCTGCGCGACGTTCTGCGGACTGGCGGTCCGTTGCCTGCAGAGCGGGTCATTCCTATGGCTGCCGCGATTGCGAAAGGGCTGACTTTGGCCCATGAGAGCGAGGTCATCCACCGCGACGTCAAGCCTGGCAATGTGCTCCTCGGACGTGACGGCGCCATCAAGGTCAGCGACTTCGGCCTCGCTTTTGTCGTCTCGGCTCTCGCCATCGACTCAGGTGAAATCTCGGGGACTCCCGGCTACGTTCCACCGGAGGTGATGAACGCCAGGCCTTATTCAAAACCCGGTGATCTCTTCGGTCTGGGGGCGACGATCTACGAAAGCCTCACCGGCGTCCACCCGCTCACTGGAGCCACGTTACGCGAGACGATTCACAATACGCTGCAGGGCAAGATCAAGCCGATCCACGAATATGTCAACACCCCGTCCGAGCTCGAAGGGCTGGTTCTGGCCCTGCTCTCTACGGATCCGAAACAGCGGCCTACAGCCTTCGAGTCGGCCCAAGAGTTTGATCGCTTAGCGTCCGAGCAGCAGCTCAGCTGGTCAGCGGACATCTTGCCGCCGGCGGTGTGATCAGAGGAAGACACCTTTGAAGAAAAAGAAGAAAAATGCGGCGAGAGCAGCACCGATCGGCAACGTCACTATCCACGAGGTGACAATACCGAGTACAACCCTTAGATCGATTGCGGCGATACCCCGTGCCAACCCGACTCCCAGCACCGAGCCGACAATGATGTGAGTCGTCGAGACCGGCAACCCGAGCCTCGAAGCGATCACCACGGTGGCGGCTGCTGCCAACTCGGCACAGAATCCACGGCTCGGAGTCAGTTCGGTGATCCGCTTGCCGATCGTGCGCATGACTTTGTAGCCCATCGTGGCGAGACCGAGCACGATGCCGCCGCCGCCAAGCAAGAGAATCCAGATCGGCAACGCCGAACTCTGGGCCACCTCTCCACTCTGCGCAATGCTCACCACCGCAGCCAAAGGGCCGACTCCGTTGGCTACATCATTGGATCCATGAGCAAAAGCCATTGAGCAAGCGGTAAACACGCAGAGCGGCGCAAAGACTTTCTCGACCGTCGCGTAGTGGAATTCTCTTTCGGCTGCGGGGTCGACTTCGACCTTCTGGATCAGCTGTCTGCCAATCGCTGCGAT
>JAJCXQ010000745.1 GCA_029263355.1 Acidobacteriota bacterium | reverse complement strand
AACTTCATGGGCTACACGGTGCGTCACGCCCCCGACCTGATCGGCTGCGGCCTGAGCGCGATCAGCGACGTTGCCGGCGGGCTCTTCCAGAACGAAGCGAAACTCGGCCGCTACCAAAAGGCCATGGACGCAGGAGCTTGGGCAACTTATCGCGGCATTGTCCGCTCCGCTGAAGATCAGCTTCGCAGCTACGTGATCAATTCGCTGATGTGCCGTTTCGCAATCCATGCCGAGGATGTCGAGCCGCGCTTCGGCATCAACTTCAAGGACAGCTTCGCCCGCGAGTACGCCGGCCTCTCTCCCTTCGCTGATGATGGCCTCTTGGAACTCGACGACAAGGGCATTCGCATTGTGGGTGACGGCCGCCTCTTGGTGCGAAACATCTGCATGGTCTTCGACGTCTACCGTCAACAATCCTCCGTTGACCAACGCTTCTCACGCACGGTCTAAAGTACACAGACTGAAGTGCACTGGCTGAAGAGCGACTCATGAAAATCGCTGTGCTTGGCGCCGGCATCGCCGGCCTCACCAGTGCGCACTATCTGGCGCGCCATCATCAGGTGGTGGTCTTCGAAGCGCGAGATCGCGTCGGCGGCAACATCTGGACCGAACCACTCGACGGCTGCCGTGTCGAATGGGGTCCCAACGGCTTTCTCGACAGCGAGCCCGCAACCCTCGAGCTGGTCGCAGAGCTTGGGCTAGAGTCCAGACTGTCACCGGCAGACCACGCAGCCAGCGACCGGTTCGTATGGCGAGAAGGTCGACTGCGAGCACTGCCGCGTAAGCCGCCGGGTTTTCTTACCAGCGACTGCCTGCCGTTGGCCGCACGAATGCGAGCTCTGGCCGAACCATTTATTCGTTCGCGATCGAACAACGACGAATCCGTCTTCGACTTCGCCCGCCGCCGCCTCGGTCGCGGCGCTGCGGAGATCCTGGTCGATGGCATGGTCACCGGAGTGTTTGCCGGCGATCCCAAACGGCTATCGGTGGCTAGCGCGTTCCCCCGACTCCATGCCCTAGAAGCCAAGCACGGCTCCTTGGTACGCGGCGCCCGTGGACGCGGCTTCGGCCCACCCGGCCACTTGACCTCCTTCGACAACGGCTTACAGGTGCTGGTGGAAACTCTCGCCGAACGAGTCGACGTTCGCCTCGGAGCCGCCATCGACGCGGTGTCCGACCTTGCCGCTGACGGATTCGACCACATCGTCTGTGCCCTGCCCGCCGCACGCGCCGCCGAGCTCGTTCCAGCTCGTCTGGCCGAGCATCTGCGCCGTATTCCGTCTGCTCCCGTGGCGGTGGTGGCACTCGTTTTCGACTCACCAGCACCGGTGCCGCGGGCTTTCGGTTTCTTGGCGCCCCACAACCAGGGTCTCGAAGTTCTCGGCGCCCTCTGTGACTCCGCCATCTTCCCCGGTCGTGCTCCTGTCGACCGTCACCTCGTGCGCGTCCTAATCGGCGGTCGGCGGCGACCCGAGCTCGTCGATTCCACTGACGACCAATTGCTCGATATCGCCTGCAGCAACCTCGAACGCGCCTGGGGGCCCCTACCTTCTCCGACTGCTCATGGCATCGTTCGCCACCGTCTGGGGATCGCCCAATACGAACGTGGTCACGCCAAGATACTGCAAGACATCGAGGCCAACTGCCCGACCAACCTACGTTTGGTCGGTTCGAGCTACCGTGGCGTGGCCCTCAATGCCTGTATCAAGGATGCGCGTTCCTGGTCACCGTGACGACCTCAGGACATTGAGCTGTGTTTTAGCGCCCGCCTGCTGTAGTCTCTTCGCCTCGCCGTCCGCGGGGTCTCGAATTCATGACCATATCGCCACCGAAGAATCTGCTCGACCACTTTAGCGCCTCAGATATCCGGGGCATTGCGCAGTTGGCAACCGAGGCTACGGTGGGCGTGACCCGGATCGCCGAGGGTTTACATCGGTCGGTTTGGGACACGATAGGACTTCCTGGCGGTCACACACCGGGGCGAACCCGTGGAATCACCGGCCTGGTCTACGCGAGCGTACGCGGCGTAACGCGACTTGTCGACAAGAGCATCGCAGCGACCTTCGACGGGTTGCACCCCTGGCTCGAATCGGCCGAGAGCCCCAAACCCGGAACCCCACAGCGGGAGGCGTTGCTCGCCGCACTCAACGGCGTAATGGGTGATCGTCTGGTCGCCAGCCGGAGCCCGTTCGCTATTCCCATGACTCTGCGCTATCAACGCCAAGAACTCAACTGGCAAGCCCTGCCGCCCATGCCCGAGGCCACAAGCAAAGTGCTCTTGCTGATTCATGGCCTGTGCGTCAACGATGTTCAGAGCCACGGCGAGCACCGTCAGCATGTGACCGATCACGGCGAAGCCTTGACCTCAGCCCTTGGCTATACACCGGTCTATTTACGCTACAACTCGGGTTTGCACATCTCGCAAAACGGACACGAGCTATCAAACCAGTTGGAACGGCTCGTGAGACACTGGCCAGTAGCGATCGAAGAGCTGGCCGTGGTCGCCCATAGCATGGGGGGTCTACTGATCCGTAGTGCTATCGATGACGCTGAACAGCGCTCCTTACACTGGCTTGGCCAGCTGAGCCACATCGCGTTCTTAGGTACTCCTCACCATGGCGCACCGCTGGAAAGAGCCGGCAATTGGCTCGACGTCATTCTGGGCAGCACTCCTTACTCGGCGCCGTTCACCAAGCTGAGCCAGCTCCGGAGCTCCGGCATTACCGATCTGCGATACGGCTATGTGACGGACGGCGACTGGCAAGACCACGATCGCTTTCACCGCCGACCCGACACCCGTCAGGTTGTACCTCTGCCCAAAGGTGTGGCCTGCCACACCTTCGCCGCGACCACGGCAGCTAAGCGCAGCACGCTGACGGATCGGTTGACCGGCGACGGTCTCGTGCCTTTGCGTAGCGCCTTAGGCGAACATGACGACCCGAGGCGCACCCTGGCCTTTGCGAAAGAGTCTCAGTGGATCGCCTACCGAATGGGCCATATGGAGTTGCTGAGCAGCCCAGAGGTGACCCGACAGCTTGTGCGGTGGCTGGCGTCTACAAAGGCACGAGAGACAGCTCTTCGCGGATGAGCACCTGTCTCTCAAAGGGATAGAACAGAATCTTCATCTTGCTCAGGTACCAGATCTCCACCAGCAACGTTGCCTCGTGCTGGTTCTCCTGCAGTTGGATCTTGACCTCCGCGGGATCCAGTGGTGCCCGCTCGACGATCTCGTCCAGCCTCGCTCGGAAGGTCTGCGGGCCACGCAAACTGTATTCCATCTGGATGCGACGAACGTCTTGGCCGATCGAGACTTGCTGAGCAAAGCTCTTCACGATCGGTAAACCGATGAACATCGTCAAGAACGCCAGGCTGACATAACCTCTCAAGCTCGCCCACCGCATAGGAAACAGCCCCTCTAGAATTAGGCCTGCGCACCTTATGCGCAGTCGCGCATAAAGAGAGCAATCCCTGTGCCAGGCAAATCCAGGGGGCTAGATCTCGAAAAAACGGTCATTTTCCGGGACGGGAGCCTATCGATAGCCTCCAAATCGCTTCGGGATTGACAACTAATGTCGCTCAACTGGCAAAAATTGTGAGGCGCCAACGTTTGACCGCTCGACGCCCCGGTATGATCCTTATCTCGGAACGCAAACCTGGCTTTTGTTGATCCAGCGGCAGGCGCTTTCGGAATTGCACGACGTCTTGGTCGTAAACGTCGAGCAATCGAAAGTCTGACACAACGCATCTCCTGCGCAGTCGCTGTCGTCGCAGTCGACGTCGAGATCGCAGTCGTTGTCCACTCCGTCGCCACACAAGCCGGCTTCGTTGCCTGGGGGCGCGCCACAATCGCTGGCACACGAGCAACTGCTCTCGCTGGGGTCGCAGACCGAATCGCCACAGAAGGCGGGTGGCCCACAGTCGACCGCACAGCTCGCACCATCTTCAGGGCTCTCACAGATCGCGTCTCCGCAGCAGGTGCTGCCACCGCTTCCCTGCTGAGACTCGGTGCAGCTAAAACCGCTGGTAGTGCACGCGCTGTCGGCACAGCCCACCGGATTGCTGCCACCGAATCCACAGCAGAAGCGATTGGCCGGCTTTCCCGATTGCACGCCGTTGCAGTCAGCAGGACAGTTCACACAGTCTTCGCCATCCCCCGCTTCACACAACCCGTTGCCACATTGCGCGGTCGGCAGCGAGAAAGACGGGCAGTCTGTAGGACAACCGTTACAGTCTTCCCCGAAATTGCAGGTGCCGTCGCCACACACCGAAGTGCAGAGATCAACACTCTCATCGCAGGCACCGCCGGCACAAGGACCAGCCCCCGGCTGACACGCCCCGCTAACGCAAGTCTCAACACCGTTACAGAACATGCCGTCGTCGCAGTCCGCGTCCAGCCCACAGTCGGTCATCGCGGTCTCAACCGCAAAGGCGGCGGCAATCTTAGAGAACTTCAGGGCGTGATCGGCGCTGTTGCCGAGGGTGGCCAGATCGTCGTTGCTAGTATGGATCTGTGGATTATGGTCGCCGAATCGCGACTCGAACGGAAAGCTGGCGGGAAAACCACGGTTGTGCCACGAGGCATGGTCCGAGCAACCGTAGCCGCAGGTGCTGGTGGTCCACTGGAGCTCCGGCAAGTAAACATCGATCAGGCTGCCAACGAAAGAATTGAGATCAGCGTTCGTAAAATCGTCGATCAGGGCAACATCTTCGGTTGAGCCGTTGTAGTTGGTCATATCAAGCTGCAAAACGGCCACGACATTAGTACCAGCACTCACGAAGTCGTCCGCGATGTCGCCCGAACCTAGGAGACCAACCTCTTCCGCCGCGTAACCCATGAACTTGACCGTACGATCAGGCAGAAAAGCGTTGGCCAGCAGCCCGCGGATGGTTTCGCTCAGAGCGGCAATGCCCGAAGCGTCATCGTCGGCACCCGGGGCTAGGGTCGCCGGGTCGGTGTTGGTGGCACCGGATTTAATGGAGTCGAGATGTGCGCCGAGCACCACCACCTCCCCTGGCAAGGTGGCGCCGGGGAAGGTGAGGATGACGGACGGTTGGAGGAAGCTGTGAGAAACGGTCTCGACGGTGACGTCCGGTCGCCCACTTGCATAACTTTGCCACAGATCGCGGATCCACAGCGCCGACTGCTCGCCGCTGGTATTCTGGTAGTAACGGTTGTTGTAGGCGGTTGAGAGATGGCTGATCGTGCCCAGAATCTCTGACGCTTGGAGGTCGGGCAGAATCTGCCCTACCAGTGCCTGCTGGCCGACCTGAAATGACGAAGCCAAGGGCATGAAATCGTTCTCGTCGAGCCGGGCAAGAGTGGCCGAAGCTTCCTCGAACGTTTTGTGGACAATGAAGCCACTGCAGCGCCGATACTCTTGATGCATCAACGCCGAAACCGCCGCCAGATCGCGAGTCGCGAGGCGCGTCACGACAATCCCGGCCCGGGCCTCGAGGGCAACTGGCGGCAATAGATCACTGAGCAAGCCAGGCGCCCTACCGAGACTCTGAAAGGCGTCCTCCCCCATCGTCACCCAGACGTCGCCAGGCCCCCGCTCGCTGCCCGCCGCCAACACCAGATCGCTCATCCACAAGTTGAGACATACGACTAGGGTGATGGCCATCTTCGACACGTACTTCATCCAGATCTCCTTCTGCGAGTCGCCTCGCGGATTTCGGAAATTAAAGCTTGCACTTGTATAGGGGCGCGGGGACGCGACAAAAATAGGGAGCCGGACAGTTTCGACCCAAGTCAGAAGGGCGGACACCAGGTCCGCCCCTACACGTTCCCAGCAACCTGCCCGAGTCGGGTGGCACCTCGACCGGCCTCGACCGCAAGTCAGAAGGGCGGACTCAAGGTCCGCCCTTCTGACGTTCTCAGCTACCTGCCCGAGACGGGTGGCACCTCGACCGAACGATCACACTCGAAGATAGAGACCTGTGCCCGGCGCCACACTATCCTCGACCTGCTTCTCGACTCGGCGAATCTCGATCTGCAGCCTCAGCCAAAGCACAACCTTGCGGAGTCCATGTGCCTCAGCGAGTTGAGTCCGATACTGTTCACGAACCCTCTCCCCGGCCTCTGCTCGCAGTTCGCTCAGCCTATTCTGAGTAGCAGCTTCATCCCTTCCCCAAGCAACAATTCCAGGTCTCGAATCATCGGTCATCTTGCTCTCCTCAACGTCACCGAGTGGGACGCTCACCTTCCTTCCGACGGATCGAACTTCACTATATCGCGTTACGACTGCAGGGTGATTCCGCGCCTACTGGCCGACCGCCAAAGTTGAGATTGATCGCCAGAGCGGCGGCGCCAAACGGTTGCTGATCGAGGTTGTCATGCTTGATGAGAACGGGCTCTTTAAAAGACCGCGCTCCGTCGTCGGAGTGGGCCACAACAGCACCAAAAACCTCCCTAGCGAGGCCGGAGGTAGCCATCCATGCGCCCACTGTCAAGTAGATCGCTCCGCCGTGGCCACTACTGGAGAGATCGGCAACCATCTTCGGCTGATCGACCGAGCCCCCTGCCCCAAGGGGCACCGCAACCGGACTCTCCCACGAACGCCCACCATCAGCAGAGCGAAACACCCGAATGCCTGTCCTCTTACGGGCGCCAACTTCTCGCTGATCGTGGCATGAAAGGTACGCCGCACCATCGGGACCGAAAGCCACCCAAGGATCCCCTTGGCAGCCCGCGAAAGCGACTCGTCGCCAAGTCGCTCCCCCATCCTCAGATACGAATCCACTTGTGGTTCCGGTCGTGACGCCCCCTCCCAGTACCCAGTCGGGGAACGTGATCGCGGCGCCGAGCAACCGCCGAGGATCCTTTGGATGGGCCGCCAAGATAGGTTCGACATGAGGTCTTCCAATGCGGTCGGCGGAGACATGGACCGGCTTCCCGACTCGAATCGCGACAGAGACTGCTCCAGCAGACTCCGCGCTGGCCGGAGCAACTAGCGCAACCGCGATCAGGATCACAGCGCAGAAAATTTTCGTCGACCTCATATCACCCAACTCATACGAACCGGATCCAAAGTATGTCGCCGCCAATCGATGACACTCGGCTAGTTAGACCGCATCCAGAAACAGCGTTTTCGAGTCATTGAGGTCGCGCTGGTGGAGCCGAGCACAGGCGAGTATGTTTGAGCAGAACACAAGTAGCTAGCCCACAAAATATTGTAAACAATGACGTTGGAAGACTCGACGCTGCCAAGGCGAGCTACGCAGCGCTGCGCGCAGCCCACTAGCGCGACCGACAGAGGGTCATTATTGGATGGAATCTAGTCAGCCCCCGCGCAACTGAGCTCGTCACCGGACAACTCAACCCACGTCAAAACTCAACTTGTAACCGACGCCGTGAACCGTCCGCAAAAAACGCGGCCGTTTGGGGTCGAGCTCGATCTTCTTGCGTAAGGCGACCACATGGACGTCGACGGTTCGAGAAGACACCTCCGCGGCATAACCCCAGATCCGATCGAGCAGCTCCTGCCGAGAAACCGCGGCGTCGCGATGCTCGGCGAGGTAACACAGCAGATCGAGCTCCTTACCAGCCAGCGGCACGATCTCCCCGCGGCGATCAACTTCAGCGCGACGCAAGTCGACAGTAATGTCTCCCAAGGAGAAACGTTCGATCGATCTCAAGGGGACGTGCGGTCGGCGCAGAATCGCTTCGCAGCGGGCCACCAGCTCGTCGGGTTCGAAGGGTTTGGTGAGGTAGTCGTCGGCCCCGAGCTTAAGACCCAAGACTTTGTCGACGAGTCGGTCACGGGCGGTGAGCATCAAGATGGGTGTCGAACAACCCCGCTGCCTGAGCTCACGACAGACGTCGAAGCCGCCCATCCCAGGCAACATGAGATCGAGAATGATCAGATCGTAGGCGCCACCAAGCGCCGTCGCTAAACCCGTGTTCCCGTCTTGCGCGCTGTCGACGGCGAAGCCTTCCGCTCGCAGGCGGTCCCCCAAAGTCAGGATCAAGCCGGGCTCGTCTTCGATCATCAGAATTTGCTGACCGTTCATGGCGAGCTTCCAGGCGTTGACGCCAACGGTAGTAAAAGATCGAAGATAGCGCCCGCTTGGGACCCCGACCGGATCCGAACTCGGCCACCAAGCGCGGCGACGATCTTCGACACCAGACTGAGCCCGAGCCCAGTGCCTGGGATCTGGCGGTTTCGGGCTCGACGACCACGAAAAAAAGGCTCGAATAGACGCGTGCGTTCTGTCACCTCGATACCCTCGCCCCAGTCTTGCACGCTGAGCCGGAGCTCGCCGCCAGGACCCGCCACCTCGACTTGCGCCTCGATCCGCAACCGACCACCCCCAGCGCCGTGACGGATGGCGTTGTCGACCAGATTACGCAGCGCCGACTCGAGCGCTGTGGCGTTGGCTTGGACCGCAGGTAACCCGGCAGGCACTCGCACCTCGAGCGTCAGCTCCCGCTCCGAGATCGTATCGCTGTGCGCCGCCACCACCCGCTCGATGACACTCGCGACATCCACCGCCGAAACGTCGAAGCCGCCTTCTTCGAGCTTGGCGAAGGTCAAGACTCGCTCGACTAGCTCTCGCAGGCGCCGGGTCTCCTGACTCAAGACGTCCCCGTACTGCCGAATCTGTTGTGGCCCCTCGACCAAACCGCCGGCCAAATTCGAGGCTGCCGAGGCCATTACCGCAAGCGGCGTACGCAGCTCGTGGGAGACACTGGAGACAAATTCCATTTGAGTGCGGGCGAGGCGTTGAACACGGGCAGTGAGCACCACTAGTAGAACAATCGCCGCACCGAGAATCGCCACCCCAGAGACACTGACCCACAGATTGCGGACCCGTAGTTGATCGATCAACCGGGTCATCGAGCCTTCACGGGCACGAACTCGCAGCAACCAATGGCGATCCGTTTCTCCAGCGAGGAAACCAAGTCCGAACGGCGCTGGCGATTCGCAGTCGAGGCAGGTATCTTGCGAGGTCTGAGCGTGTGGCTCCACGAGTTGTGCCGCAAGGTGCATCATCGTTTGCAGCTGCAACAGACGTGCCTCGCCGTCGGGTGCGACCAAACCCGCCAGCGTCAGACTGGTCGGCGAACCAAAAATGATCTCCTCGAGCTCGTCGCGCACCTCGACCACAGCATAATCCAGCATGGTAGATCGCAACGGAAGGAAGCGTTCGACAATCGGCTCGAGCACCCGAGCCATGAATTGCTGCCGATCCAAGATGACCACCATTACCGGCCCGGTGCTGCGCAACGTGCCTGCCCTGCCATCGGTATAGGCAGTATCTCGCGCTGGGTTGGCGAGCGTTCCGGCCGGGAGGATCTCGGCCAATAGCATCACCAACCTCTCCGGCCCTAACGCCATCGGCAAGAGCGAGCTGAACGACCCCGGCAGCTGGCGCACGATCTCCGGCGGCTCATCCAAAGGTGTTGAGCTGCCATCCATCTCCAATCTATGCCAGGGCTCGTCGGCGTGATCGGCCTGCAGACGGTAGTAACGGGCGACTACCGTCGCGTCCAAATCGTCAACCGGATCCAACCTCTTTCCCGGCTGCTGAACGAGCTCGGCGAGGGCCACCTCCTGCGCCAGTGCCCAGGAAAAGAAGTGATGATCGAAGCCTTCCTGCAACGCCTTCAGATTGTTCGTCAGAGCAACCATCTGGCTTTCGACCTGAGCAGCATGCAGTTGCTCCAGCCAGCGGTGCTGGAACCAGGCGACCGTCAGCAAAGCCGCCAACAGCAAGACCGCGATCCATCGCAGAGCGTTCTGGGAAAGGGCGCTACGGTCGGAGGTTCTCACCCGAGGCAGTCTACCAAGGCAACACCAACGAGGTGCCTCAGCAAGCCGCGGGCTTTACATCTCCTAACAATTCTGAACATCGAGCTAACCTAGTCCGCAAGCAGGTCTCCTAGACTGGCAGCTCACGAGGATACTGGCTACTGATGCCGGGCCTCCTCTACCAATGTGCCTTCCTACTGCCCTCCACTTCAGCCCGAAGGAGCCACCATGCGAAACATATTCTATCGGTTGCCGTTGACCGCGATGATCCTTGTTACATTCACCATGCAGGTCGAAACCACCCCTTCCAACCCGATTCATGACGACAACAACGCCAGGACGAACAACACCGACGTCCCCGACATGCTCCAGACTCCATTCGAGCTCGCTGGCGACCATGGAGGTCTCATCTTCTTCGACGTGCGCTTGAACGGAGAAAACTCACGCTTCGTGTTGGACACCGGAGCGCCCGCGCTGATCCTGAACTCGGCCCACTTCCCCGGGGAAGCGGACACCAGCCTCGGCACCGCGTCCGGTGTCTCCGGACCGCTCGAGATGCGTTCGATCACCATCGACAGCCTCGACTGGCACGGCCTCGAGCTGCAAAACACGGACGTTATCGGTGTCGACCTGGCTCACCTCGAAACCGCCACGGGATCCGAGCTATCCGGCCTGATCGGCTACGAAACGGTGAAGGACTTCGAGTTGTTGATCGACTATCCAAGCCGCCAGCTCACTCTCTTTCGACCCGACGCCACCAATTTCCACAAGGATGTCCGTCCCCAGGCGGTGATCCCCTTCACTCTCGAAGCCCACATTCCCGTCCTCGATGTAGAGATCGGCGGTCAACCGTTTCGGCTCGGGATCGATACCGGAGCGGCGGTCAACCTCCTCGACCCGACCTCATTCAGTCAACTCGAGGCGACAACCGACTACGACGCCAAGGGCGAAGACGTTCTGCACGGCGCGGACAAGAACGTAAACACGGTTCAGTTGTTCAACGTCAAGACCGCCCGGGTCGCGGGCAGCGACTTTGGAGCCATGCTGACCACGGTCTCAGACATCTCTCATCTCAACCAAGGTTACGGTCTCGAGGTTGATGGGCTGCTGGGGTATCCGTTCCTGTCTCAGAGACGGATGTCGATCAACTTCAAAGACCAGAACATTTACCTGTGGGACTCGGAGGTCGAGATAACTTCCGTCGCGCCACAACCTTGACTCGGCCGCCGATGTCGAAACAGCAGCTCAGGTCTTCCGCTCAGGGCCCAACCAGCGGTCGATCACCCCTGAAAGCTGTTCTTCGGTAAAGGGCTTGGGAAGATAGTCGTCCATTCCCGCCTCCAGGCACCGCTCGCGGTCCCCCGCCATGGCGTGCGCGGTCAACGCGATGATCGGCAGATGCTCGCCGCCGATCTCGCGCTGCCGGATCCGACGGGTGGTTTCGTAGCCGTCGAGTTCCGGCATCTGACAGTCCATGAGGACCAAGTCGAACGAGTCGTGGGTCAAGGTCTCCAAGGCCTCGCGCCCATTGCCAACAACCTTTGCCGTCGAGCCCAACGCGGCAAGCTGCTCGGTGACCACCAACTGAATCACCGGGTTGTCCTCAACCACCAGAATTCGAAACGGCCCGGAGGTCGAGGGTTGCACAGCTGGAACCAGCGGTCCGATCTCCGACGGCGAGGGTATGGCGGCGACTTCGAATGGCGCGACGAAGGAGAACGTCGAGCCGACTCCGAACTCACTGTCGACTGTAATCTGGCCGCCCATCAAACGCGCCAACCTCTGGCTAATCGCCAATCCCAAACCGGTACCGCCGAAGTGACGGGTGGTGGAAGAATCAGCCTGGATAAAAGGTGAAAACAGCTGCTCGATCACCTCGTCGGTCATACCGATACCGGTGTCCCGAACCACAAATCGTATCCGGAGATGGTTCCGTTTTCGATGCTCGAGGACAACACTCAAGGTGACCTCACCTTGGTGGGTAAACTTCACACCGTTGCCGACCAGGTTGAGCAGGATCTGACGCAGCCGCAGCGGGTCACCCACCACCCGATCCGGCAGCTCATCTGCGATCTCTAAGCGGAGCTCAACACCCTTGTCGAGAG
Source organism: Acidobacteriota bacterium (assembly GCA_029263355.1). Taxonomy (GTDB): domain Bacteria; phylum Acidobacteriota; class Thermoanaerobaculia; order Multivoradales; family J023; genus JAAELT01. The sequence goes on along the minus strand of JAJCXQ010000745.1, from coordinate 4,173 downwards.
CGCGTGAACACAACAAGTTGACCACACCATCGATCGTCCGACGCAACGGGAGCTCGGTCTTCTCCAACTCCAAGCGCCCGGACTCGATCTTGGAGAAATCGAGAATGCTGTCGATGATCCCGAGCAACGAATGTGATGAGGATCGAATCATGCGACCGAGCTCACGAGCGTGCGGCTCCAGCTCCTCCTTCAGCAACAGATCCGAGGCGCCGAGGATACCGCTCATCGGGGTACGGATCTCATGGCTCATGTTGGCCAGAAACTCGCTTTTTGCTTGGTTGGCCCGCTCCGCGGCGCGCTCGCTCAGCCGCAGCGCATCGAGCTCCGCATAAACGCGAGCAAATTGGCTCGCCAAGGACAAGGCGAGGCACACCACAAAAACGGCAAATCCAAAATTGGCCAACCGCGGTGCGACGTAAAAGCCGCGATCGATGCCCACCTCATAAACGAAAGCCACAGTTACCACAGTGGTACCGACGGCTACGATGCGTGCCTCAGGATGCTCTCGCCACGCTTCGCGGAAGACGATCCAAGCGAAGGTACAGATCACCGCCAGCAGCGCCATCTGCCAAATCGGCAACAGCACAATGTTTGGCCGAAGTCCCGGCAGCGCCACCACCAGGCCGGCGACCGCGCTCGCTCCTTGAACCGCCCTCAACATCCTGCCGATGGGCAAACCGAGCACCGGCCATACCACCTGAATGAAAAGGATCAAGCCGACATAAAGATCGATGTGCTCAACCTCTTTGAGCAGCATGAAGCTATCGGTGACCGCATACTTCCATTGCGTACGCAACAAGGCATAAATCCCGAAGGAGCAGCACAAGAGGGCAAACCAGAGGTAGCCGCGCAGCGCCGTGCGCCGTCGGTAGAGCTCCAGATGCACGAACCCCAGAATCAAGAACCAACCGGAGAGCAACAACGACGGTAACTCGGAGACCAACTCACGACGAGTCAGCTGCTCGATTGGGCCGAGCAAGAACGGTCCTTCATGGGGCCCACCAACCGAGCTACGGGTGGCGGGAGTCTTCCACACCCGGAGAGCGAGCACCAAGCGCCCGGCGGAACCTATCGCGCCCGACGGCACGGCGTAAATCGCGTGACGATCGTAATCGATGCGCGCCTGTGGCGGCAGGGCGCCGACGCCACCCAACAGCCGGCCGCCCGCGTAGATTTCATAGGCGCTGTCGACCTTGCCGAGGGTAATCCCGAGGCGAAGATCGGCCCGCTGGCCAGCGGTCAAGTGCAGACCACCCGGCGCCAGATCAACTTCTAGTCGATACCAGGCAAAGGCCGCCTCAATGTCACGACGCCCGAAGCCAGTGGGAATCCGAATCTCGCGCCAATCGCTATCGTCGTAGCTCGGGGCCTTCCAGGCGGAATCGTCGCCGGGACTGAATTTCCACGGCACCGCCAGGCTGCTGATCTGCCCTGGATCGTGGACCTCCAACGGCGCTCCCAAGGCTGTACCGCAAGATCCCAAGATGAGAAGCGAGAGGGCGACCCACCACTCTAACGAGTGCGGCGTCGCCCGACCCTCGCTCCTGCATCGATCACTTACCATCGAGTTGCATTCACCCCAGCCCGCAGGCTACCACGGTCCGACCGACCGTTTGGCTCGGATGGTTGGGCAACCCCCTCAGGTGGAGTGATCTCGTATGGCCAATACGCCTCGATCTTATCCAGGAAAGCCCGGCGCGCAGCGACCGGCGTCTCGGACGAGCACCACCAAATCGTAGACGTCGACGCCACCGTCGCCATTGAGGTCCGCCGCACTGTCCGCCTCGCCGAAGGCCCGACGCAACCGCCAGAAGTCACGCAGTCCGACCCAGCCGTCGCCGTTCAGATCCGCCGGACATGGCAGCACGGACCCAGCGATCACATAGGCACGACCGTGATCCAGGCCGGCCAAGCTCAGCCCCGGGGCCGTGATGACGTAGTCGGGCAATCCGTCACCATTGAGATCGCCAGCACCGACGGCGTCTCCGCCGAAGCTGTCACCGGCTAGGGTGGCGGTGAGAGTCCGTAACAAGGCGCCGCTTCGCCCCGAGAAAATGTAGGTTGCACCAGCCCCTGGCGCGCCGGTGCTGTTGGTGAAGGCGCCCACCAGGAGGTCGGCACGACCGTCACCATTGACGTCGGGAATACCCCGGCCGAGACCAAAACCCTCACCGGCCTGGAGCCCCTTCAAGACATGGACGGGACGCCCCGTTCGACCGGAAAAGATGTGGACGGCGCCGGTCCCGGCCCGTTCGTCAAGCCCCTCGTTGAAGTCGCCGACGTAGATATCGCCGACGCCGTCGCCGTCGACATCCCCTGCCCCCGAAGCGAAGAAGGTCCCGAACTCTTTGGCGCTTTCTTCGTCAACCGGACGCAGTGTCCGGATCAAACGCCCGTCTTTCCCGCTCAGCACCAAAGCTTCGCCACCATCGAAGGGGCCGGCGCCGGACGCACCCACCACAACATCCGGCACGTGATCACGATCGACATCTCCCAGGGCGCCTACCGCCGAGCCCAGCAGATCACCGGCTTCACCGCCATCGCGAGTCCACAAAACGCTGCCGTCCGCCCCCGACACGGCGTAAGCTCGGCCGGCTTGGGGGGCGACATCGCTGCCCGCTTGCTCTCCGAGAATCAGGTCACCGAAACCGTCACCATCGAGATCCCCCGCACCATGGGTGCTGTCGATGAAGCCACCGATCGCCGACAGGTCATGGATCACGTGGTGATCAACGCCGGAGAAAACCAACACTTGACCGCCGCCAGCGATGTAGTCCGGCACCCCATCGCCGTCGACGTCGCCGGCCGATCCGACGGTGTAGCCGAAGGCCGTTCCCGGATTGCCGACAACATCGTTGAGGACCGCACCGTCCGCCCCCGAATAAACTGTGATGCGACCGGCAAAGCCGTTGAAGGCGATCGCCGGTACCAGATGGTCGTCAACCGCGTCGCCGTCGACATCACCGACGTTGGCCGCCAACCAACCGAAATAATCACCGTCCTGTTCTCCGGACAACAACCGAATCGTGACGACGTCGGGCTCGACAAATTGTGCCAACGCTGGAGGTGTAGCCACGATCGTGGCCACCACACCGAGGGCGAGGCTCGCTTGGCGAAGAATGTTCATACTGACTCCTAAAGTAGGGTGATAAAGGGTTCTCTTGCCGCACGGCTCGAGCGCGCTAAAGATGCGCTCGATGCGAAAGGCTAGGCTCCGCCACCCTGCCGAAAACAGACGGCACGGTATGAACGCGTGGATCGGTGGGCCGAGCGCTAGACTTCGGGCGACGAACGCTTCGGCATCAAGGCAGTGTCGGCATCAAGGCAGTGTCGGCATCAAGGCAGTTTCGGCATCAAGGCAGTGTCGGCATCAAGGCAGTGTCGGCATCAAGGCAGAGAAGACCCGCTGCTTAAAGCGTTGCGAGATTTCGAGCTCGGTGCCGTCGAGCAGCACAACCTGATAGCGCCCAACAACCGAAGTCCGGAGCTCCGCGACCTGACGACGGTGGATCAGGGTCGACCGATGGATGCGAAGAAACGTTCCAGGGTCGAGCTGCCGCTCCAGTGACGCCAGCGTCGCTCGATGAAGGTAACAGGCGTCCGCCAAATAGAGACGCACGTAATTGCCGGCGGCCGCGACCCAGTGAATGTCTGGAATCCTCACCAAGCGGACCCGGCCTACCGATTTGACCGCCAGCGTCGTTACAGAGTCGCCGATCTTTGGAGGATCAGCCGCCGCCGGGTCCTCTGTCGTGGCGCCCGGGCGCCGGGAGAGTCGGCGCTCGAGGCGGTGGACGGTGGTGAGAAATCGATCGCGATCGAACGGTTTGAGCAGATAGTCCGCCGCTTCGACTTCGAACGCTTCCACCGCATGCTCCTCGAAGGCGGTGGCGAACACCACCAACGGTCGAGGCTCGGTACCATTCAACAGCTTGGCAACCTCGAGGCCACTCTGGCCGGGCATCCGTACGTCGAGAAAGACGACGTCGGGCTGGACACGCTGGATCTCGAGACAGGCCTCGGGTCCGCTCCCCGCCTCCCCCGCCAACAACCAACCCGCTTGCTGGGCAAGCAGGGTTCGCAAGTTCACCCGCGCCAACGGCTCATCGTCCACCACCAGGGCTCGGATCACCTTCGCCATCATGCCGGCAGCTCCTGCGGCACCACCAGCTC
>JAJCXQ010000744.1 GCA_029263355.1 Acidobacteriota bacterium | reverse complement strand
GCTCTTGACGCAAGCGGCGGCAGCCTTTGAGCGCGTCGTTCAGCGCGTCACTCTCGATACCCTGACCGCGCCGCACCAACTCCGCGGTCTTGGGATGATAGTGCTCGCCGTATTTCGGGAACCACCGTGCGTGGACGCGGGCCGCTTCGGCTGCGACGATGATGCCGTGACGATCTACGATCTGGTCGAAGTCTGCCATCGCCGCGACCTCTCTCACCTCATAGCCGGCGCCAACAAGCTTCTCCCGCCGGGTCTCGAAGTGTTCGCGTCCTTCACCACTGACATGCTCCAAATAGGGACCTGCTGGAACACCGAGTACCGGCCTGTGCTCCACAGTAATTCCCTTCCACCCTCGGCATAACAGGCTGGCAACCGTCTCGATGCTAGCTGCCGACGCGGTGAACACACCGACATGATCCAAGGATGGTGACAACGGGATCAGACCAGAGCGTGATATCCGATCGTAGCTCGGTTTGTAGCCAGCTACACCACAGAAAGCCGCCGGTCGGCTAACCGAGCCAATGGTCTGTGTGCCCAAGGTCAAGGGGCATAGTCCGGCGCCGACAGCCGCCGCCGAGCCACTCGAGGAGCCTCCCGGAGTGTGGTCGAGGTTCCTCGGATTTCGCGTGGGTCCAGGCCCAAAGTAGGCGAACTCAGTGGACACCGTTTTACCCAGGATCAACGCACCGGCCGCTTTCAAGGTCGACACACTCTCTGCTTCCAGGCCGTGGAGCTCATCCGCAGGCACGCGGCTGCCGGCACGAGTCAAAAAACCCTGCACATGGAAGACATCCTTGACGCCGACCGGGATACCAAAAAGTGGCGGCCGCTGCTCCGGGTCGGGGTAACGCTGACTTAATGACCCTGCCTCGCGCCGCAGCCGGTCGAAACGATTGGGCTCGTTGACGAAGGCCTGAACCTCGTGTTCACGAGCCGCAAAGCGAGCTTCGAGTAAGTTGATGAAGCTCAGTAGATGGTCATCAGACAACCGCAGCTCACTCGTGAGCTCTGCCAGGGTTGTTCCGGAGCGGTCAGCCATTCCCATCTCCGGACCTCATCATCGCAGCTGCCCTCAGCACCGCGTCGACGATGTGCTGATAGCCGGTGCAGCGACAGAGATTGCCGGAGAGCGCATGCCGAATTTCTTGTTCGGTCGGGTTGGGATTCTTTTCCAGGAACGGTAGCATTGTCAGCAAGATACCGCCGGTGCAAAAGCCGCATTGCAGACCGTGGGCATCCCAGAATGCTTGCTGGATTGGATGCAGATCTTCCGGACCGGACGCCAAACCCTCAACGGTGCCGATCTCATGATCCTGCGCCTGCACCGCAAGCGTCAGGCAAGAGCGCACTGGCTCGCCGTCGAATAACACCGTACAGGCGCCGCACACACCATGTTCGCAGCCGACGTGGGTGCCGGTGAGGCCAAGCTCGTGACGCAGGAAGTCGCTCAACAGGAGTCTTGGCTCAACGTCTCGCTCGAACCGCTCGCCGTTGACGGTGGTCACCACGGTGACGACCTGCTTGTGGGATTCGCTCAAATCATTCTCCAGCCGCCGCTGCTCGCCCTGCGGCCTCGCGCAGTACTCTCACGGTGAAAACTCGCGCCAGATGCCGCTTGTAATCTTCGGTCGCATGGATGTCGGCGCTCGGATCGATCTCCTGCGTCGATGCCATCTCCGCGGCCGCGGCAAAACTTTCTTCGGTGAGGGGTGATCCGGTCAACAACTCTGCGGCCCGTGGCGCCGCCATCGGTGTCTCGCCGACGCTCAGGTAAACCAACTTGGCGCCCTGACAATCGCCGTGCGAGTCGATCGTCACCAGTGCCGCGACCCCAACCTGGGCATAGTCGCCATGGCGTCGCGCCGACTCGGTGAAGGCCCAGCCGGTACGCGATGGTAAAGGTGGTATAACAATCTCGGTGAGCATCTCTTCGGGCTCGAGAGCGGTCTCCAACAGTCCAACGAAGAAATCCTTCGCCGCCACCCAGCGTTCACTGCCGGAGCGTTGCAAACGCAGCTTGAAGTCTCGGGTCAGGGCCACCACCGGTAGCTCCGATGCTGGGTCGGCATGGGCCAGACTGCCCCCCACCGTGCCGCGATTGCGGATCTGCGGATGGGCCACGTACGGCACCGTGCCATGGAGCAACGGCGCGTGACGGGCCACCAAAGGGTCACGCTCGAGTTGGCGCTGACGTGTCATGGCGCCGATCCGGAGCTCCCCCGTCGGCGCCACTCGAATAAATTCGAGATCGCGCAGCCGGTTGCAGTCCACCAACATCGCTGGCTGGGCGAGCCGGAAATTCATCATCGGCACCAGACTCTGCCCCCCGGCCAAGATCTTGGCGTCGTCGCCATGTTCCGCCAACGCCGCCAGAGTTTCCTCCAGCGAGCCGGGGGCGACGTAGTCGAACGGCGCGGGCTTCATCGGCTCGAAACCATGGGATGTGTCGGGATCGCCAAGATTTGGCGATCTTAGCAGAGTGAAACCTCGACGACACCTAGAGTCGCCGGCACTTTCGGCGTGGGCTTCGAAGGCGCTCTAAACTTCCGCGTCCGACCGGACACCAGGAACCTTCTTCACCTAACCTCCAGGCAATCGGAACGACGGACTGAGCTGCTGTGCCCGCGCGAGGGCCTCTTCAGCCCCTTGCGTGTCGCCGTTCTGTCGCCGAAGTAACCCTAGCTTGGTCCAAACCGTGGGGTTCGACGGCCACGCCAGGACATAGGCCTCGAACGCAGACGCCGCGAGGGCGGGCCTACCGAGACGCTCGGCCATGGTTGCTCGCATTAACCACGGCTGCTCGGCACGGGGATAGGCGTCGATCACCACTTGGGTATCCGCCAATGCGCCCGTCAAGTCACCGGTATCGAGACGAAGCTGGGCGCGGCCCAATAAGGCGCTGGGCAGCAGAGGATCGATCTCGAGAGCGTCCGAATAGGCGGCGATTGCGGCTTCGGCATCGCCGGTGGCCAACAAGGACAACGCCCGCATTTGGTGAAACGTGGCGTAGGTCTCGACCGACTCGAGCCCCGCTGGCGCCGACGGACGACGTGCCGCCGCGGTACCAGGGGACGGAAAGACACCGAACAGCTCAGCGGCCTCGCTCAACCGCCCCATGGTGATCAAACCCATGGCCAGGACGCCGGCTCGCCATTTCTGGCCGGCGTCGGTGGCCAGCACAGGCTTCAGGCGACCGTCGTCAAAGATCTCTAATGGTCCGTCGGGCTCGGCGAATTGTCGGAATGGAAGCTCCGACGGCTGTTCGATCTTGCGCCTAACGAAATGATCGGCGCTGCGCACATGCGGCAGATCAAAAGGCTGGCTGCGTCGCACATGGCAATCCACACACCCCGACTCACTGCGACTGGGCTGGCCGGTGACCGCCATGACTTCGAGCTCGGCCGGCCTGGAGCACAGGTTGTGGCAGGTCGAGCACACAGCGTCGAAACTTGCAGTTCCTTGGTCTACTGCCCCAGCGTGGGGTTGATGACACGTCGTACAGGTCATGTCCGGCGTCGCGGTAAAACAAGCTGACAAGCTGAGACGTTCGAGCTGGCCGACAAAACGAAAGTCCGCGACCGGTCGCTTCGGCACCAGTGTCGGAATTTGCCCCGCCAACGCCACCTGACGATCCGGCCTTGCCTGAACCATATCCAGTCGCGCATCCCCTTGCAGATGGCAGCGGGCGCAGATGTCCCGTTGCATGCTTGCTTCGAGCTCACCCAGGCGCGGCAAGCCAAGATCATCCTTGGGTCGCTCCCCAGCAGTGGTCATCAGCTCAACGTGTTGATCGCTGTCACCGTGGCAGGCATCACAGGTCAACGCCGACAGATGCTCGAAGGCGTCCGAGCCGAGAGCATTGGCCGGGAAGACATCTCCCCCGCCGGTGTTCGAATCGGCCGCCGCGACGGATGCTCCGGGTAAACGCTCCAACCGATCGGTGGTATGGCAGGTCAAGCAACCTTCGGTCAACGCCAGGTCGAGTCCAATCTTCTGATCGCTGAGATCGAAGGGTGACAGTTCGAGGCCGTGACCAGAGATAGTCTCGACCGGAGCAAAAAACAATCTTCCGGTCGGCTCACCACTGTGAAGATCAACCTCCTCACCCACCCACGATGTATCGAGCACGCCGGCTCCAATACGCCCAACGAGGCGCTGACCACGGGCCCCGCCATCGGCAAACGTTGCGTGAAGCCAAGGCTCGCCGTTATCGATTCGCAATTCGTATTGGTTGCCGCTGACCGGATTGTCGATTTTGCCGCCTTTGGGGGCGCCCACCGGACCGAGGCTGCGCGCCATACCGTGTTGCAAGTACGAAGCCACGATCGGGCGATGACACGTAAGACAAGGCTTCATCGACACCGGGACGTCGGCCCAGCTGAGGTCGGAGGTCGTGGCGGCGGGAAATGCGGGCCCCTCGACTGGCGCAGGACCCGCTGGTGCAGGACCTGCTGACGCAGCTACCGCTGGCGCGTCCGTCGACGCGCTCACCGATTCAATGTCAGATGCGTCTCGGCAGCCGGCCAGCCAGAGGGTTAGAGCCGCTGCCAGCCACAGAATCTGTCCGTTAACCCTCCGCAGCGTCATCGAGAAAACCGTGCTCGCGCATCCAGTCGTCGTTGACGAATTTGGTTAGGTAATTACGAATCGAATCCGGCAAGATGGTCAGCGTTTTCTTGACCTGGGGATACTTCTTGATCGCTTCCAAAGTGCCCCAAATCGCCGCTCCGGAGCTGCCACCCACCAACAGGCCTTCTTCCCGGATCAAGCGACGAGCGTACTCGAAGCTGATCTTGTCGTTGCTGTAAATCCAGGCATCAACTAAGGATAGATCGAGGACTTCCGGGATGAAGTCGTACCCAATGCCCTCGACCTGGTAAGTGCCGACGGTTTCCCGTCCGCCGAGGATCGAACCTTCGGGGTCAACGCCGATCACCAAAATGTCGGGATTCTTCTCCTTCAGGTACTGTGCGATGCCGGTGATCGTGCCACCGGTGCCCGAAGCGACTACCACCATGTCGAGCGAGTCACCAAAATCGTCCCAGATCTCAGGAGCGGTGGTTTGGTAGTGGGCTGAAGGATTGTTGGCATTGTTGTATTGATCCGGAATCACCGAATCCTCGATCTCTTCGTGCAGCCGTTTGGCGACCCCGATCAGACTTTCAGGCGAATCATGTGGGGCCTCGGTTGGAGTCCGGATGATCTCGGCTCCCAAAGCCTCCATCACCACCTGTTTCTCCTGGCTCATTTTCTCCGGCATGGTGATGATTTGCCGATAACCCTTGACCGCCGCCGCCATACACAGGCCAATACCGGTGTTGCCACTGGTGGGTTCGATCATTGTTGTGGTGGGTCTCAGACACCCCTCCTCCTCAAGCCCCGCGACCATCTGGACTCCGATTCGGTCCTTGACCGAACCGCCGGGGTTCAGGAATTCACACTTGCCATAAAGCTCCACTGGCAAGTCGCCGCCAATGCGATTCAACCGGACGACCGGCGTGTTGCCGACCACTTGCAAAATGTTGTCGTAGATCATGTTGCGGGCCTTAGAAGGGATAAGGAAAAGAAATCGGTTCGAGACTAGCGCGCGACCGGACGAGAGGCCATCCGCTTCGCTGCCGAGCGCACCACCGGGTTGGCTGAGGGGTTGTTGGAAATCTTTTGTAGCTCTTGCATGCCCTGCCGAGAACGCGACATGGTCGGCAGGTACCGGCTGGCAAAGTTCTGAGTGCACTTGGGGTGGTTGAGTGCCGCCACCAAGGGGGCGCTGCGGGTGAAGAGCTCCGGCTTTTTGAGCAAAGCATTCAAAACCGAAGAGTTCACTTCCCGCAACCTCAGGACCCGTTCGACGTTCATCAAGCCCACATGACGCAAAGTCTCGCTGGCGATTCGATGGTCAGGATGGGACACAAACCAGTAGACGTACCGAGCCTCTCCCGCCAGCCGTCGCTGGATCGTCAACGGCAACTTCTTGATGCCAGCAGGGGGTTTGCTCGGCGTCTTGTCGGCGGTTTTCCGCGTCTCTTCGAGGGTCTTACGCAACGTCTCGAAGTATTCGACCTTGAGACCCGCTTTGTGGGATCGTTCGAGAAACTTGCGCAAGATGTCGTCGAAACGCTCGAAGTACCCGGTCTCGACCAGGAACGTGAAATCGAGCAACACCATGATGAGCTTGGTCAGGATCGAAACCTCATCCCGCGACCTGAAACTATCAACCGCCTGCTCCAATTGAGCACGGATGCAATCGAAGAAGATCTTCTCGGCGTCTTCGCTGTTGCTCTTCTTGACCCGCTCACCGATCGCGTAGAGGCTGGCGATCGGGACGTTGGGTAATGAGATGGTCTGCCACATCGAGTTTTGATCCAAGTGCATCGCCGCCGCCAGCCGCACTGCAGGATCACCGTGCCCAATCACCAGGCATCGCCACACGGTCTGTAAGTCCTGTGGGCTCGCTTGGTGTCCGATCTTTGCAAAGGCGTTGCTGATCATCTCGTCGGTCGGCGCCTTGAGCTGGGCCAAAGCTTGCCGGATGATGCCGAAACGAGTGTCGCTCACCGGCTCACTGGTCAGAACGTCGGTAATCTTGGTTTCATTGGCCCGCTGACGACCCCGGATCGAAAAGAGATCGTCGAGCAATGCCAAGTCAGCCGCCTCCCACAACTTGGACAAGAGCCCCGCATGACGGGAGTCCGAGGCATAGGAACGGACAAATTCCAACAGCCCGGTTTTGCGGTTGAGCAACAGTTCGGTCAGCGCCGTTTCGCTGTCGAGGGCATCGGCACGGATGAAGGTGTCGATCTTCTTGATCAGATCTTCGTCGACCCGCGACGGTTCCGCCGCAACTTCCGCCCCACTGCCTGCCAACGATCGACAGCGTTCCTCGAGCTTCTCGAGAATCACCACCGGCCGCGAACGGCGGCGTGATGCCGCCTGCACAATCGCTTCCAGCTTACGGGCTTTGCCGGCAGTGAACGCGCCCGAAACGTAACACTTGCGCAGGGTCTTCCAAACTTCGGACTCCTCGCTCATCATCTCCCGGGTAGTGGTGGCGAGCTCGAGCAGGAATTCCTTCGGCCACTCTTGGTCGATATTACTGAACGACGACGAGTACTTGTTGAGCAACGAATACGTTTCGTCGATCGCGGTGCTCATCGCTTCCAACCCCGAGATATCGAGGGC
>JAJCXQ010000743.1 GCA_029263355.1 Acidobacteriota bacterium | reverse complement strand
CCGGCTCCGACTTGAGCCGGCGAAACGCTTCGATCTGCCCACCGTTCTTGATCTGGTGCTCGAGCGCCTGCGTCGCCTGGGCAGGATGGCGATAGACGCTAGCGACCTCGGATTCCAGGTGACTCGATGAATGGTCGAGTCCGCGCAGTGCTTCCTCGAGATCCTGAATCCTGCCCTCGTGGGGTAGTTCGCGGCGAGCCTGAGCGAGGTCCTGCGCCTTCGCGCCGATCTCGTCCCAGCGCACGAGATCACGGAATGCGCCTTGGAGTTGCTTGAGCCGCTCCGGCGTCGCCTCGACGAAGGTTGGCTCGGGGGGCGGTGCCCAGGCCGCTGTACCCACCTGTGTCGCCGGATTGAGAATCGGCCTACCATCGAACGCTCGATAGTCACGAGCCAGGTCCTTGCGTGGTTCACGGGAGAGCACCTGTTGCAGATGCTCTCCGGAAGCGAAGGTCTCGTGATCGACATAGAGAGCCAGCTGGTGGCGGTGACGAGTCAATGCCACGTAAGCGAGGTTGCGATCGAAGCTGCGGTCGGCCAGGACATAGGCTCGATCGACAGTCACTCCTTGGGCCTTGTGGACGGTGGTGGCATAGCCGTGATCCAGACGGTCGTAGAGCCGCGGATTCAGCTCGACCGTCCGTCCGGAGTCGAGCCGAATCCGGAAGCGCCCGGCTTCGGCTTCGAGGAGGGTACCGAGGGTGCCGTTCTTGACGCCTTGACCTTGACCTTCGAGCGTTCGGACATGTCGGCCGGCGTGGTCGTTGCGAAGAAACAGCACGCGGTCGCCGGGTGAGAATTCACGGCCGTTGAGGCGCACTCCGGGGGTTAGCTCTCCAGCGTTGCTGCGGGCTTCTCGGATCCGGTCATTCAGGCGCCGAACGTCCGCATTGCGGTGCGCGAGAATCAAGCTCGATTGGTCGGGGGCGAGATACCGATCCTCGAAGTAGCGCATCACCAGGGCATCACGGGCGCTCTCACGGTCCTGGTGCCAGTCGATCGCGCCGTGCTTCCGATAGGCGTCGAGAGCCGGGCCGAGCTGGCCGCTAGCGACCTTCTCAGAGGCGGCGCGCTGCCACTCCTCGGCCTGGCGCCGGATCGTGTCGACGCGCGCGGCGCCATGCTCTTCGATCAGGCCGCGAAAGGCATCGCCGGCGCCGATCGCCTTGAGCTGATCCGGATCTCCGACCAGAACGACCTTCGCGCCGCGTTCCTGAGCATGCGCGAGAACGCGGCTCATTTGAGGAACGTCGATCATGCCGGCCTCATCGACCAAGAGCACGTCCCTCGGGGTGAGCATGTCACGGCCCTGCTGCCAAGCGAGCTCGTAGGAGGCGAGCGTCCGAGCATCGATGCCGGCCTCCGCGGCCAGGCCTTCGGCAGCTTTGCCGGCGAGGGCGGCGCCACGGACGCGGTAGCCTTCCTGCTCCCAGGCGTTAACCGCGGCTCGAGTCAGGCGAGTCTTGCCGGCACCGGCGCGACCGACGATCATGGCGATATCCTGTCGTGTGGTGGCGTGGATCACGGCGTCGCGCTGTTCGTGAGAGAGCTCTGCGAAACGCTCTTCGACGAGAGCACTCACCTGATCCGACGGCAGCTGGAACCAGTCACGGCCGGCCAACAAGCCGGCGGCGGCGAACATCCTCGTCTCCGCCTCCAAATACTCGCGATGGGCGAAGCGTTCACGGCCCTGAGCGTCGGTACCGACGAAGACCACCCGCTCATTCTCGAATGCCGAGCGCAACATTTGGTCGGCGTCGGGGTCGCGGTCGCTCAACCGGCGCAGATCGGTCTCACTCCAGGTCGCCCGCTGCGTGGCCAGTTCGTCGACGAGGTTCTGGGCACGGAGCTCGGGAGGGATCTGGCGCGGCGTGACGTCTGGCCGTTCGAAGCCACGCTCGAGCGCTGGCCGCTCCGGCTGCCGTACCCGGTAATCGCGCAGAGACTCACCGAACCGATCCGCGAGGCGGGGACCGCTCAGGGTGCGGTCAACGCGGGCCACACCGGCGCGCTCATGACCATCGGAGACGTTGATGCCGCCGCCACGCTTCGCGAGCTCGAGCCGAAGACCAAGCGTTGCTAGCCGGGCCTCTAGTTCTTCCCAGCTGCCTGCCTGCTGGAAGTCCGCCAGCGCCGCCCGTGCGACGCACTGCGCGAACGGCTTCTCGACCTCCCGGCGCTCGAGCTTTGGCGGTTTGGCTTCGCGTTGCTGTTGCAGCCGATCGCGCAGCGTCGGTACCACCCGCAGGCTGAGCTCACGCTCGAGCTCGCGGGCGGCGCCTTGCTGCTTGAAGACGTCGTAGCTTGGCTTCCACGCACGCAGGTCCGGCCCGACTCGGTTGACGGCGATGTGGAGATGCTCGTGATCCCGATCCTGGTGGAGCGCCAGGAACGCCTGGTGGTCACCGAGCCCCAGGCGCTCAAGCATCCGGTCCGCGACCCTTTCCCATTGCTCGTGGGTCAGATGCTCGTCTGGAGCGAGAGACGCACCGAAATGGTAGACGGGAGTGTGAACCCGAGGATTCTGGTTGGCCCAGGCACGCATCCAACGGGCAGCGTGATTGGGATCCTCGACTGGCAGGTTGCGGGTGCTGGTCCAGGCGACTCGATCGGACGCAGCAACACTGAGCTCGAGTTCTTCCTTGCGGCCATTCATCAGGTATGCGATGACACCGCCGAAGCCAGAACCGAGGCCGGTCCGGCGTCCGTTCGAGAGCTGTCGTCCGCCGCTGAAAGGGATCATCGGCGTGCCTCGGCGACGGCCCGGGAGAGCTCTTGGAGCACCTCTTCGACCGCGGTCAGGTGTTCGAAGATCGCCTCAGCTTGCGGGATCTGTCGCTGGTGATGGATCTGATGAAGAACGCGAGTCTGCTGGTTGAGATTGTTACCGACGCGCGAGAGCTGGTTGATCAGACCCTGGTCGGGAACGGACCGACTCGGAGGTTGAGGTGACGGAATCTCGAGAGCGGCTTCGCATGCTCGCCGGATCAAGGCGCCAACGGAGATGCAATCGTCGCTAGCCCGTTTCGCTAGCCGTGCGTGTACGTCCGGGTGGAACCGGACGCCGACGAAACGGCTGAGCTCGATGGCCATCGCTTGATGCTCTCTTCTCTCCGAGTCTGGGCTTTGGAGCGCGGAGCGCGGAAAAGCGCCTCTTCTCCTTTGGAGCGCGGAGCGCGGAAAAGGCCGCCCCATGTTTTACATGGGGCACGGCTCGCTCCTCAGAGTCTCCGAAGAGAGTATGGAGAATTGCCGCAAGCACAGCAATAGATCGAGTTCAGCTTGCTGAACGAGAGCGGTCTGTCGGCGAAGGCTGCCGGAGACGGGATCGAATCCTGAGCTAGCGGCTATGTTTGGCGAGCGACTCGAGCTCGCGAGCGATCTCTCGGAGTCGCAGGTTGGTCGCCGGCTTGGGATTCAGCACACGGTCGAGGTCACCGAAGGACGAATCGATGGCGATCAAGTAGCCCCAGAGCTGGTGGGAAAGAGGGGAGGCGTCGCCTCGTTCCCAGCGGGCGATCTGGGTCTCGGCCGAGGCCTTCTTGCCCATCCGCACGGCGACTTCCTTCTCAGTCATTCCACGGTTGCCACGCAGAGTTCTCAGAGCTTGGCCTAGCTTGTGCCGGAGTGTGTCCTTGTCGAATTCGGGCATAGGGTCCTCGGCGAGCGATAGGAGTGTGATCCGAGTCAATCAGAGCGGGTGGTGTCGTTGGCTCTTGTCGATCCGGTCGTCGTATAGGTCAGCGGCTCGTGAGGGAGTTGAGTGATCCTACCAGTCCTTCCTGTAGCCGCACTGAAATCGAAAGCGTTCTCTTCACTGAGTGTACGCAAGACTTCCATACTTGAGCAAGTCATCAAGTGTTCAAGTCGTCAATTGCGGAGAGTGTACAGTCAGGAAAATGAGCAAAGATGACCTCAAAAGTCAGGGCCTCAAGGGCGAGGAAGCTGGAAGCGAAGAGAGCGGCGGTCTTATGAAGACCGGGGTCAAGAAGAGCCTGTGGCTGCATTGGGATGAAGCGGAGGCCTTGCGAGTCCGAGCCTTTGAAGAGAGGCGTTCGGAGGCTTCGATCATGCGAGAGGCGTTGCGGCGCCTTCTGGGAGTCGAGGACTGAAATCGACTCCGTACGAGATCAAAGATCCCGGCTCAAGACGCCAAGCGTTGTTCGACGCGCTCTCGAAGCATCACCAAATCATCGTGGCTCAAATCGTCGAGGCCTGACAGATAGGCCGAGAGAGGAATCCGCAGGCGGACAGAGCGATCACTTTTCAGTGGGCCGTTCTGCAGCACACCTGCCAAACGCTGCGCATCGTTCGAGGCATCGCTTGCGCTCATGACATCGGCGTCGTCGGGCTCTGTTGGTGTTCTTCGTTCCATAGGTACCCCTGATCTTGCTGCCCTTATCGTACACCTGTTGAACGAAGCCCGGACTGTACTGAAAAGCTCATGAGCGCGGCAGAGCTCGAGCGGTGACCGAAGATGTTGCGGTGCGATGAGACCGCAGCTGGCCGCCAACAGTTCGGGCCACTTGATCCCAGATAGCGAGGTGACCTTTCGTGCCGCGAGTCGGGCCGACAAGGTGTCCTGGGCCTATCGAAATGGAGCATGGCGTCTCGAAGCTTGATGGCAGAGCGCCCGCCGATCAGCGGTCGAGCAATGCCTTGCTTCGCCCAGAGGCGAAGTCTGCGAGAGAATCCTCTACACCTCCGCTACACGCTCTCAATTTGCGTTCATAGGTTGGTGTAGGATGGTCGTATAAGTCTTTTATTTTAAAGTATTTAAACTGGAGCCGATGAGCGGATTTGAACCGCTGACCTGCTGATTACGAATCAGCTGCTCTACCACTGAGCTACATCGGCATGAGTCCCAACACGACCGGCGGGGCCTGGATTCTAGGCCAACTCGACAGCGCCCGCAATCCCCAGGGTTATGGGGCTGCGTCCGCAGGTTCCAACGCCCCTGGTCCAGAGGCTGGTCGCGCTGAGTCTGCTAACATCTTCGTCACAGATGGAGGATCTCCCTGTGCGGGAGATTCGGCGTCCCACTCTCCGATCTAGAGGACAACTCATGGCTTCACGATCTCGCGGGCAACCGATGGTCTTCAAGACCGTCAGTAGATGTAAGAAGGTGGCGATAGCTCTGGCGTCGAGCTTGCGGAAGGACGCGACGTTGATCGCGGAGGAGCTGGAGCCGCGGATGGCGGCGGTGTTGGAGGAGGGGGAGGCGATGCCGGATGTGGCGCATCTGGTGGATGTGTTGGGGCGGATGGTGCGGCACGAGAGCGTCGAGCTGGAGAAGGCGGACTTTGCCCGTGATAAGAAGCGGACCTTGGCGGCGGTCGCTCGCTTACAACTGAATGGTGACCGTGGAGCTGCCTTGCGTGAGCAAGTGCAGAGGGTGCGGCGGGAGTTGGTGTTGATGTTTGGGGCTCAGGAGGTGAAGAAGATGTTGGGCTTTTCGGGCCGGACGCCGCGGTCGCGGGATGAGCTGGTGAGGCTGGCGGATCGGATGCTGGCGATGTTGCCAGTGCTGCGGCCGGCCAAGGTGTCTGGGTCCATCGTGACGCCGGCGGGCATGGTGCCTGAGCTGCGGGCGGCGCTGGTGAACTACGAAGAGTCGATGGGCAACCTTCGCGAGAGCTCTGAGGACGAGGCCCTGCGGGTCGCGGTGAAGCACAAGGCGCTGCTGGCGTTCAACCGCACGTACCGCTGGGTGATGACGCTGGGGACGGTGTTCTACAAGCTGGCGGGGCTCGAGGATCGTGTGCCGTTTCTGCGCTATCGCGGGGGGCGCCCGGCGCGGCAATCGAAGATTTCGGGGGCGGCTCGAGGGTCGGCTTCGAAACGGGCTGATTAAGGATGTTGGACCAACATGTTGGTCATGATGTTGGTCCAACATGTTGGACCAACATTCTCGGATTGGAGTGCGGAGTGGGTAAAATATGGACTGGAGGATCGGTTGCGGGGCCCGGCCATCGCATCGATCACCGCTTCGATCGCCGCTGACATGAAACATGAAATCGCCATCGCGGACGCCAAGGCTCGACTTTCCGAGTTGTTGCGTCTGGTAGCGGACGGCGAGGTGGTGACGCTCACTCGTTATGGGCGGCCAGCGGCCGCGATTGTCGGCGCTGAGCAGGCTACACGGCTCGCGGGTGAAGGTCATGGCAAGCTTCCGCGGCTCGCCGTCGAGGCGGAGCGGGCTCAGGTCTCGAAGGGGCCGGCGCCGTCGGCAGCACCGCCAGCCGCGCCGTCCGAGGCGCCGACGACCGCTGCGGTTGCGGCCGGTGGTGCGGCTGGGCCGGTGGACCAGGCCAAAATGATGGTGCTGCGGCGGATCGAGGTCGACCGGCAGCGACTGCCGAAGGCGTTGCTGCCGGGGATGGTGTTGGGCGGGGGGGTTGGTGTCGAGCGGGGGCTGTGGCGG
>JAJCXQ010000742.1 GCA_029263355.1 Acidobacteriota bacterium | reverse complement strand
TACTCGTCTTCGACCGTCTCGAATCCGACCCAGGGGTAGGAGAGCTTGCGCGCCTGGGGCAGAATGAAGCCATCCGAGGTCTGCGGGTTCAGTCGGAACCGATCTTCTTCATAGGTGTAACCCGCCAGCCAGCGGCTGGCGCGGCCGTTGACCAGTCCGCGGGATAGGCCGCCGCTGATTTCGACTTTCGTCTGCTCGTGCTGGAAGTGTTCGGTCACCTCACCCTGACTGTAGAGCTTCTCCTGTCGATCCTCCGAGACCAGCTTGGTAGCGGCCCCCCAGCGGGTATCGAGAGCGTAGAACGGTCGCGATAGGTCGAACACCTGGCGATGGCCATCGCTGTTACTCGAATACCACACGCGCAGCTCGTTGCGGCTGCCGAAGAGCGCTGTGTCGACGAACCGAAACCGCCGTGAGCTGCGATCGGGATCGTCGGAAAACTTGAGATCGAGCTGGCGCCCGGTCCCGAGGAAGTTCGACTCCTCGATATTGATCTGGAAGGTGTTGGCTCCGCCGCTGCGCGCCAAGCCCGCTCCCAGGCTGAGGGTCCAAACATCGCGGGTCTCGACCAGGATGTCGATCCGATTGCCGTGATAGCGGATTGGCCTGACGTCCGCGTCGTAGAGGTAACCCTGCGAGCGCAGGTAGCGTGCGGTCTCACGTAGCAACCGGGGATCGTAAGCATCGCCGCTCTCGAACAACAGCTTACGCTCGATCACCCGCTGTCCGGTGGTCTTGTGCAGGCGATTGGCCAGGTTGTAGAGCAGCCGATCTTCACCCTCTTGGTCGGGATCGAAGATGTTGTTGGTGCGGACGTAAATCTCGCCGATCACCGCACCGTTACGGATTAGATAGTCGTCGGGTGGGATGGCGCTTGCCACCCGGGAATTCGGCTGGGCCCCGTCGGCCTCCTCTGCCAACGACGGGCTCGAGGCGACGAGGAGTAGGGCAAAGAGGTGAGGGATGAACAGCCGAGGGCTCTTCAAATCGAAACTTCTCCGGGCGTGTCTTTGGCCGACATGTCTAGTGAGTTGGACCGTCCAATTCTATCGTGCTCTGTTGACCGACAACCATGCTCGAGAATTGCTTCGAGTTGTTATTGATGTTGGGCGCTCACGGTCTAATGCTGTCGCTGTGTTGTCTCTACTCAACCTCATGTGTCGCCGAAGCTCGGGACATGGCGACCCGAGGTTATCCGTCGGAATTTATGTGCTTGAAGCTTATCACGGCACAGCTATGGGTGCTGGCGAGCTTTCCGACTCCTTGTATCTCGCATATTTCACTGTTTTGGGCACAGATTGCCCTCTCTTCACCGAAGTTTGCCTCAGTTGACGTGGATCGAGGCATGTTCCGTTGACAGATCCGTTTTATGCTGTAGACTCATAAATAGAAAACAAGGAGACTCTGACTACTCACCACTGAAGTGCGGCAAGTGCCGATGAAACGGACCACCCAAACCGGATTTGAGATGTCGAGGTTACCGCCCAGCCAATCTCGAACGATCCCCGGTTAACTACTCGCAAGCCAGCGATTCTTTGCTTCGTTGGCGCGTCGTGCGGCTGAGTCGACGTTGTTGGCTTTGCCTGGCTGAGTCGACGTTGTTGGCTTCGCCCGGCTGAGTCGACGTTGTTGGCTTCGCCCGGCTGAACCAACGTTGTTGGCTTCGCCAACCTTGGCCTGACGATACGAGCGCGTCGCTCAGATTTATTTCAACTCTCGAGGCCGAGCTCTAGGAGCTCGGAAGGAGGATGAGCTGTGTCTAATCGAATCCATGAAATTACGATCGTTTTGTTGTTCTCATTGTTGTGTTCTGTTCCGGCCGCATCGGCTATGGATGTTACTTCCGGCAGCTCACGGTCATCGGGGCTGATTCTTCACGAGATCGAGATCGATCCCAATGGCGTCGCCGCGGACGGTGTGTTGGCTCGAGAGATCGAAATCGATCCCAATGGAGTCACCGGCGTCGACAGCGGCTGGGCGTCATTAAACTGGCTGGCGGCGAGCCGGGCATGCCTCGAGCATCGATTTATATTTGAGCTCAGCGGCGGAATTTCCCCACGCTTCGTAGAGTCCAGCGAGACGGTGCAATGCGTCCCGGTTGTACTTCGAACAGTCATCATGGGGCGCTTCCCGGATCGGATAGCTGGCATTCATTAAGGCTTCGGCTTGGGGGAAATTTCCGCTCAACGCCAGGCTGCTGCCGAGAACGCTCTCGGCATGTGCCACCCTCCAATGACCGGGTTTCGACTGCCGAAGGCTGGCCAAAGCCCGAGTCGCCAAGACGGTCGCTTCCGGGGCTTGGTTTTGATCCACCAGGACCGAAGCCAGGTTGATTTCAGTGATGGCGACGTCCGAGTGGGCATCGCCGAGTAGTTTTCGCCTGATTCTGAGCGCTTCTCGGTACATGTCCTCGGCCTCGGTGGTCGCCTCGAGCGCTTGGTGGACAAGGCCGAGGTTGTTGAGCACCAGCGCGACGCTGGTGTGTTCGACCCCGAAGAGCCCTTGGCGGATCTCCAAAGCTCGGTTCAGATGATCGAGAGCCTGATCGTAGTCCTCTTTGTCCAGCAACAGCGTTCCAAGGCTCGACAGACTGTAGGCGAGAGCTTCAGGTACCGGTGGGTCCTGGCTGCTGCGGATTTTGATGCCACGTCGGTAGAGGTCTTCCGCCGTCTCTAGGTCACCATGTTGCTTGGTGGCGACCGCCAAATTGTTGAGGTTGGTGACGATCCTCGGGTCGTTGTCACCGTAGAGTCGGATCTTCATCTCCAATGCCTGCCGGAATAGAGCCTCGGCCCGTTGCGAGTCGCCCTGGCCCCAGAGTATCGCCGCGAGATCGTTGAATACGGTCGCGAGTTGACGGTCGTCGGCTCCGCCGACGTGGCGTTGTAGACCCGGGAGCGCTTCCTCCAGCATCGGCCTGGCCTTCTCGAACAGGCCGAGATTGTAATAGACGTCTCCCATGGTGGCGGCCAGCATGGCGTACAGGCGGGGCTCGTTCTCGCGGTAGATCTCGATCTGCTGTCGGCCGCGGTCGAGAATTTCCATCGCGGTGACGTCTTCGCCTTTGGCGGCGTCGGGATTCGAGCCTTCGAACAGGCTGACGAGAAAGCCGGTGACCTCCTCGGCGCGTTCGCGCTCGAGCACGGCGCGATCTCTCATCCGCAGGGATACCACGCCAAATCCGATGATCGTCAACAGCAGCAGCGCCACCAGGGCAGACTCCAGAGTGTGGCGTCGGACGAATTTTCCCGCCTGGTAGGCCAAGGTCGCAGGACGGGCTACCACCGGCAGGCCAGTCAGGAAGCGATCGATATCCTGGGAAAATTGTTCAACGGTGGAATAGCGGCGCGACACTTCTTTGCGCAGCGCCATCAGAACAATGCTGTCGAGGTCGCCGGTCAAGCGTCGGCGGAGGCCGCGCGGGTCAGTAGATCGGCGGTGGCTCAGCTCCTCGGTGGTCAAGACCTCCTTGGCGGGTGGCAAATCGCTTGAGTGTGGCTGGCTCGACCGTGGCTCACTCGACTGTGGCTCACTCGACCGTGTGCCTCTCGCTAGCGTTTCCTGCTGTGAATCATGGTTGAACGTCATGGTCTGCCGCCGCTCAGAAGTTGTGGAGCGCGGTTCTGTTGGCTTCCGACCGACTGCCGTACACGGTTTTTCCGGCTGCTCCTCGCGGATTGCCCGCGCTAGGTCGAGCCATTTGCGACTGGGAGTCCGATAGGGCCGTCGACCCGAGAGCAGCTCGTAGAGCAGGACGCCCAAAGTGTAGATGTCGCTGGCGGTGGTGATGGCCTCGCCTTCCACCTGTTCAGGGCTAGCATAGGCGAGCGTCATCGGCTGGGCGCCAGAGGCGGTCAACAGAGTCGAGGCGTCTTCGGGGTCGAGAGGCTTGGCGATCCCGAAGTCCAGCAGCTTGGGCTCACCGTCGGCGCCCACCAAGATGTTGGCGGGCTTGAGATCACGATGCACGATCAGGTTCTGGTGCGCCAGATGAACCGCCGAGCAGACTTTGCGGAAGAGCGTGAGCCGCTGGCGGATCGTCAGCCGTTGGCGGTCACAATAGTGATCGATCGGCTCGCCTTCGACGTACTCCATCACGAAGTAGGGTAGGCCCTCTTCGGTGCTGCCGCCGTCGAGCAGCTTGGCGATGTTGGGATGGTCGAGATGAGCCAGGATCTGTCGTTCGTGTCGGAAGCGACGCACAATTGCTTCGGTGTTCAGACCGGGCTTCAGGATCTTGAGCGCAACCCGCTTTTCGAATTCGTCGATGCGGGTCGCTAGAAAGACGCTGCCCATCCCGCCGCGTCCGAGTAGACGCTCGATCTGGTAAGAACCAACCCGCTGGCCCTCACGGATTTCCAGCAGCCCTTCCGAGCGTAAGGAGAAGACCGGCGTCTCGATGAAGCTCTCCGCCGGGTCGGCGGCGGCAAGCAAAGACTCGAGCTCGCGTCGCAGCCCCTCGTCACCTTGGCAGGCGCGATCGAGAGCTGCCTGGCGCTGGTCGGCGGGAAGCTCCAGGATCTCAGTCAGGATGTCTTCGGCCTTTTGCCACTGCTCGGGAGTCAGCGCGGTCACCTCCTCGGTGGCGGTCATGGCTACGCCGGCCGATTGACGAGTGAGGGGAGAGTTTACCAGACCGTCAGAGCCGCATCGAAGAAGGGTTGCTATGGTAGTGTAAAGCTCACTAAGGGATCACATCGTAGGTGGGCTCGAAGGAGAAACTCGCCGGGCGTCATCGGCTCAGCTCGCTCAGCGAAAGGTATGGATAGGCAGGTTTTCTCGGACTACGTTCGCTCGTTGGATTCGGCGGGGGAGCCGCCCGACCCTCAGGTTTTTGATGACCTGTGGAATGCGCTCGGTCAGGCGCTGCGAATCGAGCTCAAGAAGCGGGGCCTGTGGGACACGTCTCCCGATTACCTAGGCGTCTACGGCTACGAGCATTGGTACCGGCAGGTGCCGGTCACCGATGATCTTTCGGATCAAGCTTTGGACGAGCTGCTGGCCGGTTGTTACACCCATATCTTCGTCCGTCGTCTCGGCGGGCTCAAAGCTCAGCTCGAGGTCAAGCCGAACATCGACGGTTTGGTCTTCCTGGGTATCCGGAATTTCCTGCATGACCTCCAGAAGCGTCACGACCCGCTGGGCTTCAGGGTGTTCGAGATCTTGCGCTCCGCAGTGCAAGGCGCTTTGAAAGCTGGCGAGTTATCGTTGCTGGGCGGTGATCGTCGGATTCGCAACGACACGATCTTGGGCAGCTCCACGCTCGCTGTGGTCGTGGCAAGTGCTGAGGATCGGCTCGACAACAGGCTCGAAACGACGGTCAAAAGCTGGAACGATACGCTGCTCCCCGAGATCGTCACGGCACGCGGTGAGGCGCGCCTGAAGGTGATCGCAGAGCTCCAGAGGCTGCTCGCGAAGTTGCCGGAAGACGGACTGCGCAGCTTTACGTTCAAGCAGATCATCGAGCCGCTGAAGAACGATGCGCGGGCACGCTGGGGAGCACTCTTGGACCTCGAAGAAGGCGAGTCGGCGCTGGAGGGTCTCGAAGACGGGGGACTGGCGCTGGTGCGCCGCAGTCCGGCGTCCGCCGCGCCGAACGTGCAACTCGAGGAGCACGATAGCTACGATGCCTTGGTGTCGTGCGTCAGCGAGCGGATCGATCAGCGCCGCGCCTTCGAAAGTGCGGATGCCGCCTGGGCGGGTGACGTTAGCGGCGGTCGCGGTGCCTCTCCGGTGTTGCTGTATCTCGGCAGGCTGTGGGAGTTTTTGCACACTCGGTCGAGCGAGTCGCGTCATCCAACAGAGACGATGGCTGGGCCGATTGCCCCGGATGCATCGATCCACGACCCCGAGCCACTGTCGGCTCGTAAGCTGGGCAAGCTGTTGAGTATCCCGCGTGACCGGATTCCGAACCTGTTCGAGACCCTGCGTGAGCTGGTGGATGCTTGCCGCGCGGCCAATCCTGAAAAACAGCCGGTTAACTCATTGCACAGGGACCAAAGCTCTCGAGGATGATGTGGGAACCGAGGACAACGCCGTGACAAAGAACAGCAGATTACGAGACCAGCTACGGCAGCAAACAGGGAAGGCGAATGTAAGCCTTTCAGCGGCGGCCATGGCAGGTCAAACCGAGGGTGACGCGCCCCTGCTTGGCGATCTTTACGTCTTGGCGCAGACCGCCGATTGGCCGATTGAGTGGGCGATTGTCGACTCCGATCCGCCACGGTTGTTGACGATACCCGCCGACACCAGCTCATTGGTAGGTAGCTCGGATGTTGCGGTGCCGGCTAGCGCCTCCCGGGGATCCTTGAGCTTGCGTTGCAAGTTCGGAGTGTGGGTCGACAGCAGCGTGTTCGATCAGGCGGCCGCCACTGGCTCCTTGGATTCAGATGTTGTCCAAGCCGCGCGGCGGCGATGGGCAGCCATTGATGATGGAGGTGTTGTCGGTTCCCTCGAGGAGCGGGAAGTCGACATCGATTCCGAGTATCTCGATTGGGTTCACGAGGTGCTCGAGCCAGCCCATGCGGCTCTTGCAGCGGCTTCAGCGAAGCTCGAGCCGTCCGCCCAATCACCAGCCGAGCTCGATTTGGCGGATGTCGTGCCGATGCGTTCATCACGGCCTGCCCGCCGGTGGTCAACCTTCGGCAGTCCAATGGGGCTTGCAGCTTCGGTCTTGCTGGTCATCACCCTCGGCCTTGGCCGCCAGTTGATGTTGAGCGAGCAGGCCCAAGAGTCTGCCGTGCAAGACTATCGCCAGCAGGTGGCGGAGCTCGAACAGGACCAGCAACGGACCCACGATAGCTATCGTCGTGATCTCGCCCGTATCCAGTCGGATTTGGACCGAACGGCCGAAGAACACCAACGTCAGATCGCTCAGCTCGAAGCTTCACAACGTGAGCTCGGGGCTGTGCAGCGCCCAGGGCCAGTGGTGCAGCGCCCCAAGCCAGTGGTTAATCTGCCCTTCGTGGTGCTTTCAGCAGGCCAGACTCGCGGTGGTGGCGAACGCTTGGAAGTGCCGTCGGACGCCGAGCTCTTCATGCTGATTCTGCGCCTCGACCCGTCTGCGACGTATTCACGTTATCGCTTGGAGGTGCGTCGTAGCGGAACGGCTCGGGTATTGTGGAGCAGCGATCAGCTGTCGACCCGTGGCGCCGAGCTGACCGTCGCACTACCGCGATCCCTTCTGTCGGCAGGCGAGTACGACCTTGCCCTCAGTGGGCTATCCGCTGACCAGCAAGAGGATGCTGGTGAGAGGGGTGCACGCGGCACCGACTTGGGCGTGTATGCTCTAACTCTGGAGGTCAACTGAAAATGTTGATGGGCGAAGCTCGATTCGACGTCACATCCCTACTGCTGGATTGGCGTGGCGGTAACGCTGAGGCGCTCGAGGAGTTGATGCCGTTGGTGGTCGACGAGCTCCGTCGAATCGCCCATGGCTACTTTGGTGGCGAGCGGCGCGACCACACCTTGCAGCCCACCGCCTTGGTAAATGAGGTCTTCTTGCGGCTGGTCGACGTCGGCAAAGTCGAGTGGCGCAGCCGGGCGCACTTCCTCGGTATCGCAGCCCGTCTCATGCGCTGCGTCCTGGTCGACCAT